>DATHPK010000001.1:0-15625 GCA_035483935.1 Acidimicrobiales bacterium
GATGGCGTTAGGGGCGGCGAGCGGGAGCGGCACGATGCCGGCCTGGTCGCGTACCCACGTCGTCATGGCGCGCAGGCGCCGGGCCAGATCGGCGTCGTCCTGGGCGAAGACGGCCGGCGGGTCGTCGGCCTCTATGTGCCATTCGGCGCGTCGCCCGTGCACGGGGTCCTCGAGGTAGTCGCGGGTGATGGCGGCCACCGCGTCCGGTTCGAGCCGGATGTGGGCTACCCCGGGCTCGTCCGGCTCCTTGGGCTCGTCGGGGGAGAGGACGATGCGGATCGAGCCGTCGGGCTGGCGCCCCGCGTCGCGGCTGTTGACGCTCCCGACGATGCGTTCGGAGTAGCGGCCGTCGTTCGGACCGCCGTAGACGGTCAGCGACATGTAGACGGCGTCACCCGGCTCGAAGATGACGCGGTAGGTACGGGTCGGGTCGATCGGCACGTAGCAGTAGAACGCGTCGGCGTTGTCGCCGCCCCACTTCTTGTACGGGCCGACGATTTCTACGAAGCGCGGCCGGGCGGTGTCGGCCCAGAGTTGCACGTCGCCCGCCACCTGCAGGATGGTGAGGAGCCACTTGTGCGCCTCGAGCAGTGTCGTCTCGTCGTCCCGCAGCTGCTCGGCCATGCGGGCGTGCGTCTCGGCCACGGCACCGAGCAACTCGGTGAAGGCAAGTTCGGTCTCGGTCGTCATCCGTCCCCCGCTCGGTGTGCTCGCGTCGGCCCGGAGATCCGGACGGCGCAGAGCGTAGAGGGTCGGCCTGCGGCGGGCGGAGGCCGTCAAAGGACGAACGGCACCAGCATGTTCGTGGATCGCTTGTAGGCGGGATAGGTGTCGGGGAAGAGTCCGGCCATGTAGCGCTCCTCCATGACCGCGCTGTAGACGAAGTAGCTCCCGACCAGCACGACGGCGAGCAACCAGTACCAGCTGAGGGCGATCGCCGTGCCGATCATGGCGAGGATGAGCCCTGAGTAGATCGGGTGACGGACCCTGCGGTAGGGGCCGGTCGTCACGAGCTCGGGATCGACCTTCTCCGACATGGGCATGCCCCAGTTCTGTCCGAGGTACCGCCGGGCCCAGATCGCCAGCGCCAGCCCCGCCAGGAACACGACCAGTCCGATCGCCTGGAGCACGGGGTCGCTCGTGAGGGTCTGCCCCTTGATCGTCCGGGTGCGTACCAACAGGAGGATGAGCAGGATCACCGCGATCCGGAATCCGGCGAAGCGGCCCCATCGCGTCCGCCCGGCCCGGACACCGGTCGTGGCGGCGGCCAGCCAGTAGATCCAGAACGCGACCCAGAGGACGAGGATGACCACCGCGACGGCGTGCACGGGTCCATCATCCCCCGCTGGCTTCCGGCCGAGTGGTCAGCCGGGCTCCCGGCGGCCGAACGCCGTCGGGAGGACCGTTCAGGGTGCGTGCGCGGGCTTCAGCGGGCCCCACGAGAACGCGGTGAGTGCCGACCATTCGTCCGGGGTGGCCTCCTGCCACACCCAGAACGAGGCCCCGACCGCGCCGGCTTGCCGGCTGGCGCTCAGGAACTCTGCGATCTCCGCCCCGCTCGGCGACACCATCCGGCCGCCGGTATCGGCGAAGTTGAAGGCTTCGCCGATGACGTGCACCGGCCTGAGAGTCTGGAGGCGAGCGATGTCCTGCGTGGCGTCGCTGCCGGGGTCTGCGCACTCCCAATAGATCATCGGGGCGAACGCGTCGACGTAGGGCGCCATGGCCTGGTAGGGGTAACCGCCGTCCCAGCTGGCGTCGCTGGGTGGATAGACGGTCGCCACGACCAGACGGCTGCCGGCCGCCTGCCGCACCAGCTCGAGGTAGACGGCGGCGCGTTGGGCGCTCATCATCACGCCCTCCGTCGATTCCTCGAGGTCGGCGCTGTAACCATCGACCTGTTCGCCGTCGGCGGCGCGCCAGTCGAGGATCTGTGTGGTCCACTGGGCGTCGCCCACGGGATCCCAGAGATACGGGAAGCCCCACGCGATCACGGAGATGCCGTGCGCGTGGGCAGCGGGCACGAGCGCATCGAGCTCCGGCGCGCCGTAGAAGCCGCTCTGGGAGTCGGCCACCCGGACCCACAGTTGGTGCAGGCCGGCCGACACGGCCTGTTGCACGATCGCGTCAGCATCGCCGTCCGCGGTGCTGTCCCACTGCCAGATCCACATGCCCTTCCCCGCCAGTGCCGCAAGGTTCGAGGTCCACGGAGCCGGTGCCGTCACCGGCGGCAGCGACGTCACGAGGGTGGCCGGGTGCCACGGCGGGGGAGAAGGCGGCAGGGGTGGGTGCGGGGGCACGGGGCACCCGGCCAGAGCGACCGGGGCGGAACTGGTCGCGGTCGACGTCGTCGTGGACGTCGTAGCCGGCGCCCGCGAGCGCGGCGGCCGCCCGGACGGCCGTGTCGTCGGCTCCGGGCCCTGCTTGGGTGCGGGCGCCCCGCCGGTGTGGCTCGAGCTCTCCGGCGTTGCGGGAGGAGGCGAATCCGACCCGGAGGTCGCGGCGAACGTGGCGACGGACGCGACGACCGCGAGGAGCACGATTGCGGCGGCGGGCCACCAACGCTTCAGCCCGGGGGACAAGGGCACGTCCCATTCTGGCGAGTGCCCCCACCGAACGCTGGGCACGGCCGGAGGCTTCTGCCCCTATTAGGGTGACACGATGCCCGCGGCGGTCGTCAATCACCTGCACTTCCGGGAACCACAGAGTCCGGAGCTGTTCGCCGGCGCCGAGCGCGAAGTCGTGCCCCGAGCCAGGAAGATCGAGGGGTTTCGCGGTCTCGACGTCGTGCAGGTGGCCCCCGACCATTTCATCCTGATCATCACCGGTGACACTCCCGAGGTCCTCGACCGGCTCGCCACCGAGATCGGGTCGTCGTGGATGACAACCCATGTCGTTCCGCTCCTGGCGTCGCCACCCGAGCGTCATGTCGGAACGGTCGTCGCGACGTCCGGTTCGTAGAAACCGGCTGGGCTACCCCGCCCCTGTCGTCGACGACCGCTGGGCGATGATCTCGTCGAGGAAGCCCTCCGGATCTTCCGCCCTACGCCGAAGGATCCCGAACACCTCGTCATGGGTGGGAACGAAGAATCGACCCGTCCGCACGGCGTCGACGACCTGGGCGGCGACAACGGCGGGTTCGAGGATCTCGAGTGGCGGCCCCCACAGGTTTCCGACCGGGCCATGGATCGTCATCTGCTCGGCGATGTTGGTGGCGACCGGTCCCGGGCAGAGGCAGGTCACCCCGACGCCCTTTGGCCGTGCGTACGCGGCGAGCGCCTCGGAGACGGCGACTATCGCCGCCTTTGCTGCGACGTAGGGGAGCCGCTCGGCGCCGTAGCCCCACAGTCCCGCGGTCAAGGCGGTGTTCACCAGGTGGCCGCTTCCGCGCTCCAGCATCGACGGCAGGAACTCGCGCGTGGCCCGCACCACGGACAACAGGTCGATGTCCAAGACGCGCTGCCAGGCGTCGATGGGGATGTCGGCAGGCTCGCCGAGCACAAGCACGCCGACGTTGCTCATGACCAGATCGACCGGCCCGTAACTCTGGCGCGCCGCTCTGTGCAGTGCCGCAAGGTCGTCGTCGCTGGCGACGTCGCAATGCACGGCGATGCCCTCGCCACCGGCCCCCCGGATCTCCTCCACCGCTTTGTCCAACCGTTCGTCGTTGATGTCCGCCAGCACGGTCCGCATCCCGTGCTGTGCGAAGGCCATAGCGGCGGCGCGCCCGATGCCGCTGGCGGCACCGGTGACGACGGCCGCGCGCCCTTCGAGGTCGGCGATCACGATGCGCCCTCCTCTCGCAAAATCGCGAGGCTGCGCTCCGCCAGGCCGAGGATCGCGTCGGGTGGCTCGACGCCCTCGCTCCGGATGATGTCGGTCACCAACCGGTAGTCCTTGCGCAGAAGTGGTCCCGCGACCTGGGCAAGACCGGAGAGATCAAACGCAGAGCCCGCGATGACTGAGGCAGCTCTGCTTCCGCCACTGCCGCGTTCGAGGACCTCGGCCATCGTGGACCGATTCACTCCCAAGCGATCGACGAAGGCGAAGACGTCGAGCGCGACGGCGATCTGTGCGGTGAACGCGAGGTTGTTGATCAGCTTGGCCGTCTGTCCCGCGCCGACCGGGCCGAGGCGGAGGACGGGATCTCCAAAGGTCGCCAGTACCGGACGCACGCGGTCGACAACCTCCTCGTCTCCCCCCACCATCACGAGCAGCCTCCCTTCCGACGCGGCAGGACCGCCGCCGCTGACCGGTGCGTCGAGGAGTCCGGCACCTCGCTTGCCCGCCTCGGCCGACAGCCGCACACAGGTCTGGGGGTGCACCGTCGAGTGGATGACCAGAGTCCCGCCCGGTGCGAGGCCGGCAAGCACTCCCTTCGGGCCCAGGACGACCTGGTCGACGTCGTCGTCGCCCGTCACGCACACACAGACGATGTTGGAGCGCTCCGCGAGATCGGCCGGACTGGATGCGGACGTCGCTCGGGTGTCGGTGAAGGCATGGATCGTCTCCGGGCGCCGGGCCCAGAGCGTCAGTGGAAATCCGGCGTCCACGATGCGGCGAGCCATCGGCCCCCCCTGGCTCCCGAGACCGATGAAGCCGACGGTGGTCGGACTCGTCCTCACAGGGCGAAGGACCAACCGGGTGGCGTGGCCGGCTGGCCGGTGATCGATCCCTGTGCTGCCTCGGACACCGGTGCCGCCAGGAATCCCGCCCACGCATCGAGCAGGTCCGCGACATGGATGGCGAACGGGAGGACGTCGAGGTTACGGGCCTTCGCCCGCTCCCGGAAGCTCGCGGCGTGAACGCTGAGGAGAACGACCTGCAGAATCCGATGCGACCGGAGAGGTTCGGGAACGTCCGCCATGAGTGCACCGACCGCGCGGCGGAACTCCTCGGTCCTCGACCAGAACCGCCCGGGCAGATGGTCGAAGAGCGTCGACTGTTGGGCGACCGCGGCGATGAAGCTCATGTAGTGGCTGCCCTCCATCTCGCCCTGCTCGAGGAGCGGCAACACGTAGCACTCCACCCACGAACGAAGGTCGCGTGGCTGTCGCTGCGCGACCAACAGCCCGCGGCGCTCGTCGATGTAGTCGAGGCGGTGCTCGAAGATCGCCACGACGAGCTGTTCCTTGGAGCCGAAGTGGTACTGGACCGCCGAGTTGTTGCTGCTCCCGGCCGCCGCGCCGATCTCCCGTAACGAGACGCCGTCGTACCCACGCTCGGCGAAGAGCTGCTCGGCCGCCAGGACGATCTGTTCCTTGGTCGAGGAGGGAGTCGTCGTCGCCGTTGTCATGACCGAACCACCTGCCGGAGTCTCGCCTTTACCTTCTGAGACAACTGTCTTAGCATAAAGACAAGTGTCTTAGGAGGCAAGTCTGATGGACGAGTGGACCGATCGAAACGCCCGGCAAGCCGCAGCCCGAGCGGAATACGAGCGCATCATGACCACGCCGAGCCCGGAACCCATCTCGGCCTACATCGACGCCGGCGTGATCGGGTACGTGTTCGGCGAGATGTGGCGCCGTGGCGTCCTGACGCCGCGGGACAGACGCTGGATCACTCTCTCGTGCCTCGGCGCCGTCGATTCCGCCTTTCCGATCGAGACGCACGTCTACGCAGCCTTGAACAGCGGCGACATCTCGGGCGAGGAGTTCGACGAGTTCGTGCTGTTCTTCGCCACGCAGTTGGGCTGGCCCAAGGCGTCCGTCCTCACCACCTCGGGCATGACCTCGTCGATGAAGATCGCCGAGCAGAGCGGAAGACAGCTCGCGCCACTCGAGTTCGTCCCGTGGACCGATCCGGTGTCACCCGAGGAGCGCCACGGCCGAGGCGACGCCGCCTACGAAGAGATCCAGGGTGTGGCGCCACCGCCGCCGATCACGGCGTTCCGCCGCGACGCACAGCTCGACTATCTCTACGGGGAGATCTGGGCACGGGATGCCTCTCTTACCCGCCGTGACCGCCGGGTCGTCTCCATCTGCTGCAGCGCCGCCGTCGGTGCGGACTCTTCGACCCGGGAACAACTCACCGCTGCGTTGGCAAACGAGGAGTTGACCTACGAGGAGCTGCAAGAGGTCGTGGTGCATTTCGCGGTGTACGTCGGGTGGATCCTCGGTCGCAAGCTCGACGACATCCTGATCGAGGTGGCGACGCAACTGGACGCGGTCTGACCTCGCTGCGGGAGGGCCGCGAAGCTGCAAGCATCATCGACCCCACGAGGAACGCTTGTTCGGATGCGCCCTCTTAACGGGCACAAGCATTCGATTTCGTCCGAGGTTGGAGCGAACGCTAGACCGTAGACCCAGAGAGTTTGCCGAATAGAGATTGGAGCGACGATGGCCTCAAAGTCTGATTTCACCGACGAGGAATGGCGGGTAATCCTCGAAGCGCCTCCGAGCGCAGGAATGATCGTGGTCACGGCCCAACGAGGCGGCTCATTTCGAGAGACGATTGCCATGGCCAAGACCTATGCCGAAGCACGCCAGGAGCACGGAAAGAGCCAGCTCCTCGATGAGATCGTTGCGGCGAAGCCAGAGCGCGATCACACCCATTTCCACTCGTACGATGAACTCAAACAGCACGGACTCCAACATCTCCGCGACTCGGTTGCACTCCTTGCGAAGAAAGCGACGCCTGAAGAGGTGCAGGAGTACAAGCAGTTCATCGTCACTCTCTCGAACAAGGTTGCTGCCGCCCACCGTGAGCATGGGCATGAGGTGAGCGAGTCAGAGCAGAAGGCGATTCAAGACATCACAAACGCCATGAGTGGCTCGGTTTGAGGGACTCGTGTCGCCGGATAGAGGGCGGGTGTCGTGCAGCGAATCCGGCTCTTCGGATCCCAACGGCGGCGGCCCTCCTTTTCCATAGGTGTGGAGTGCCCGGGCTGTGGAGTGCGACGCCCGCGGGCCAGAATCCTCTGAACGGCGTTCGGGCCGGCGGCTCAGGTCGTACGTGGAGACCCGGGGTGCTTGGCCAGTGTGCATACGCCGCTGCTCTTATATCCCGACAAGGCGGCTCATAAGGGCTCGGCCGTAGTCACGCTCACGGGACTTTCGCCCTGCCTCTTCTCGAGAATCACGCCGCAGTGACGTTCCGAGCGACCCCCAACCACGATTCCTATGAGCGTCCCCTTGTGGGGACCTTCGTCAGGGCGCGGACCCCGCTGGGATCCGAAGAGCCGCGAATCCCGCAGGACATGCGCGGGACGAAGTCATGAGCCCGACGAAGACACGACCAACCTCGTCCCGGTGAATAGCAGCAAGGAAGCGAGCGGCCGACCAGGATCGAACTGGCATCATCAGCTTGGAAGGCTGAGGTTCTACCATTGAACTACGGCCGCGAATCGGAGCGCAGTCTAAAGCCTCTACTGTCGACGTCGTGGACGGACTCTTCGACCGGGTCGGCGGGCAGACGTTCTTCGTCGACCTGGTCGATCGCTTCTACCTCGGCGTCGCCGGCGATCCGCTGCTTCGTCCCCTCTATCCCGACGACCTGAAGGAATCGGCAGACCATCTGGCAATGTTCCTCATGCAGTACTGGGGTGGCCCGCAGACCTACAACGAGCAGCGCGGGCATCCGCGGCTACGCATGCGCCACGCCCCCTTCGTCATCGGTCCCCCCGAGCGCGATGCATGGTTGCGGCACATGCACGACGCCCTCCGCGAGCTGCACGCCGCCGGCCGCATCGACGACGCGGACGCCGACGAGCTCGGCGCCTATCTCGACATGGCGGCCCACCAGCTCGTCAACACCGGGTGACCCCGGTGACCCGGCCGACCGTCGCCGCTCTCAGTCGGTGAAGACGGGCGTCCGCCCCTCTTTGCGTGCTGCGACGGACTCTTCGAAATTGCGCGTCAGGCAACGCACGAAGAGCTGTGAGGTGCCCTCGGCGTCCATGTGCGACTGGAAGCTGCTGGCATCGAGGCTGTTCCAGAGCTGGCGCTTCGTGAGCTCGACGCCCGCCCGGCTCCAGCCGTTGATGCGGTCAGCCAGCTCGAAGCATGCGGGCAACAGCTCCGGCCCCGGAACCACCCGCGAGGCGATGCCGATTCGCTCCGCCTCCGCCGCATCGACGTCCCGGCCGGTCAGCATGATCTCGGCGGCGCGTGCCTGCCCCACCGAACGGGGCAACAGGTAGCTCAGCCCGAGCTCGGCCGCCGTGAGGCCGTTGTTGATACCCGCCGCCCGGAAGTAGGCATGCTCCGAGGCGATGCGGAGGTCGGCACAGAGGGCGAGGCAGAAGCCACCGCCGATGGCCGCACCATTGACGGCCGCGATCACCGGTTGATGGAGGCGGCGGATGGTCGCCATGACGTCGTCGAGCATCTCCATCGATCGCAACGCGATCGTCGGAAGGGTGAGCCCGTCGATGTTCGGGATCGACCCTGGGTTTTCGTGGTCGGCGCCCGAACAGAAGCCTCGTCCCGCACCGGTGACCACCACGATGCGGACCGAATTGTCGGTGCCGACCTCGCGCAGCGCGTCGCGGAAGGGGATCATGACGTCGAATGCCATGGCGTTCATGCGCTCGGGCCGGTTGAGCGTGACGACGGCGACGCCGAGGTGCGGCTTCGTGACTTCGGTGAAGGACATGAGCCGGAATCGTAGAGGGACGCCGCCGGCCCGCCCCTCAGGGTTGCGACGTGGCGCCCTGTTCGGGTTCCAACCTGTGCTCCTGAACCTGCTGGTGAAGAACCGCGCCGTGCGTTGTGCCCTCGGTGCGGGCGATCCAGCGCAGCCGGGCGGCTCGGGCGTCCCACGAGTAGATGACGGCGGTCCCTGCGATGAAGTCGTCGAGGGCCCGCCGTTCCCGCTGGAAGATGATGCCCCAGAACGCAAACCAGAAGAATGCGACGCTGAGCGCGAGCCCGAGCGTACGCAGCACGGCTTGCCGGGCGCCGATCGGGCCGCCCTCGGCCGTCACGACCTGCAACCCGAAGACGGCCATCCCGATAGTCCTCCCGCCCACCGCCCACTGGTAGGAGTAGTAGAGGAACTCCCAGATGGCGAGAACGACAACGGCGAGGATCTGGTGGTTGCTCAGGTTGTAGGAAGAGCCGGTAACCAGCTTGTAGGCGGCGTTGAAGAGCGCCACGCCCAACGTGTAGAGCCCCCACGACGCCCCGACGTCGGCACCGAACGCGACGAGGCGGCTCACGGCACCCGCGTAGTGGCCCTGTCGGCCGACCGTCAGTTCCGGGGACGGAGCGGACACGGTCACGGGACCGGCGCCACCTTCCGTTCCACGAGGAGGGGCGGGCCCTCCGGCCATTGGGCGATCCGTCGGCGCCGCCCGATCAATCGGTTGCCCCAGCGAAAGATGAAGTCGTCCAGCCCGACACCCTGTGCCCGGATGACGTCGAGGATCTCGGTGACAATGCCCGTGGTCGAGCGGGCGATGATCGATCCGAGCTCGGTCTGCTCGACGAGTGCATCGATGTTCACCTTTTCGATGATGGCGTTGATGTCGACCCTCTCGATGACCTTCTCCAGGTCGACGCGTTCGATGATCTTCTCCACGTCCACCCGGTCGATGATCTTGTCCACGTCGACCTTGCCGATCACCTTGTCCACGTCCACGCGGTTCACGACCTTGTCGATGTCGACGCGGTCGATCAAGGCGTCGATGTCGATAGCCTCGATCACCAACGGCACGATCCGCTCCGCCAGCGCCTGGGCGAGCTGCTCCATGCGGGACCCGAGGGGGTTTGGGCTCACCGCTGCACCCGGGATTGTGACATTCCCGTGATCTTCTCACTCCGACCGGAGCAAGTGGGCGACCGATCGGGTACCGTCGCAAGGGCTGGGACTCAGACGAAAGGGAGGACAGCATGGAAGTCGAACGCTACGAAAACGGCGTCCCGTCCTGGGTCGACCTGGGCAGCCCCGATCTGGCCAAGGCCAGGCAGTTCTACGGTGCATTGTTCGGGTGGAACACGCCCGAGGGACCTCCCGAGGCAGGCGGCTACAGCGTGTGCGACATCGGGGGCAAGACCGTGGCGGGCCTCGGCCCCAAGATGGACCCGAACATGCCGACGGTGTGGATGTCCTACGTCAACGTGGACAGCGTCGACGACACCCTCGCCAAGGTGACGGCAAACGGCGGGACGGTCCTGGCCCCCGCCATGGACGTCATGGATGCCGGGCGCATGGCCATATTCGCCGACCCGCTCGGCGCGGTGATCGGTCTGTGGCAGCCCAACGAGCACACCGGCGCGCAACTCGTCAACGAGCCCGGCACCCTCTGCTGGAACGAGCTCATCACCACCGATCTCGAGAAGTCGAAGACCTTCTACAAGGCGGTCTTCGGATGGGACGGGGAGGACCAGGGCCCTCCCGGCGGCCCGCCCGCATACACCGAGTGGAAGATCTCGGGCCGCCAGGTCGGCGGCATGATGCTCAAGAACGACATGATGCCGGCCGACATGCCGCCCAACTGGGGGGTGTACTTCGGCGTCCCGGACACCGACGCGGCCGTCGAGAAGGTCAAGGAGATCGGCGGATCGGTCCTGGTGCCCCCGACCGACATCGAACCCGGCCGTTTCGCCGTGGTCATGGACGACCAGGGCGCGCCGTTCAACGTCATCGCCCTGAAGAGCTGAGCCGTGGAGCGGCGCCGCCTCGGACGCACCGGCCACGAATCGTCGGTGGCGGTGCTCGGCGGCGCCGCCTGCTGGGCCGCCACCGTCGAGGAGGCAGGGGACTGGCTGCGTCTTGCGCTCTCGCACGGTGTCAACCACCTCGACATCGCCCCCCAGTACGGGGCCGCGGAGTCCGTGGTCGGGCCGCATCTGGCGGCCGTGCGCGACCAGATCTTCATCGGGGGCAAGACGCTCCGGGCCAACCCGGACGGCGTGCAGGACCAGTTCGACAACACCAGGCGTCTTCTCAACGCCGACGTGCTCGACCTCTATCAGGCCCACGCCGTGACGTCGCTCGAGGAGCTCGACCGCCGATCGCACGCGCTCGAGAAGATCGTCTCGTTGCGAGAGGCCGGACACACCCGCTTCGCCGGCATCACGGGTCACGATGTCGAGGTGCCTCGTGCGCATCTCGAGGCGCTCCGGCGTTTCGACCTCGACACCGTGATGTTCCCGGTCTACCCCGCACTCTGGTCCCGCCCCGACTATCGGGAGGCAGCCGAGGAGCTCCTCGCCACGTGCGCCGCGCGCGACATCGGCGTCATGGTGATCAAGGCGGCGGCGCACCGGCCGTGGGCGGACCACCGTCCCCTCAGCGACGCGGTGGCCGGAAGCCCGGAGACCGCCGATCGCTGGGCGAGCTCGTGGTACGAGCCCGCCACGACCGACGAGGAGATGGACCGCGGCATCCATTTCGCCCTCTCCACCCCTGGTGTCCACGCGTTCTGCACGCCCGGCGACATCGGGCTCCTCCCGCGGGTCCTCGCCTCGGCCGAGCGTTACAGGCCGATGAGCGACGAGGACCGGGTGGCGGCCGTCGACGCCATGGCCGGCGAAGAGCTCATCTTCCCGATGCCGCGTTGACGCGGCGTCAGGCGGCCCGCAGCGCGGCCACGACGTCGGCGAAGCCCTCGTCGTCTGCCTCGTCCGACGGGACGGAGACCGTGATGCCCTCGCCGAGCCCGGCGAAGCGCTGCACGAGGACCCCGGGCAGTTCGTCGAAGCTGCCCGCGGGGACGAGCGTGTCGAGCACCTCGTCGGAGAGGACCGCGCCCAGGTCGTCCCAGCGTTCGCGCCGGATGAGGTCGCGCAGGCGCGGCCCGAGGTCGTCCCAGCCGTAGAGCTCGAGCGTCGGCGCGTAGGCCGGCGTGGAATAGAGGAAGGCCAGGAGCCGACGCTGCCGTTCGCGTTCGCGGCCGACCGCCTCGGGCGTGGCTCCCGTGATCACCGACGTGCCCACGACCGTCTCGAACCCTTCTCTCTTCAGGTCCCGCCCTGCGGTGCGCGCCCCCTCGGCCAGCGCCGGCAGGCAGGTCTCCTTCAGGTAGCGCGGGTTCGAATTGGTCGGGTGGCTCACGAAGCCGTCGGCCACCTCTCCCGCCAAGGCACAGGCGCGCCGCTGCACGCCGCCGAGGTAGACGGTCGGCACGGCGACGTCCGGATCGGGCCCCGGGTTGAAGTAGGGCTGGAGGCGCGTCACGCGGTAGTGCTCGCTCTCGTAGGACGGCGCCGTCCCGGACACGAAGGCCGCGAACACGGCCCGCACCGCGCCGACGTAGTCGCGCAGCCGGCCGATCGGGTCCTCCCCGAACGGCACTCCGTAGCGGTCCTCGATGTTCTGGCGGATCTGCGTGCCGAGGCCGAGCTGGAAGCGCCCCCCGCTGAGCTTGGCGATGTCCCACGCCGTGTAGGCGAGCAGCGTCGGGCTGCGCGTGAACGCCAACGCCACGCTTGTCCGCACCGTGATGCGCGTCGTGTGCTCCGCCGCCAACAGCGAGACCGCCATCGCATCGTGCACCGTCTCGGCGACGTGCAGGCCGTCGTACCCGAGCCGCTCCACCCGCTGGGCGTGCGCGACGACCTCCCGGAGGCCCAGCCGCGGGTCCATGCCCGCGTACACCCTCACGCCGGCGGAGTGTCCAGTCCGGTGCTCTGCGACCGTCCCCGGGCCATGATGGTCTCCCGTTCGGTCGCGAGCCGGGACTGGTCGAAGCGGTCCTGCATCCAGCGGCGTGACCAGTCCGACTCGGCCTGCCAGGCCGCCTCGCCGGCCAGCGCCCCGATGGCCTCGTACATCCGCCTGATCTCCCGCACGTTGTCCCGGGGGATCGACGCCACGCCTGCCGCAATCTCACGGGCGCGCTCGAGCAGGCGTTCGTGCGGCACGACCTCGGCGACGAGTCCCCACGCGAGCGCGGTGGGCGCATCGATGAAGTCACCCGTGAAGCTCATCCGCCGGGCCCGGTCGACGCCGATCAACTGGGGCAGGCGGACGATCAGCCCGGCCCCCGGCATGGCCCCGACCCGGGCGTGCGTGTCGGCGAAGCGCGCCCGTTCCGACGCGATCAGGAAGTCACAGTTCAGCGCGATCTCCAGGCCACCCGTCACCGTGGCGCCGTTGATCGCACCGATCACCGGCGTTTCGTGCGGTGGGAGGAACCCGAAGTGCGCGGTCGGCCCGCTCTGGCGGTCCACCTGGTCCTGGCGCGGCTCCGCCGCCAACGCTTTGAGGTCGACACCCGCACAGAAGGCCGGGTCGGCGCCCGTGAGCACGATGCACGCCACGTCCTCGCGGCCGTCGAGGTCCGTCACGGCCTGGTCCAGCTCCCTCGTCAGCTGCCCCGAGATGGCGTTGCGCGCCTCCGGGCGGTTCAGGGTGATCGTCCCGATCTGCTCGGCGACCTCCACCAGTACGACGCTCAACGTTCCCTCCCACGGTCGTGCCGCGACTGCGGCGCTAGTACTCACCCTCGGACGGCCCGGGTTCGAGGCCCTCGAAGGCGACGATCCGGTCGATCGTCCCCGACTCGTCGAGCGAGCCGAAGATCCAGCCTGACATGACCGCGGTGCCCCGCTCCACTCGCTCCCAGCTGAAACGGAAGTAGTGGTGGTGGCTGTCGACCGCGCTCGTGCGCCGCAACCAGGCCGGCTGTCGGTCGGCGCGTCGCAGCCGCTCGAAGGCTTCGCTCAGGCCCGTCGGGCCGTCGAACACCGCCCGCGGGCTCACGTACACGACGTCGTGAGCCACGTGTGCCCCCAGCGCGTCCAGTCGGGCCTCGTCGTCGGGGAGCACCACCGACGTCATGAGGTGGTCGATCCGCAAGGCGAGGTCCTCGGATCGATGATTACGACGGAACACGGCGATGCCTCGAACCCGGCTCAGCCGGGCACCCACTCCGACTGCAGCTGGGCGTAGCAGTCGGCGTCCTTCTGCACGCCGTCGATGCGCTCCCAGCCCCGCAGCGTCGCCTCGCGTCGGAACCCGGCGAATTCCGCCGTGCGGGCCGAGGCGATGTTCCAGGGCTCCACGAACAGGTGCACCCGGGGGATGGCGAGCTTCTCGAATGCGAACGCGCACAGAGCGCGCAGGGCATGCCCCGCCAGCCCCCGGCCGCGGGCGGACTCGACCAGCCAGTAGCCGATCGAGGCCCGACCGCTCTCGATCTCCTGGAGCCACAGTCCGATGGACCCCAAGCCGTGACCCGGCTCCGACCCGTCCGCAATCACGAAGGAGAAGCCGTCGCCGTCGATGGCCCGCTGGTTCTGGCGCTCGATGAACGCGCCGCCGGCTTCGAGGCTGTAGGTGCGCGGCACCGACGTGATCGAGGGGATCTGCGGATCCGCCGACGCCACGTGCACCAGGTCCATGTCCCCGAAGGCGAACGGCCGCAGCACCACCGGCCCGCACGTCAGGCGCGGGATGCGCAGCGGCGGCGACAGCGCGGCGAGGTCGAACGCTTTCATCGCAGTGCGAAGTAGCCGGGGACAAGGTGATGGGCCGTGTCGAGGTACCCCTTGGCTTCGGGCAGCCCGCCGAAGCGGCCGTGGCTCCAGCGCACCTCGATGTGGCCCGCGATCTCGCTCATCGCGGCCGAGGTGCGGTCGCGCACGACCGCCTGCCAGCCGACGCGGGGCTGGCCGCCGCGCTGCGGCTCCAGGGTCATCGACGAGAGCTGGAACTGCTGCCGCCAATCCCACGACGTGGCGATGCGGAGGCGCAGCGAGCGTTCGGCGGAGGAGCCGAGGACGAAGTAGGGCGCGCTGCCGATGCGCAGCAGTCTCCACAACATGGCCTCGCCCGTTCCGCCGCTCCGGTCCATGGCGGCTTCCCATCGACGCACCGAGGCGCGTGCGACCGCGTCCGACAACCTCACGTACAGGTCCTTGACACCCGGCGGCCATCCCGGTCGCAGCCACTTGCCCAGCGCGTCGCGCTGCGCGCTCGTGAGGTCGGTCGCCGAATGCGGCAGCTCTCGCAGCTCGTGAAGCAACGCGCCCGATCCGTTCGTCCGTCCTCCACCCGTCCCTGCCACACCGGCGTCCGGATTCGCCCCGCTCTCCAGAGCCCCGAGTCCCGGTAGCGCCGGTGGGCCGCCACCACGGCCCGACGGCGCCACCGCCATGGCCGTCGCGCGCCTGACCCCGGCCCGCTGCGCCGGAACGACACCCTCACCTCGCCCCGCCGCATCCCGGACCTCGGCGTACAAGGCCTGGTACTCGGCCGGCGCCACTTCGGCGTACCAGTCGCCGCCACCGGGCTGGACCTCCCGTCCCGCCGAGGCCGCCGCACCACGCCCGGACCGGCTCTGTCCGGCGATCAACAAGGAGTCAAACACGCTCGCCGGCGACACGTTGAACAAGATGTCCGAGAGGTACTTACAGCTGACGAGATAGACGTGGTCCACCCGCAGATCGATCGGCGCCACCTCGTCCCCCGGGGCGCGGCCGGTGCCCTTCCACTCGACGATCTGGGGCATCCGGCCGCGCAGGCCGTCGCCGGCCGCCAGGAAGGCCCGTCCGTTCTCCCATGCCGCGTGGAACTCCGCGTCGTACGCACCGCCGCCGCGCAGCAGTGCGAGGTGCTGCCACATCTCGGGCGAGAGGCTGTGCATCACCGCCGGGCGTGCAGCGATCGCCTGGTCGATGTCGGGCCGGCCCAGCATGCCGAGCCCGGTCCCGAGCTCGGTCACGGTGGTCCGGTC
>DATHPK010000002.1:0-18380 GCA_035483935.1 Acidimicrobiales bacterium
GAGCCGGTGTCCTTGTAGGCAGCGATCGTGCGTTCCGCGATCCGCATCTGGTGGATCTCGTCGGCGCCGTCGGCGAAGCGGGCCCAGCGGGCGTGCTGCAGCATGTTCGCCAGCGGCGTGTCGGTGGAGTAGCCGAGCGCACCGTGCACCTGCATGGAGCGGTCGATGATCCGGTTGAGGCTGTTCGCGACGAAGTGCTTGGCCATCGACACCTCGGTGCGGAAGTCCTCGCCCCGGTCGATCTTGTAGGCCGCGTGGAGCACCATGAGCTTGCACTGATACAGCTCCATGGCCGAGTCCGCGATCAGCCACTGCACACCTAGCTTCTCGGCCAGCAGCGATCCGTGTGAGTACCGGTGCAGGGCACGGTCGACCATCATGTCCAGTGCCGTCTCCGCCTGCGCGATCCAGCGCATGCAGTGGGCGAGCCGGGCCGGGCCGAGGCGGTACTGCCCGAGGCGGTGTCCGTTGCCGCGGCCACCGAGGATCTGCGAGTCGTGCACGCGGAGGTCCTCGATCACGATCTCGGAGTGGCCGGTCGACCCGTGCATCGTCTCGACCTCGCGCACGTCGTTCCAGCCCTCCGCCGGGAGGTCGACGAGGAAGGCGGTGTTGGCGCCGCGTGAGCCGGGCGGGACGTCCGGTTCGGTCCGGGCGATCAGGATCGCGAACTGGGCGCGGCGGGCGTTGGAGATGAACCACTTGTGGCCGTTGATGACCCACTCCTCACCGTCCTTCTCGGCCCGGGTCTGGATCAGCGTCGGATCCGACCCCGCCACCTCCGGCTCGGTCATGGCGAAGCAGGACATCGCGGTGCCCTCGCACAGGCGCCGCAGGTACTTCTCCTTCTGCTCGTCGGTCGCCCAGTGCAGCAGCGTGTGCATGTTGCCTTCGTCGGGCGCGCTGCAGTTGAGGATCCACGGCCCCAGCCGCGTCTTGGCCGCCTCGGCCTGCACCATGGCCAGCTCCACGTGGCCGAGCCCCATGCCGCCCCACTCCTTCGGCATGTGGGGCAACCAGAGACCCTCGCGCTTCGCCTCCTCGCGGAGCTCGAGGATCGTGGTGAGGTACTCGCGACGCTGCGTCACCCGGGACTCGTCGTCGAACCCTTTGACGCGGGGCACCACGGTGTCCTGGATGAAGACACGGACCCGCGAGCGGATCTCTTCGTGTTCGGGGGCGAGGGTGAAGTCGATCGCCATGGGAGCACCTCCTCGGGCCTCAGTAGAGGCCTACTACGTTTCCGTTCTCGTCGATGTCGATGTTCTCTGCTGCGGGGTGGCGCGAGAGGCCCGGCATCGTGCGCATGTCGCCGCTGACCAGGTAGACGAAGCCCGCACCCACATTGGCCCGAGCCTCGCGCACCGGAAGGCGCCATCCGCGCGGTGCCCCGAGCAGCGTCGGGTCCGACGAGATCGACAGGTGCGTCTTGGCGATGCACACGGGGAGCGCACCGAAGCCGGCCCGCTCGTAATTGTCCAGGTGGCGGGCGGCCAGCGGTGCGTAATCGACCCCGTCGGCCCCGTACACCTCGGTCGCGATCGTCTCGATCTTCTCGCGGAGGCTGGCCCCGTCCGGGTACAGCATCCGGAATTCGCCCGGCTCCCCCGCGGCCTCGACCACCGCCTCGGCCAGCTCGACCGCGCCCTTGCCCCCGTTCTCGAAGTGGGTGCAGACCGCCGAGCGGACACCCACCGACGCCGCGATCTCGCGGATGGCGGCGTGCTCCGAGGGGAAGTCGCCGGCGAACGCATTGATCGCCACCACGGGCGTGACCCCGTGCCGTCGCACGATGGCGAGATGGGCGAGCAGGTTGGACGCCCCGATTCGCACCTCGTCGGGATTCTCCTCGAGCATGGCCGGCGGGAGCGGCCGGCCGGCCACCACCCGGTGACGGCCCGAATGCAGCTTCATGGCGCGCACGGTCGTGACGACGACCGCGGCGTCGGGCACCAGACCCGAGGTCCGGCACTTGATGTTGAAGAAGCGCTCGGCGCCCATGTCCGAGCCGAAGCCCGCTTCGGTCACCAGGTACTCGCCCGCGTGGATGCCGATGAGGTCGGCGACGACCGACGAGTTGCCGTGCGCGATGTTGCCGAAGGGGCCGGCGTGGACGAGCACAGGCGTGTTCTCGAGCGTCTGCAGCAGATTCGGCTTGATCGCGTCGCGCATGATGACCGTCATGGCACCCGCCGCCTTGAGTTGTTCGGCGGTCACCGGATCCCCTCCCTCCGTGTATCCGACGGCGATGCGGCCGAACCGCGCCCGCAGGTCGTGCAGCGTGCGCGACAGGGCGAGCACAGCCATCACCTCCGAGGCCGCCGTGATGTCGAACCCCGTCTGGCGGGGCACACCGTCCTGGTGGCCGCCGAGACCGCTCACGATGTCGCGCAGCGAGCGGTCGTTGACGTCGAGGACTCGCTTCCACGTGATCCCGTGCGGGTCGATACCAAGCTCGTTCCCGTTGAACAGGTGGTTGTCGACCATGGCGGCGAGGAGGTTGTTTGCCGCCGTCACCGCGTGCAGGTCACCGGTCAGGTGCAGGTTGAGGTTCTCGAACGGGACGACCTGGCTGTAGCCCCCTCCCGCCGCACCGCCCTTGATGCCGAACGTCGGACCCATGGACGCCTGGCGGATCGCGATGGTGGCCTGACGCCCGATGCAGGCGAGGGCCTGTCCGAGGCCGACGGTCGTCGTCGTCTTCCCCTCGCCGAGCGGGGTAGGCGTAACCGCCGTCACGACGACGTACCGCGCCCGGGGCCTTCCGGCCAGCGCCTCGACGGCGTCCAGGCTGACCTTGGCGACGTGCGCGCCATAGGGCTCCAGGAATTCGGGCCCCAGACCCATCTGTGCCGCGATGTCCACGACCGGGCGGAGGGTGGCCCGGCGCGCGATCTCTATGGCCGGGGGCAGTGGCACCCGATCGATCATGCCAGACGCCGCTTCACCGAAACCCGGTCGGAGCGAGCCACCGGCTCTAATGTCGCCGCGCAGGAGAAGAGGACCAGGCCCCCGGGTCCGAGGCGGCGGCCGGACGGCTGGGCCACGAGAGAGGAGCAGACATCATGTCGAAAGCAGACGGCGTGTTCATCTTCATCGGGACGTACGCCAGTGAAGTCGACGCCCGTGCCGACTACGAGGTGGTCAAAGAGCTGCACGCCGCCGGCGCGGTGGGCACCTACGACGCCGCGGTCGTCTCCAAGGACTACCTGGGCAAGGTCCACGTGAACAAGGACGAAACCGCGACGCGCCACGGCGCCTGGGGCGGCGCGGCCGCGGGTGCGCTGGTCGGGATCTTGTTCCCGCCCTCCATCATCGGCTCGGCACTGGTTGGCGCGGCGATCGGCGGCGTGAGCGGCCACCTGTGGAAGGGGATGTCGAGGGCCGACGTCAAGGAGTTCGGCGACGTCATCGATGCCGGCGAGGCGGCGCTCGTGATTGTCGGCGAGAGCACCGTGCAGGCGGCCATCGAAAAGGCGGGCCTCAAGGCCAGCAAGCACGTACAGAAGGAGCTCGAGGTCGACAAGAAGCAGATCGACGACGCCGTGCAATCCGCCGCCAAAGAGATCTCCTGACCCAGGACGCACGCCAGGACCATGATCGCCGCGCACGTACTGTCCGTCGCCTTTGGGGCCATCCTCGCCTTGGCCATCCTCGGTTCGGCGCTGAAGACGGTCGTGTTGCCGCAGGAGGGATTCCCGCGTCTGGCGCAGGCCGTGTTCGCGGCGGTCCATCGCCTTCTCGTCCACCATTCGCAGAGCCGTGAACGGGCCAGCGCGCTGCGGTCGCTGTACGCGCCGGTCGCACTGGTCAGTCTGCCGCTTGTATGGATGCTGTCGATGGTCGTCGCCTTCACCTTCATCTTCTGGGGCACCGGATCGCTGACGTGGCAGCGCGCCTTCGAGATCAGCGGTTCCTCGTTGACGACGCTCGGATTCGCGGAGCCGAGCGGAACAGGACGGATCTGGCTCGCGATCATCGACGCGACAATCGGGCTGGGGTTGGTCGCTCTCCTGATCAGCTACCTGCCGACGATCTACGGGGCGTACAACGCGAGGGAGAAAGGCATCATCCGGCTCCGCCCTGTCTCCGGCGCGCCGCCGGCCGTCGTCAGCCTCCTGCTGAACCTCCAGCGCATCGGCGCGCTCGAAAATGCGGAGTTCTGGCGCAACCAGTCCGAGTGGATCCTCGACATCGAGCAGACGCACACGGCGTTCCCGATCCTCACGTATTTCCCCGAGACGCACCAGGACCATTCCTGGGTCGCGACCATCGGCACACTGCTGGACGCCGCTGCGCTCGTGATCTCCTCGTCGGAGACGCAGCGGGGCGCGTCTTTTGAGGACATCGAGAAGGGCCCGATGATGGTGCTGGTCTACGGCATGCCGGGATTTGTCCGCGTGGCGCACGCCGCGTCCATCCCCATCGGCGAGCCCATGGGGATCGCCGAGGTGGTCGGTCACTTCGACGATCCAGCGCCACCGATCGCGATCACCCGGGCCGAGTACGACGAGGCCATGACGGCCGTGGCACCGATCATCGGCGTCGCACCCGAGCACACGGAGGATGCTTGGCGCCGCTTCGCGTGGATCCGCTCCAGCTACGAGCCCGCCATACGGTCACTGGCGGGCCTCACGTTCGCGTACCCGGCGCCGTGGACGACCGACCGAGCCGCCAAGGTCGGCCGCCCGCGGTTCCTGCGGCGCCGTGTCATCGCGGTGGACTGGTCGGTGAACGTGACAGAACCCGACGACGCTGAGTCGGCGGCGCCGGCGGCGCCCGCGTCGCCTACAGGTGGCTGAAGCCCCCTGACTCCTCCTTGGTCATCGGCACTGTCACCGGGTGACGGTCGAAGTGCGCGATCGCCTGCTCCATGTCGTCGAGGAGAATCGTCGCCAGATCACGGCTGACGCCCTGGCGCACCAGGATGCGCTGCACCGAGATGTCGGAGACAGAGCCGGTCAACGGGTAGGCCGGGACCTGCCAGCCGCGGTTGCGCAGCCGGTCGGCGATGTCGTACAGCGTGTATCCCGGGTCCTCGCCCTCACGGATACGCCATGCCACCGACGGGATCCCCGTCTGGGGATCAGAGTCGCACAGCATGTCGAACGGCCCGAGCTTGGCGACCTCGTGGGCCAGGTACTTGCCAGTCAGGTAGCAGGCGTCGTGCACGTTGCGGTACCCGTCCCGGCCGAGCCGCACGAAGTTGTAGTACTGGGCCACGATCTGGCCGGCCGGCCGCGAGAAGTTGATCTGGAACACCGGCATGTCGCCGCCCAGATAGGTCACGTGGAAGATGAGGTCGCCGGGCAGCTCCGACTCGTCGCGCCACAGCGCCCAGCCCACGCCGAGCGGCGCCAACCCGAACTTGTGCCCGGACGTGCTGATCGACTTCACCCGCGGGACGCGGAAGTCCCATTCGATGTCCGGGGCGCAGAACGGGGCGAGGAAGGCGCCGCTGGCGCCGTCCACGTGGATGTCGATGTCCAGCCCGGTGTCCTCCTGGAGCTGGTCGAGCGCCTGGGACAGCTCGAGGACCGGCTCGTAGGAACCCGTGTAGGTCACGCCGAAGGTGGGCACCACCATGATCGTGTTCTCGTCGACCCGCTCGAGCATCTGCTCGACGTCCATGCAGTAACGGCCGGGGGACATGGGGATCTCGCGGATCTCCACGTCCCAGTAGCGGGCGAACTTGTGCCAGACGACCTGGACCGGACCGCAGACCATGTTGGGCTTGTCGGCCGGCTTGCCGGCGGCCGCGCGCTTGGCCCGCCACCGCCACTTGGCCGCCATGCCACCGAGCATGCACGCCTCGGAGGAGCCGATGGCCGAGCAGCCGACGGCACGGCCGGACTCGGGCGCGTGCCACAGGTCCGCCAGGATGTGCACACAGCGGCGCTCGATCTCGGCCGTCTGGGGGTACTCGTCCTTGTCGATGAGGTTCTTGTCGATGGCGATGTCCATCAAGCGGTGGATCTCGGGCTCCTCCCACGTCTGGCAGAAGGTGGCCAGGTTCTGGCGGGCGTTGCCGTCGAGCATCAGCTCGTCGACGATGGCTTGGAACGCGTCGGCGGCCCGCATCTCCTGGGTGGGGCACCGGCCCGCAGGCAGGCGGGAATGGAGCTCGCGGTCCGCATAGATGGAGTCGAGCATTCCCTCGCGGATCGACTCCCTCTTGTGCAATGGCATGGCACGTCCCCTGTCATCCGAAGTTGGTGGTTCGGATGCGTACCGTACCGGTGCCTCGGGCGGCACGCGTCGGTCACGCCGCGAGAGCCGTGACGAAGTTGCTCGGGTGTCGAAGGGCGCCGGGCCGGGCCCGGGCGACTACGCCGTTGGGTGCGTCAGCTGGCGAGCGCCAGTGCCTCGCGCCGTCCGGCGGCGACCGTGCGGACGGCGGACACCGGCTGTGCCGCTTCACGGCTCAGTCGCCGCGACTCCTGGCCGTCGGGCCGGTCCGCCAGTCTCGAGCGGAGCTGGCGCAACGCCTTCGTGTGGATCTGGCAGACCCGGCTCTCGGTGACACCGAGGACGGAGCCGATCTCGGTCAGCGTCATGCCGTCGTAGTAGTACATCGTCAAGACGGTCCGCTCCCGCTCGGGCATCGCCTCGACTGCGTCGAGGAGCGCCTGCTTGGACTCCTTGGCCTCGAAGGTGTCGACAGGTCCGAAGGAACGATCGGGCAGAGATTCGCCAAGGGTCGAGCGATCGGCTCGATCACCGCTGCCACCACGAAGCACTTCGTCGAGCGCCATGACGCCCGCTGAGGAGATCTTGCGCATGGCCGTGTGGAAGTCGGCCGAGGACATCTCGAGCTCTTCGGCGACCTCGGCCTCGGTGGGCGTGCGTCGCAGCGTCGTCTCGAGGTGCGTGACCGCCTGCTCGACGGCCCGCGCCTTGCTGCGTACGGACCGCGGCACCCAGTCGATGGACCGCAGCTCGTCGATGATGGCGCCCTTGATGCGCGGGATCGCATAGGTCTCAAACCGGAGATTGCGGTCCGGCTCGAACCGCTCGATGGCGTCGATGAGCCCGATGATGCCGTAGCTCGTCAGATCGTCCTCGTCGAAGTGGCGCGGCAGGCTCGACATGACCCGGCCGGCGACGTACTTCACGAACGGCGAATAGTGCTCGATCAACCGATTGCGCAGCGTCCGGGCCCCGGTCCGCTTGAATTCGGACCAAATGCCGTTGACGCCGTCTTCATCGGTCTCCGGTGTAGCGGAGCCTGTAAGCATTGTTGTTGCCACGTTTCCCCCTCCCTCATTTTGGAGCCTCCGACAGGCACCAACCCTTCCAATGAGGTCTCACCATTTGACCATGCCCGATGCGGCCGTTCAGGAGTAGCTACCACTCTATTTCGCTCTGAAATGCCTGGTAGGTTGCCTCTTCGTTGTTAGTTGGTTGCAGAAACAGGGTGCCGATTTGAGCCGTTGCAACCAACTTTCTCTGCCCGCCAAAACGATATGAACGCGCCGCGAGCGACGTTTGATCCGCCGTGCCCCGCCTCCAATTGATGCCGGTGACCGCTTTCGCCGGCGTCAGCGTCCCTGGTTCTTTCGGCCCACGAGGCACCGCCCCGGTGCTCGTCAGGTCCAGCGGGCGGCTCCCTTCGTCGGGCCGGCACCACCACCGCGTGCGCGTACACGTTCGTCAAATTCCCCGTCAACAGCCACAAAATGCGACTGTTCGGCACCCGCGTCACGCTCAAGCGCGGCCGATGGCGGACCGATGGAAAACATGTGACGATCTCGATCGACCTGGAGCGGACACGACACCGCGACGGCCTCCGTCATGGCGCGACGGATTCCGCTTCCCAACCCCGCGACGTGCTCGAGCGTCTCGGGGCCGACCGCAGGATCCTGATCGCCGAGGACGACCACAGCTGCCGCTTGGCCCTCCACCAGTACTTCGAGCGCTCGGGCTACCGGGTGACGGAGGCGGCCGACGGCCCGGCGTCGCTGCGGGCCGTGTTCCAGAGCTCGGCCGACCTGGTCATCCTCGACCTTGGGCTGCCCGGGGTCGACGGCCTCGAGGTCCTGGCCAAGATCCGGCGTGACAGCGCCGTGCCGGTCATCGTGTGCTCGGGACGCGACTCGGAGGGCGAGCGAATCCGCTCGCTCGACCTCGGTGCGGACGACTTCGTAGTCAAGCCGTTCTCCTTCGCCGAGTTGGAGGCCCGCGTCCGTGCGGTGCTCCGCCGCGGTGCCAAGACGCCCGCGAACCGAGTCCTGCACTACGGCGATCTGGTCATCGACCGTGACACGCGCACGGTCTCGCTGTCCGAGACCGTCGTGCCCATGACCCGCAAGGAGTTCGACCTGCTCGCCTTCCTGGCCGCGTCGCCGGGCCGCGTCTTCTCCCGTCAGGACCTTCTCGAGCGGGTGTGGGCGTCGACCGACGAGTGGCAGGGTTGTTCGACCGTCACCGAGCACGTCCGCCGAATCAGGCTGAAGATCGAGGACGACCCGAACGCGCCGCACTGGATCGCAACGGCGCGCGGCATCGGGTATCGCTTCTGCGCTCCGTAACGCGGCGGACACTTCCCTCGCGCGGAGTACTGCGCCGCCACCGGCGGCGGATCGCACCGGATCGCACCGGATCGCACCGCACCACCACCGCACCACAACGGCACCGCGACCGCACCACGCCTGCACAACATTTGGTCCATTAGACCTATTGAGCTGGGCGGACGCGCTGACGACACTGGATTTCGACGGAACGCAAACCCGTCGCGGCGGGACCAGATCGGGGCCGGGTTTGCCGAGCGTCACAAGAGACCTGTGCATTGGGCACGGTGTGATGAGGGGGAAACGGAATGATGCTCGGGACGCCACACCGGCACCCCCGGCATCGCCGCGGTGCGGCACAGAGTCACGGGGAGGAGCGGTCATGACGACACCGCTCGACCTGCACACCCGGGTGCCCTTCCACGACGCCCTGCGCCGGAACATCTCCGCGCAGGGATCTGGGGGCGGTCCCGTCGGGACCACCCGGACGATCCTCGTGGCCGAGAGCGACTCCAACTTCCGCGGCGCGTTGTGCCGCTTCCTCGAGCAGTCCGGTTACCGCGTGATCGAAGCGGACAGCATGGCGAACTCACTGCGAGCGGTGTTCCGCCAGGAGGCCGACCTCGTGGTCCTCGACCTCGATCGGGACGGGGTCACGGGCGACGTCCTCACCAAGATCCGCCGCCGCAGCACGGTGCCGGTCATCGTGTGCTCGAGCCAGGCCACCGAGCAAGATCGCGTCCGGCTCCTGAACCTTGGGGCGGACGACTTCATCGACAAGCCCTACTCCATGCCCGAGCTGGAGGCACGGATGCGGGCGGTGATGCGCCGCGGCAGCGCGACACCCACCACGACGCTGGACCTGGGGGGCCTCGTGATCGACCACGGGACCCGCACGGTCACGCTCGGCCAGGACGAGGTCCCGATGACCCGCAAGGAGTTCGACCTCCTGGCCTTCCTGGCCACCTGCCCCGGCCGCGTGTTCTCCCGGGAGGAGTTGCTCGAGCGGGTGTGGGGCTCTACCAGCCGTTGGCAGGGATGCTCCACGGTCACCGAGCACGTGCGCAGGGTCCGGCTCAAGATCGAGACCGACCCGGAGAACCCACGGTGGATCACGACCGTGCGAGGAATCGGCTACCGCTTCTCGTCGGCCGCCGCCGCATAACGGCGCACCGCTTCGGAGACCTATGCGCCGCTCCGCCTACGGCGGAGGGTGCTGGCCCGCCATCAGATAACCCGCTACCGGCGTGTGTGTTTGCCTATGCGCACATCCACACGTCGGCTCGAGCCTGCGAACGCGCCCCCAGGAGCGCGGCGAGAGGAGGGCCTGGTCGGCATGCGCGTTGCAGCAAAGGGCGCCAGATTGCACCTTCGTCGCCAAAACCTGGGAAAAAAGGTCGAAAGACCCCCCTGCAATATGGGTGTCGCCTATCGTAATTACGAGGGCGTTGGGCGAAAATAGATCTCTCGATTGTCGAGGGGGCATTACGGATGGCGTTCGATGTCGGCGGAACACCCGTTGAACCACGCGTCGTCGCGGGTTCCTGGCCCTTCGTCGGCCGCGCACGCGAGCTCCAGCTCCTCAAGGAAGCAGTTCGCGAACGACGCGGGGCGGTGATCGTCGGGCCTGCCGGTAGCGGCAAGACGACGCTGGCCCGTGCCGCTGCCGAGTTCGCACAGGACCTGGGCATGTCGGTCGCCGTGGTGTCGGGCAGCGACGAGGCGCGCTCCTACGCCTTCGGCGCCTTCGCCTCTCTACTGCCGCCGGGGCTGGCCGCGGTGGGACCCGGCGCCCAGGGCGATCTGCTCCGCTACTACGCGCGGGAGCTCGTCGCGACGGCCGAGGGACGGCCCCTACTGCTTCTCGTCGACGACGCACACCTCCTCGACGACGGGTCCTCGATGCTGATGCACCAGCTGTCGCTCAACGCGACGGCGACGGTCGTCGCCTGCATCCGAGCCGGCGGCCGGACCGCAGAGAAGTCCGCCGATCCGACGGTCGTGCTGTGGAAGGACCATGACGCCACGCGCATGGAGCTGGCGAGGCTCGACGACGACGCCGTCGACGAATTGCTCCGGCGCGTGTTGAGCGGCCCCATCGACGCCGCCTCCCTGCGCATGGTCGCCGAATACACGCGCGGCGACCCGTTGTACCTCCGGGAGATCGTCGCGGGTGCGCTCGAGAGCCGAACCCTCACCGACGAAAGCGGAATCTGGCGTGTGCGCGGCAGCCTCGGGCCCACCACTCGCCTCGTCGAACTGATCAACCTCCGCCTCGTCGGCCTGAGCGAGGCGGAACGCCGTGCCCTTGAGCTCACCGCCATCGGCGAGCCCCTGGCCCAACCCGCCCTCGACGAGCTCACCGAGCCAGCGGCGGTCGAGGCCCTCGAGGACAAGGGGCTCCTGACGAGCGCCATGGACGGCCGGCGCCTCCAGGTCCAGCTGGCCGATCCCGTCCTGACCGATGTCGTGCGCGCGGGGATCAGCCCCCGCCGCGAGCGCGAGCTCGCCCGCGCCCTCGCCGAAGCATCGGGCACGAGCCGGCAGGAGGACACCCTGCTCCTCGCGTCGCTCCGACTCGTCGGCGGTGGTGGGGACGCCGACCTGCTTCTCGCTGGGGCCAAAGCGGCCCGCGACCGGCGCGATTTCGCCCTGACGGAACGACTGGCGCTCGCGGCGATGGAACAGGGGGAGGGATTCGAAGCTCAGCTGCTGGCGGCCGAGGCGGCCCACCTCGAAGGCCGCGATGGCGAGGCGGCCGACGCCCTCGACGCGCTCGATCGCCAAGCCGCGAACGACACCGAACGTATCCGGGTGGCCCTGCTGCGCTTCGACCTCGCGTACTTCGCGCGCGGCTTGGCCGACGTGTCGGCGATCGAATCGCTGCTGAACACCGCCACCGACGGGGAATGGCGAGGCGAACTGCTGGCCCGACGCCTGTGCATGCAGGGGGCCCTGCACGGTCCGACCGCGGCCCTCGACACCGTACCGATCCCGCTGAAGCAGGGACCTTCGGCGATGCCTTCGAGCGTGCACGCGGTCGTCGGCGAGTTCCTCACCCGCACAGGCGCCATGGAACAGGCCTTGCGCGTCCTCGGTCCGGCGGCGATACCGGCGGAACACCCGGTGGGAACGGAACTGTGGAGCCCCTTCTCGAACCGTGCCCTCACCCTCGTCGCGCTCGGTCGCTTCGACGAGGCGGACGCCCTCATCGACGGCGAGCGCAACGATCTGACCAGTCCCGCTGCGTCGCCCGAGGGCGCCGTCGTGGCGGCGGTCCTCGGCGCGCTCCGCCTCGAGCAAGGCCGCGTCCAGAGCGCCTTCCTCCAGGCGGCCAGCGCCACCGGGACGTTCATCGACCTGGGGCTCACTGTGCCGGCGCGCCGCTGCTACACACTGTGCGCTACCGCGTTGGCGCTTGCCGGACATGCAGCCAAGGCGGCCGAGACGCTCGTCGAGCTCGACGCGCTCGCCCTGCCGGCCGACCTGTCGTACGAGGTCGAGGTCTTGCAAGCCCGCGCCTGGGTCCGTGCCGCAGGTGGCGACATGGCGTCCGGCCGCTCGCACCTCGAGGCGGCGGCCGCCCTCGGCGGCGAGGTCGGTGACCTGCTCGGCGCGACCGCAGCCCTCCACGGGTTGGCCCGTATGGGACGCGCCCGCCAGGTGGTCGACCAGCTGGGCGAGCTCGCCCAACGTGTCGACGGGGAGCTGACGGCGGCGCGGCTCGCGTATGCGATCGGTGCAGCCCGCCGAGACAGCCACGGGCTCGAGGAGGCTGCTGCGAAATTCGAGGCCGTCGGCGCGAACCTCTACGCCGCCGAGGCCCTCGGCGAGTCGGCGGTGCATCTCTTGCGCGCCGGCATGTCCCGCGAGGCCGCGTCGAGCCAACAGCGCGCCGCTCGCCTGCTCTCACGTTGCGAGCGCGCCGTCACCCCGTTCGTCCGCGCCATCGGGGTGCGGGCCCAGCTGACACCAGCCGAACTCGACACGGCGCTCCAGGCGGCGTCGGGCAGCACGGACAAGGAGATCGCCGAGGTCATGCACCTCTCGGTTCGCACGGTCGAGAACCGGCTCCACCGGGTGTACCAGAAGCTCGGTCTCTCGCACCGCCGCGAGTTGGGCGAGGCGCTGCGCGACCTGCCCGAGCCGTAACCGGCCTGCCGGAGCCATGGCCGCCACCGCTGCGTTCAGCGCACGGCTTCCCAGACGGCCCACCCCGTAAGGCCGAACAGCACGACGGCGGTCACGACCCGGATCGTCGCGATGTTGACGAACCGCAGCACGCTCTGGCCGGCCGTCACGGCGAGCGCCGCCACTGCCCACAAGGCGAGGAGGGCGCCGACCGCGACCGAAAGCGCATCGTGGTAGTGGGCCGCCAGGTTTGCCGTGATTATCTGGGTCAGGTCGCCCCACTCGGCCACGAAGATGACCACGAACGCGGTGACCGCGACCCGTTGATGGGACGCAACCTCGCGCTCGACCAGTGCTTCCTCGTCGCGTTCTTTTCTCGCTTCCCGCAACGCGAGCACGCCCCCCGTGAAGAACATCGCCGCGACGATCGCCTGCAGCGCCCGGTGGGGCAGGAGATGGAAGAGCGCGACGCCTACGGTGACCGCGATGACGACGTGCACGGTGAAGGCGGCGGCGGCCCCGAGCCACACGGTTGCGGGACGGCCGCGCGTGGACAGCACCAGCGACGCGAACATCGTCTTGTCAGGTAACTCACCCAGGAAGACGATCGGAAGAACTGCGAAGACGACGTCGAGCTGCAAGGAGACCTTTCTGTCGGAGTCGAACGTAGCCCGCAGTGCACGAGGCGGCGGTGCAACCGCGTACGTTGGAGAGGGGCCACACCGGTTTGGACGACGACATGCTGATCGAACTCTCCGAGGAACAAAGCGCAGAGCTCCATTCGCTGCGGGAGAGTGCGCTGGGCGACCTGAGCACCGAGATCGCCGATACCGACAACGCCGAATACCGGCAGGGCCGGCGCCAACGCCGGACCGTCTTGGAGTCGGTGCTCTTCCGGCTCGACAACCACCCACGGGCGTGCGACTAGTTGTCTCCCCCCTGCCCCATGTGATCGAGCAAGGACTGGCCGGTCAGCGTGAACACCGTTTCGTCGTCGCTCTGACGCCACAGGTCGATGAGCTCGTAGGACACCGGGTCGCAGCCGTACCGCATCGGTCCCGACGAGTCGACGATCGCGTCGACGATGGCCGTGGCGGCCCCGGCACATTCGACGACGCGCTGGTCGCCGTGGGCGCGCCGTAATTCCGCGGCGGTGTCGGCGAGCTTGCGGTACTCGGGAAAACGCGCCGCGTCGGGATCACCCTTGCTCAGACGGAACATGTCGGTGTCCACGGGGCCCGGCATGATCTCGACGACGCGGATGCCGAAGGGCGCCACTTCGACGCGCAGGCTGTCGCCGAAGGCGGACGCAGCCGCCTTCGAAGCCCGGTACGCGGCAAAGAACGGCACGGCCGCGATGATCGACGACGAGGTGATCGTACAGACGACCGATGGCCGGTTGGCACGCAGCGTCGGGATGGCCGCCGAGGTGAGCGCGACCGTGGCGAAGACGTTCGTCTCGAACATGCGGCGCCAGTCGTCCATGTCTGCGTGCTCGACGGGGAGGTACGGGGTGTCGATCCCCGCGTTGTTGACGAGCACCCGGAGGTCGTCGGGCAGGTCGAAGGTTGCGGGGTCCGTGACGTCGAGCCGTTGCACCCGGAGGCGCCCGGCCGCCTCCTGTTCCATACCCAACCCGGCCGCAGGGTCCCGCATCGACGCGATTGTGTCGAAGCCGCGGCGCGCCAGCTCGAGCGCGACGGCCCGGCCGATGCCACGGCTGGAGCCCGTCACCAGTGCGCTGCCGTGGATCTCCATGACGGTGATTCTCTCCCAAGCGCGGCGATAGCTTCGGACCGTGGGCTTCTACAGCCAACAGGTCGTGCCCCGGCTCGTCGAGTGGACCCTGGGCACGAGCGGCTTCGACAGGTACCGGGAAAGCACGACCGAGGGCCTCTCGGGCCGCGTCGTCGAGATCGGTTTCGGCTCGGGGTTGAACCTGCCGCACTACCCGCCGGGCGTCGACACCGTGTTGGCGGTCGAGCCGGCGAGCGTGGCCCGCAGGCGCGCCGAGCGACGCATCCGCGAGGCCGCCGTGGCCGTCGAGCACGTCGGGCTGGACGGGCAGGTCCTGCCGCTCGACGACGCCAGCTGCGACGGTGCGCTCTGCACGTTCACGCTGTGCACCGTGCCCGACCCGTCGCGGGCGCTTGCCGAGCTCTACCGCGTCCTTAAGCCGGCCGGGACGGTGCATTTCCTCGAACACGGGCTGTCGCCCGATCCGGGAGTGGCCAACTGGCAGCACCGGTTGGAGCCGCTCCAGCGCCGGCTGGCCGACGGCTGCCACCTGACCCGCGACCCGACGTCGCTCGTCGAGCAGGCGGGATTCGTCATGCGGCGGAACGAGCAACGCTACGTTCAAGGTCCCAAGCCGTGGTGCTGGGTCACCCTCGGCGTCGCGGCCAAACCGCTGGCACGGCGCGCCTCGACCTGAGCACCGCCCGAGCGGTCACCGGGCCTCCCCCACGCGTCACGAAGTTCAGCCACGCGACATCGGCTCCATGCGACCCCTGGCTACGTTGGGCACCCTGATGCGGGCCTCCGACGACGTGACCTGCGACGCCGGGGGCCGGAACCGGCGGCAGCGCGTCCAGGCGACCACCGTGGTCGCGTCGGTGCTCCTGGCCGCCGTTTTGCTCGCCGCATGCTCGTCGGGGCCGTCGTCCAACCCGAGCGGGCTCGCCACGCCGTCGAATTCCGTGGTGCCCACGCCCAACTACCCCAACTCCTGTGCGCCCGTGGGCGAGGACTCCTCGACCACCTGTATCCGTCTCACGCTGGCTGCGATCGACAACGCCCGGGCCGGGGAGGGACTGGGGCCCATGCTGCTGCCAGCCGATTTCGCGCAGCTGACAGTGCCCGAGCAGCTCTTCGTGGTGTTGAACCGCGAACGAGTCGACCGGGGACTCGCACCGTTCACCGGATTGTCCACCGTGCTCGATGCGACTGCGCAGAAGGGAGCGGACACGGCGAACCTGCCGCCCCGGCCGGGCCGCGCCTACGCCGCGGAAGGCGCCGAATGGATCGGGGCCGTCGACAACGGACTTGATGCCGACTATCAGTGGCTGTACGACGACGGTCCCGACAGCGGCGTGCCGAATTGTTCGAGCACCCGGTCGTCCGGCTGCTGGGCCGATCGCCAGATCGTGCTCCAGCGTTTCGGATCGGGTGCGCTCGTTATGGGTGCGGCGTACGACGCCAACGGAGACACCTCCCCTGGCGATCAGGGCGGCTCGTCGCTGGCCGCCACGCTCGCCGTCGCCGCCCGTCCGGACCCAGGCCGCTTCGTCTATACGTGGAACACCGCGCTCGCCACCACCAGGACGGGCACGCTGCGGCCGCTGCGGTCCATTCCCGCGTCCGAGTCCAACTCCGGCGTCCCCGACCCCACCCACAACGTGCAACCGGACCCGGACTACACCCGGATCTGCTCCGGCAACGGCGTCGACAACTCGAACACCTGCATCACCGCGGCGCTCGACGCCATCAACCACGCCCACGCAATCGAAGGCGTCCGCCCCATGGTCCTTCCCGCCGGGTTCCCCCGGCTCTCCATCCCGGATCAGCTCTTCGTGGTGGTCAACCTCGAGCGGGCCGACCGTGGCCTGCCGACCTTCAACGGCCTCACCGCAGGCCTCGACGCCAACGCCCAGCGGGGCGCCAACGACGCCAACGACCCGCCCGACCCCGGGCCGGGCTACGTCCTCGACGACGCCGAATGGGCCGGGGGATCCTCCAACGGGCTCGACGCGGTCTACGGCTGGATGTACGACGACGGCTACAACAGCGGCAATCTCGACTGCCTGCATCGCGGGGATGCCGGCTGCTGGGGCCACCGCAAGGGAATCCTCGACGACTTCGGCTCCGGCCCGAACCTCGTGATGGGCGCGGCGATCGACACCACGGGCGACCACCACAGCGGCGACAACGGCGGGACGTCCATGGCGGTCACGCTCGCCGTCGCCGGCGCACCGGCCCACTCGCTGCTCTACACCTGGGGCCAGGTGCTGGCGGCGCTTCCGCCGTCGTCGGGCGTCCCAAACGCTTCCGGCTGACGAGCAGACGCGTCGTATCCTGACCGCCGTGCCTGCCGGGGACGACAACAGGACGGGGACACAGCTCTACGTCAACTACGAGTGCTCCAAATGCCGCTCCGCTCTCGCCATCCTCGACAAGCGCGGCGTCGAGGCCGTGCACGTTCGCTACCTCGAGGCGCCCCCGACAGCCGCGGACTTACGGCGGCTCATGACGATGCTCGGCATCGACGACCCGCGCCAGATGATGCGCACCGGCGAGGCCGTCTACGCCGAACTCGGTCTCGACGACGCCACCCCGGACCAACTGCTCGAGGCCGTCACCGACCATCCGATCTTGCTCGAACGGCCGATCTTCGTCGTCGGCGACCAGGCCGTGATCGCCCGACCACCCGAGCGCCTGCTCGAATTGCTCTAGGCCGGACACCGCCCGTCGGGGTGCGCCTCACGTCGGGCCCGCGAGGGGTCGCCGAGCGCCGCGCGTGGGTGTATACGGGCTCGCTCTTATGGCCGTTATGCCCGAAAAGCCCATAAGACCACGCCCCTATACACCGCCACGGGACGCCCCGGCCTCTTCAACAGAGACGCTCGCTGTCTCCGAAGCGGCGGGAACCCGCCGGGATCCCGGAAGCCGGCGAACCCGGGCGCACCATGCCCCGCGGGCTTATGGTGTCGCCACCAGCACTGAAACCCAGGAGCGCAGGAGCGCAGGAGCACAGGAGGACGGGCATGACGTCGCAGCTGTTGATCACCGGCATCCTTGGCATCGCGACCACTGCGGTCGCCTTCTACATCAACCGCCACCTCTTCACGACCGGCAACGCCGCGGGCCGCGTCTCGCTCCTGGAGGGCACCTACTACCTGGTGGGCGTCGTCTCCATCGTGCTCGGCTGGTACTTCAACGTGCGCTACACGCACACGTACCACAACGCGAATTATTGGAACTACACCAAGATGCTGTTCACCAACTGGGCCGCCGACTCGGCCGCCCAGGACTACGTGATCGTGAACGTCGTGCTCATGCCGCTCTGGACGATCGTCGAAGGCTCCCGGCGCGGCCTCAAGTGGGCGTGGATCTTCTTCGTCATGAGCCTTTTCACCAGCCTGGCCTTCTCCATCGCGATCTTCCTCGCTTTCATGGAGCGCCAGTGGCGCTACAACAAGGCGCTCGCTCAGCAGCCGCCCGCAGAGACGCCGCCCGCGCCGGCGCCTGCCGCCGCACCATCCAACACCGCATAGCCCGCGTTGTAGCCGGGGATGAACGTGACCCCGGGGCCGCCATGGCACCCGGCGCCGCAGAGATATAGCCCCTCGACCGGGACCGGGTTGTCCGGCCACCCTCGTGGCCCGGGCCGGAACGGGCCCATGAACTCCGGCTGGAGCAACCCGTGGCAGAAGTCGCCCCCGGTACACCCGAACATCAGCTCGTAGGTGAACGCCGGGTAGTTCAGCTGCCGCTCGATCAGTTCCGGGAAGTTCGGCGCCACGGCCGTGATCTTGGCCACGATGCGCTCGGCCATCTGGTCACGGAGCCGGTTCTGTGTCTCCCGGTCGCCCGCCACCGGAAGGTAGAACGCGAACGACGACGCCGCGTGCTTGCCCTCGGGCGCCAGTGAGGGGTCGTCCAGCGTGGGGATCTGCAGGTTGAACGAGGGTGACGTCGGCACCTCGCCGCGCACGCAGCCCTCGAAGTCGCGCTGCATCT
>DATHPK010000003.1:0-2592 GCA_035483935.1 Acidimicrobiales bacterium
CCCGCCTGCAGGCCCACGAAGTACTCGCTGCGCGCGCCGGCCCACGGCGCCAGCGCGCCTTCGGCCAGCGACAGGGAGTCGTCGGGCACGACGAGCTCGGGGTCGACCTCGAAACGTGTTCCCAACCCGGCGCACAAGGGACACGCCCCGTAGGGCGAGTTGAATGAGAAGTTCCGGGGCGCCGGCTCCTCGAAGCTCAAGCCGCAGTGCGTGCACGCGAGATGCTGGGAGAACGTGATCGCCTCGTCGTTCTCGCCCCCCTCGGACCCGTTCATCACGAGCACCTCGGCCGTCCCGCCCGTCAGCGCGAGCGCCGTCTCGATCGACTCGGTCAGCCGCTGGCGGATGTTGGCCCGCCGGATCAGGCGGTCCACCACCACCTCGATCGTGTGGGTCTCGTACCGCGCCAGCGCCACCTCGGCCCGGTCCGCCAGCTCCAGCGGCACGCCGTCCACGCGCACCCGGGCGAAGCCCTGCTTGGCCAGGTCGTCGAGCAGCGAGCTGTACTCGCCCTTACGGCCCCGCACCACGGGCGCCATGACCTGGAAACGGGTGCCCTCGGGCAACTCGAGGACCCGGTCGACGATCTGCTGGGGCGTCTGTCGGGCGACCGGCCGTCCGCAGTTGGGGCAGTGCGGGTGCCCGATGCGGGCATAGAGCAGCCGCAGGTAGTCGTAGACCTCGGTGATCGTCCCGACCGTCGAGCGCGGGTTGCGGCTCGCCGACTTCTGATCGATGGAGATGGCCGGCGACAGGCCCTCGATGAAGTCGACGTCGGGCTTGTCCATTTGGCCCAGGAACTGACGGGCATAGGCCGACAGCGACTCGACATAGCGGCGTTGGCCCTCCGCATAGATCGTGTCGAAGGCGAGCGACGACTTGCCCGATCCGGACAGCCCGGTGAAGACGATCAGCCGGTCCCTGGGTAGGTCGAGGCTGACGTCACGCAAATTGTGCTCGCGGGCGCCGCGAACGACCAAACGGTCGGCCATCCGGGCAGGATACCGGCGCGCTGTGTCACCTTCGGCAGAGCCTGGTCAGGCCGCCGCGCCGGTCCGGGCGGCACCGAGGCGGCGGCCCTACCGCCTCATCCGACCAGTGGTTGTGGGCCGCTCAAGCGGCCATCCCGACCATCGGCGCGTTGAGCGGCATGCCGCCGGTGGATCCGTAGAAGAGGGCGTCGCCGTAATTGAAGATGCCACCGTCCGACGCCACCAGCCAGTAGCCGGCGCCGTCGGGCGTCGCAGCCATGCCCACCACGGGCTTGTTGAGCACCAGGCCTCCGCTCGAGCCGAAGAAGCCGGCGTCGCCGTAGTTGAAGATGCCGCCGTCGGACGCGACCAGCCAGTAGCCGTGCCCGTCGGGGGTGGGCGCCATGTTGACGACGGGCTTGTTCAGGACCAGCCCCCCGGTCGAGCCATAGAAGGTGGCGTCGCCGTAGCTGAAGATGCCGCCGTCGGACGCGACCAGCCAGTACCCCTTCCCGTCGGCGGTCGCGGCCATGCCCACGATCGGCTTGTTGAGCGGCTGGCCGCCGCGCGAGCCGTAGAAGCCGGCGTCGCCGTAATTGAAGATGCCACCGTCCGACGCCACCAGCCAGTAGCCCTGTCCGTCGGACGTCGGCGTCATCCCTACCACCGGCTTGTTGAGGACCAGGCCGCCAGTGGAGCCGAAGAAGCCCGCATCGCCGTAGTTGAAGATGCCGCCATCGGAGCCGACCAGCCAGTAGCCGCCGGCATCCGGCGTGGCGGCCATGCCGACGACCGGCGCATTCAAGTGCATGCCGCCCGCCGAGCCGTAGAACTGGGCGTTGCCGTAGTTGAAGACTCCCCCGTCGCTGGCGGCGAGCCAGTAGCCCTGGAGGGCCGTGAAGCTATCGAGGAAGCCCTGCGTGTTGCCGCCGGACTGGTAATAGCCGGCCACCGTGCATGCGGTCGACGAGAAGCAGGCCACCGTGCGGGCCAGCGAGTATTGCGTGCCGTTGACCACCGCGTTCGAGGGCACCGGGGCCTCGATGCTGCTCCAGGTCGTGCCGCTCAGCGAGACGATGTCGCCGGCCGTGGCCGCGCTCGCGCCGCGGTAGCTCCCTGTCGCCAGGCAGAAGGTGGAGGACGGGCACGAGACGTCGAAGAGGAGGGCGCTCTGATTCGACTCGGGCTGGGCGTTGGCGGGCTGTGGCGCCGCCTCCACCGTCATGGATCCGTTGGCGACGGTGACGATGAACCCCCAGGTCTGCGAATTCGTGTCTGCATACAGCCCCACGGCGGCACAGAACGACGCCGACGCGCAGGAGACCGAGTCCAACTGGGCGTTCAGCGTCCCTGCGTTCGACGGCAACGGGGGGTCCGCCGGAATCCAGTTCGCGCCGTTCCAGGTGTCGACGAGCGCGTGCGCATGGCCGCTGGTGTCATCAAAGCGACCGACCGCGGTACATGCCGAGGCAGAGACGCAAGACACCCCCGTCATGAGCGCGTACTGGTGCCCGTCGCCGTCGGTGCCGCCATTCGGTGGTTCGGGAGCGCGCTGGGCGCTCCAGGTGCCGCCCATCCGTTGCAGGAGGAGGCCGTTGAACGGGCTGCCGGCCGTGGTGTC
>DATHPK010000004.1:0-1676 GCA_035483935.1 Acidimicrobiales bacterium
CGGTCCGAGCAGCGAACGCGGTTCATCATCCGGCAGGTCGACCCGGTCCGGCGGTGGAAGCTGTCCCCGATGGACATCCAGTCGCTCGACAAGTGGGAGGACTACACCGAGGCCAAGGAGGCGATGTTCTTTTACACCGACACCGCCGACGCGCCGTGGACGGTGGTCAAATCCAACGACAAGAAGCGCGCCAGGCTCGAGGCGATCCGTCACATCCTCGAGCAGTACGACTACGACGACAAGGACGAGGAGGTCGTCGGGAAGCCGGACCGGAAGATCATCGGGCCGCCCGCGCTGCTGTCGGAGAACTCCCCCATCCAGTCGTTTACTAGATTGTGAGGGTGACCGTTACTGAGAAGGGCATCACCGAGACCGGCATCACCGAGATCACCTCCGAGGACGAACTGCGCGCGACGCTTGGCGGGTTCCCGTCCGGGCGCGCCGCGACCAAGGACCGGCCCGCGCTGCATCCGGTGCAGATTGAATGGCTGCGCAGGTCGCCGTTCTGCGTGCTGGCCACGTCGGACGCCGACGGCAACTGCGACGCCTCCCCCAAGGGCGACCCGGCCGGGCAGCTCATCCACGTGCTTGACCCCCGCACCGTGGCAATCGCCGAGCGCCCAGGCAACAAGCGCGCCGACGGGTACCTCAACATCCTGTCCAACCCGCATGTCGGGCTCATCGCGCTGATCCCCGGCCGCAACGACACGCTGCGCATCAACGGCCGCGCCAGGCTCGTGCGGGACGCCCCGTTCTTCTCCGAGCTCGTCGTCCGAGGCCAGCGGCCGGTGCTGGCGGTGGTCATCGAGATCGAGACGGTGTTCTCGCACTGCCCGAAGGCGTTCCTGCGATCGACGCTGTGGGAGCCGTCGTCCTGGCCGGCCGCCGACGCCCTGCCGTCGGTCGCCGCCCTGAGCAAGGCGGTGCAGCAGGATTCCGCGGAGACGCTCGAGGAGCTAGAGGCCCACTACTCCCTGGCGAATTACTCGAAGCTGTTGTACTGAGCCCAGAGCGCGGGGATCGTCACCCCGAGGCCGCCAAGCAGCCGGCGCAGCAGCGGCAGGGAGATGCCGATCACGTTGCTGTGGTCACCGTCGATCGATTCGACGAACCAGCCGCCCAGGCCCTCGATGGTGAAGCCGCCGGCCATGCCGAGCGGCTCGCCGGTGAAGACGTAGGCGGAGATCTCCTCTTCCGTCGGAGTGCCGAACCGGACCGTCGTCGCGGCCACGGCCTCGACGCGCTTCCCGGTCCCGGCGTCGATCACGCAGTGCCCGGTGTAGAGCGTGCCGGACCGGCCCGACATCTCATGCCAGCGGGCGGCCGCCTCCACTAGGTCGGCCGGCTTGCCGTAGGCGCGGCCGTCGAGGTCGAGCATCGAGTCGCAGCCGATGACGATGCCGTCGTCGAGGGAGGCGGCGACGGCCGACGCCTTAGCCGACGCGAGCACCGCCGAGAGCTCCTCGGTCGACTTGGCCGAGAACGCGTCCTCGTCAACACCGCTGACGATGACCTGGGGATCGAGGCCGGCCGCGCGCAGCACTGCGAGGCGAGCCGGGGAAGCTGAAGCTAGTACGAGGCGCACGCTTGTAGAACATACGGCAACAGATGACGGGGCGTAGCATCGTTGCCATGCGTTTCGGCCTCGTTGGCACTGGTTACTGGGCGAGTTCCAC
>DATHPK010000005.1:0-2401 GCA_035483935.1 Acidimicrobiales bacterium
TCATCATGGACCAGGACTACGAGTTCACCGTCTGCTACGTGATGAACCGCATGGAGTCCGGGCTCGTGGGTGACATGCGGGGCACCAATATCGTGGCCGCCGCCGTGACCTCACTGCTCGGTTAACGGCCCTTCGCCTCGCGGCGCCCCCACGATGGGGCATGTCGTCGTCTGTTCGTGTTGCGCACCCGCGCGGGCCGCGATCCCGGCGACGAAGAAGTCGATCGTCTCCGGCGACATCTTGGCGGCATCGGTGCTGATGTTGAACACGAGCTCGCCCCGGTACGTCGTGGTCGCGGTGAAGCAGAGTTGATTCGAGCCGGGGAACATGCTTGCGCTCAGGCGGCGCAGCCACGGCGGGTCGCCTTCGTCGTCGATGCGTCCGAGGCTGCTCACCGTGATGTTCTGCGGTGACCCGTCGATCCACTGGCCGAATGACTCGAGTCCGGCCTCGGTCGGCGGATAGCTCGCCACCCGGGCGAAGCGGTAGAAGAGGTGGCTCTCGCCGCGCTCGACCTCCCGCACGATCTGGTCGGTGATGGTGCGGCCGAGCGAGTCCTGCGTCGAGGCCGAGACGAGATATGGCGTGCACAGCATCCCGATGGCCACGGCGACCTCGTCGGGGGGCAGCGGAGGCTCGACGCGGGGCCGCAGGTCGGTGGCGCTGGCGAGGCAAAGCATGCGGCTGTGGGCGTCGGCGTCGGCGTCGTCGGGGTCGTCGTCGAACAGTGCGGCTCCGGCCTGAAGCACGATGGCGCCGATCAGTCCGGTCACGCTCGAGCCCACCGACTTCGCCCGGGCCAGCAGGTCCGTCAAGGCGTCACCCCCGACGATGAGCAGGTCGTTGCGCGCCACACGCGCCTGGGCCAACCGGTGATGGAACGGGAACGTGCTCGGCTCGGGTTGTCCCTCCCGCTCGGCCCGTATCGCCTCGAGCACGTCGAGTGCGGCTCTCGGCTTGCGCAGAGCCTCGGGGTACCGGCTGTGCATCGGCGCGGGCACGGCGTCGGATGCACCCAGGACGTCCTCCCCGCGGTCCAGCACGCGCACGAGATTCTGGAGCAAAATTCTGGTGGTATTGGCGTCGAGAAAGGCGTGGTGCACCACTACGAAGAGCGCCGAGCCATCCCCGCTCTCGGTCGGCGCGTAGATGCATCGGACCAGCGGATGCGGCGCCGGAGCGAACGGCATCGCCTGCACCTGCGCGACCGGGACGGGCTCGCCCGCTCCCCGGGGCAGCACCGTGATCGGGATCTCGCCGGGCACGCGCACGAACACGAGCTCGCCGTCCACCACCTCGATACGGACGTTCAACAGCGGGTGGCGCCGCTGCAGCGCCCGCAGCGCGCCGGCGAGCTGCGCCTCGTCGAGGGTGCGGTCGACGTAGGCGAAGAGGACCCCCCTCGGATCCGAGATCTCGGTGAGCAACCAGAAGTAGCGCTCGACCGGATCGAGGGCCCGGACGACCGCTGCGGCATCCGCCATGACCGGGCGAGGCTACCTCGGCCGCGCGCTACGCCTCTTCGGGCACGACCGCCTCGGCTTCGATCTCCACCTTCCAGGCGGGGTCGAGCAATGCCGCCACCACGACCATCGTCGCGGCAGGACGCACGTCGCGGAACACTTCGGCGTGCACTGCGCCCACGGCATCGGCTTCCTCGACGGACGTGATGTACATCCGGGTGCGCACGACGTCCGCGAGCAATGCGCCGCCCTGCGCGAGCGCGTTCGCAATGATCTCGAAGCAGCGACGGGCCTGCGCGCCGGCGTCCTCGGGGCATTGACCGGCGGGCACGACGGGGCCCGTCCCCGAGACGACCACGCGGTCCCCCACCCGCACGGCCCGGCTGAATCCGAAGGCAGGTTCGAACACCGAGCCCGAGACGATGCGTCGACGTTCGGCCATGGCGCATCCTCGCAGACCGAGAGCCCGCCCCGAAACTTCAGCGCCACGCGCCGGTAAGCACGCCAACCGCCGTTACCATGGTGCGCCGAACGGAGGGTCAGTGGGTCAATTGCGCCGGCTTGGAGCGGTGGTCGCGGTGATGGCCCTGGCAGTGGTGGCTGCCGGCTGCGGCTCGAGGACCGGTTCCGGCGAGGGGGTGACCCCGCCGCACCACGTGCATCGCATCACCGAGGCGGCCTCATCCTCAGAGGCGCCGAATCCGAACCCGTTCTCGGTCCCGGCCGACACGCTCGTCGCGACGACGAAGGGTGCGATCGGGGGCTACCAGAACGCCGGCGACGCGCTCCCGTCGATGACCGTGCCCGGCAATTGGTACGGCTATACCTCGGTGCTGCCGGTGATCGGCTCGTTGCCGGGGTGGCTCGAGGTGCGGCTGGCACAACGGCCGAACGGCTCGACCATCTGGGTACACCAGAGCGACGTGACCCTGTCGAAC
>DATHPK010000006.1:0-22161 GCA_035483935.1 Acidimicrobiales bacterium
CGCCCACCAGTCGTACTTCGCGCAGTTCTCGACGCCGTCGCCGCTGCAGCACACGTGGTCGTTGGCTATCGAGGAGCAGTTCTATCTCGTGTGGCCCTTGGTGCTGCTGGTGCTGCTGCGGTACGGGCGGCGGGCGTGGCGCAGCCTGGGCCTGGTGCTGACGGTGGCGATGGGGGTCTTGTCGTCGATCTTGATGGCGGTCTTGTTCACTCCCGGCGCCGATCCCTCACGGGTCTATTACGGCACCGACACACGCTTGTTCGATCTCATGGCCGGAGCCACGATTGCGTTCATGGCGGCGGCGCGACCGCAGCCGAACGCGCGGGCGCGGCGCACGTTGCACGTGGCGGCGCCGCTGGCGGGGGTGGCGTTGTTGGTCTTCTGGGTGGTTGCCGGGACGGGCTGGGCGACGGGGGGCGCCAGGTCGGGCCAACCGACGAACTTCATGTTCGAGGGCGGGTTCCTCGTGTGCGCGGCGTTGGCCGGCGTGGTGGTGGCAGACGCCCGGTTGGCCGAGCCGGGCCGGCTGGGGAGGGCGTTCGCCTGGAGGCCCCTGCATTTCATCGGGACGATCTCCTACGGCATCTACCTGTGGCACTGGCCCGTGATCGTGTACGTCAACGGGGAGCGGACCGGGCTGTCGGCGTGGCCGTTGGACCTCCTACGGATCGCGGCGACCCTCGTGCTCTCGACCGCGAGCTACTACCTCGTCGAGCGCCCGATCCGGCTCGCTCGCCTGAAGGGGTGGGTGAGGTACTGGGCCGCACCGCTCGCCGGCGTGCTGAGCGCGGTGCTCATCGTGACGGCCACGTTCCCGGCCGTGGCCGACCCGGCGACGGTGGCGAGCACGTCGCGGTTGCCGGCCGCCGCGTCGAAGGGGTCCGGTGCGGGCGCGGCGGCGGTGCCCGGGGCCGGTGGGTTCGCGGGGCAGGTGCCGATTCATCTTGCGGTGGCTCCGTCGCCGTCGGACCCACTGCGCGTCACGGTGATCGGCGACTCGGTCATGCACGACGCCTCGATCGGCATCACGGCCGCGCTGGGCGCGACGGGGGAGGTCGCCGTCACCGCGAGCACCATCGACGGCTTCGGGCTCGTGAACGCCGGTAACTGGCGCAGCTCGTTCCCCAGCATCATCGAGGCGGAGAAGCCCGAGCTGATCGTGGCCTCGTGGAGCTGGGACCAGTCCGGCCCGACCACGCCGAACGCATTGCACCAGCCGGCGGCCTACAGACGGCTGCTCAAGAGCGCGGTCGCCACCATGCTCGCCCCGGGCAACGGCGTGGCGGGCGTGATCTTCACCCAGTTCCCGCAGTCCGGCCCGCAAATCGCGTCGAACGGCAACCCGCAAATCGCCTACAACAAGGAGCGCAAGGCCGGCGTCATCGCGTGGAACAACATCGCCAAGAGCATGACGACTGCGTTCCGGGGACGTGTGATGTACTTCCCGCTGGCCGACTCGGTGCTCCTCCACGGGAAGTACTCGATCTGGCTGCCGCCCGAGGGAGCTCCCAACGCCCCGAAGTCGGAGTGGCTCCGGGTGCGCAAGCTGGACAAGGTGCACCTGTGTCCCGAGGGCAGCGCCCGCTACGGCGCCGCGCTCCTGGCCGACATGACACAGGTCTTCAAGCTGGCGCCGGCGAACGCGAACTGGTCCGTGGGCTCCTGGACCTCGGACCCCGACTTCAACGATCCGCCCGGGGCCTGTCCGGACGACCATCCGCCGGGCGGGTAGGCGGGGCACGGACCGGCGGGCCCCGCACTCCTGTGCCGGTCGTAAGCTGAATCTCGTGACGAACACACGGGTGGAAAGCGACAGCATGGGGGAGATCGAGGTCCCCGCCGACCGCTACTGGGGGGCGCAGACCCAGCGCTCGCTGCACCATTTCGACATCGGCACCGAGACCATGCCGAAGTCGCTGATCCGGGCCTTCGGCGTCCTGAAGGGCGCGTCGGCAGCGGTGAACCGTGACCTGGGCAAGCTGGACGGCCCGCTGGCCGGGCTGATCGAGCAGGCGTCGGGTGAGGTCGCCAAGGGCACCCTCGACGACCACTTCCCGCTGCGCATCTGGCAGACGGGCAGCGGGACGCAGACGAACATGAACGCCAACGAGGTCATCTCCAACCGCGCCATCGAGCTGGCGGGCGGCGTCATGGGCTCCAAGCAGCCGGTCCACCCGAACGACCACGTCAACATGTCGCAGTCGTCCAACGACACGTTCCCGACCGCCATCAACATCGCCACCGCGGAGGAGATCGTGAACCAGCTCCTCCCGTCGGTCACCGCGCTGCGCGACGCGTTGGCCGTGAAGTCGGACGAGTACACGGACGTCACGAAGATCGGCCGCACCCACCTGATGGACGCCGTGCCCCTCACGCTCGGCCAGGAGTTCTCGGGGTACGTGGTCCAGCTCACCGACGACCTGGAGCGGATCGAGCAGACGATGCCGAAGGTGTACGAGCTGGCCATCGGGGGCTCGGCCGTGGGCACCGGGCTCAACACACACCCCGAGTTCGCCGACCGTGTGGCCAAGGCCATCGAGGAGGCGACGGGGCTGCCCTTCGTGAGCGCGCCGAACAAGTTCGCCGCACTGGCGGCGCACGATGCGCTCGTCTTCACCCACGGCGCGCTGAAGACGCTGGCCGTATCGCTGATGAAGATCGCCGACGACCTGCGCTGGCTGGGCTCGGGGCCGCGTAGCGGCCTCGGCGAGTTGCGCCTGCCGGAGAACGAGCCGGGCTCGTCGATCATGCCGGGCAAGGTCAACCCGACCCAGTGCGAGGCGATGATCATGGTCGGCATCCAGGTCATCGGCAACGACGTCGCCGTCACCTCGGCCGGCAGCCGGGGCAACCTCGAGCTCAACGTCTGCAAGCCGGTGATCGCGTACAACGTGCTGCAGTCGATCGCTCTCCTGAGCGGCGCCTGCCGCGGGTTCCGCGAGTTCTGCGTCGAGGGGCTCAAGCCGGACTTCGAGCAGATCGACCGCCACCTGCGCAACTCGCTCATGCTGGTGACCGCCCTCAACCCCCTCATCGGCTACGACAACGCGGCGAAGGTGGCCAAGAAGGCGCACGAGGAGCGCACGACGCTACGCGAGGCCGCCATGGAACTCGGCCTGCTGACGGGCGAGGAGTTCGACAAGGCGGTACGCCCCGAGGACATGACGCACCCGTGAGCGAGCCGGTGCTGACCCCGTCCGACGTCGACGCCGCGCTCGAGGAGCAGCAGCTGCACTGGACCCGCGAGGGCGACGAGCTCACCACGACGGTGAAGCTCCACGACTTCGTTGCGGCGCTCGACTTCGTGCGGTCGGTCGGCGACGCCGCTGAGGCGGCGAACCACCATCCCGACATCGACATCCGCTACAACAAGGTGCGGCTCGTCCTGACCACCCACGACTCGAGTGGCATCACGCTGCTCGACCTGGCGCTGGCCGGCGCCATCGACCGGCTGCGGCCGGACGTCTAGTCAGTCCGCGGCCGCAGGCTCCAGCAGGGCCGACCGCAACCCGGCGATCAGCGCGGGACCGGCGCCGAGCCCCGCCACGTAGGCATCGACGGACCCGTACGTCGCCCGCAAATGATCGAGCAGGGCCTCCATCTGGGCCGGCTCGGCGGAGAAGACGTCCGTCAGGTTCTCGATCGTCTCCCGGCTGTCGGGATACTTCACGATGATCTTCGCCCGAAGCCGCGTCATCGCAGCGCCGCTCAGCGCATAGTCGGCCACCACGGTCGGCTCGTCGACCCCGAGCAAGGACAAGACGATCGCGGAGAGCACGCCCGTGCGGTCCTTGCCGGCGGTGCAGTGAAAGATCGCCGGCAGCGAACCGGGCGCGGCGAGGATCTCGAGCACGGCCACGAACGCAGCGCCGGCGTCGCGCACCATGTCGAGATATTGGGTACCCAAGAGGCCCGGCTGCTTGTCGAACGCGTCGGCATCGGGCAGCTGTTCGATGATGGGGAAGTGGTGGAACGTCACCGGGTGCGCATCGACGTCGAAGCGTCCGCGCTCGAGCTCCTCGGCCGAGCGCAGGTCGATCACGGTGCGGATCCCCAAGGCCCGCATCGTCGCGAAGTCGGCCTCCGTGAGGTCCCCCAGGCCGTCGGCCCGGAACAGCGTGCGCCAGCGCGTGCGCATCCCGCCGCCGGCGGCATAGCCGCCAAGGTCGCGGAAGTTCACCGCGCCCTCGAGGGCGATCAGCCGGTCCTGATCCGGGGTCGTGGCGTCGGTGGCCGCCGTCACGAGCGAACGGGACTCACGAGACCGGCATGTCCCACATGGGGAACCAGCGCGACAGGTCGGCCTCCACGGGCAGGTCGGCACCGACCATGGTCCGGATGCGCAACTCCAGCTCGGTGTCGCGGCGCTCCTTCGACGGGTCGACCGGAGCGAAGGGGTAGAAGGTGCCGCGCTTGAACAGGTAGACGAGGCGGAAGGGCTTGGCGTCGGACGGCGCATCGGCCCCGGGAACGAACCCGAACACAGAGGCCAGCAGCTGGGGGCCCCAGCCGTTGTCCTGCAGCGTGGAGTTGGCCATGTGGATCTTGGTGACGAGCTCTTCGAGGTCGGGGTCGTCGAGCAGGAGCCAGCCGTAGTCGAACGAGTCGGTCGTGTGCGTGAACTCCTGGCCGACCAGCTCGGCGATCTCCTTCTCGGCGTCGGCCACCGCCTGGCCGGGCGGCGCCTTCCAGCACACGCCGGCGTGCCCCGAGGAGACGAGGCCCCCTGCGCTCTGCAGCGTGAGGGCGGCGGTGGGCAACGAGAAGAGCGCGTCGAGGTTGGCCCGGACGGGCTTGGTGCGGCCGAGGATGGTGTCGAAGATGCCCATGACTGTCCGCCGTTTTAGCGCCTCGGGCCTTGCTTCCGGCAATCGGCCCCGTCGGGCCAGCCAGGGCCGGCTTCTCGGGGCCGGCGCCGATCAGCCGGCCTGCGTCAGCTTCAGATCGTCGTGCTGGAGCCGGTCTGGCCGAGCTGCTTCTCGAGCTCCTCGAGCTGGGCCAGCCGCTTCTCGAGCGTCGGGTGGGTCCGGAAGAGTTGGCCGAAGCTGAACCCGCCTCCGCCGCCCTGCGTGGCGCCACTGGACACGGCCGGGGTGAAGAAGAAGGCGTTGAACGGTTCGGCGGCCCGCAGGTCCTTGGTCGGGATGCGGCCCATCTCACCGGTGATCTTCACCAGCGCCGACGCCAGCAGAGACGGCCGGCCGATCAGCAGCGCACCGGAGCGGTCCGCCGCGAGCTCCCGGTACCGGGACAGGGCCATTGTCAACAGGAAGCTGATGAAGTAGACGACGATCGACACCAGCATGATCATCATCTCGATCAACGCCACCTGTGAACCGCTCTGGTTGTTGCCCCGGCCTCCGCCGAAGATCTCCGAGTAGAACATGACACGGGTCAAGAGCCCCGCGATCATCCCCAACCCGCTGGCGATGGTCATGACGGCCACGTCGCGGTGGGCGACGTGCGAGATCTCGTGCGAGAGCACGGCCTCGACCTCGGGCTCGTCCAACCGGCGCAGCAGGCCGCTCGTCACGCACACGACCGCCGCCTTGGGGCTGCGGCCCGTGGCGAACGCGTTCGGGATGTCGGTGGTCGCGATCGCCACCTTCGGCTTGGGCATGTCGGCGAGGGCGCACAGGCGGTCGACGACCCCGTGGAGCTCGGGCGCCTGCTCGGGAGTGACCTCCTTCGCGTGCATGGCGTACATGGCGATCTTGGCGCTGAACCAGTACTGGCAGAACAGCAGGCCGAACCCGATGATCAGGATCAGCACGAGGCTGTGCAGCAGGGCGAACAGGATCGCGATGAAGGCGCCGTAGAGCAGCACGATGAAGAAGCCGGTCATCAGCATGCGACGGGTCAGGCCCCGGTCGGCGGGGATGTTGCGTGAGATAGCCATCAGGTGTTTTCTCCTCCAGAACCCCCGGTACCATTCCCGGTTCCTGCGGCTTCGGCTGCCCCGTCGGCCCCGGCCCCAGAAGTCTCCGCCGATGCCGCCACGGCGCCCGCGCCAGCACCACCATCCGCCGCCGGCAACGCCGCCGCCGAGCCACCGCCGCCCGATCCCAACTCCGCCTTCAACGCCGCGAGCTCGTTGTCGACCTGGTTCGTCGACGACACCTTGTCGAGCTCCTTCTGGATGTCGTCCACCGGCGTCGACAGGTCCTCGAGCGCCCCGGACGCCAGCAGCTCGTCGATGGCGCCCGCCCGCGCCTGCATCGAGGCGATCTTGTCCTGGGCCCGCTGCATGGTGGCGCCCGCGTCCTTGGACGAGGTCGAGATCCCCGACACCGCCTCGCCGACCTTGGTCTGGGCCTCGGCGGCGGTGTACGACGCCTTCAGCGTCTCCTTCTGGGTGCGGAACTGCTCGACCCGGGCCTGCAGCGTCTGCGAGGTGGCGACGAGCTTCTGCTCCTGTTCGGTGATCTGGTCGTGCTGGGTCTTGAGCTCCGTCAGCTGCTCACCGAGTGCGGCCCGCCTCGCCAGGGCCTCCCGGGCCAGGTCCTCGTTGCCCTGGGCCAACGCGGCCTTCGCCTGTCCCTGCAGCTTGTCGGCCTGCTTCTGCAGCCCTTGCGCCTGCAGCTCGATCCGCTTGCGGGCCGTCGCCACGTCCGCCACGCCCCGCCGGACCTTCGTCAGCTGCTCGACCTGACGCTCGTAGGACAGGTCGAGCGTGTCGCGGGGGTCTTCCATCTTGTCCAGGGCCTTGTTGGCCTTCGAACGGAAGATGTCGAGGAAGCGCTGGAACGTGCCTGCCATGGCTCTCGAGCATAAAGCCCAGCGGGGGAGCGGTGGCACCGGCCGCGCGGGCGGCGATCGGGGCGCCCGACGAGGCACGAACGACCAGCCGAACGGGCCCAAGGAGGGCCACCGCTAATCTCGGGCGGGTGCCCGACCGCCTCTGCCTCCTGAGCGTCCACGCGCACCCGGACGACGAGGCCTCCAAGGGTGCGCCCACCGTGGCCAAGTACCACGCCCAGGGCGTCCACACCGTGCTGGTGACCGCCACCGGCGGTGAGGAGGGCGACATTCTCAACCCGGCCATGGACACACCGGAGGTGCGGGCCGACATCGGGGCGGTCCGCATGGCCGAGCTGAAGGCCGCCACCGAGATCATCGGCTACGACGACACGGTGCTCCTGGGCTACCGCGACTCGGGCATGCCCGACACCGAGGCCAACGCCAACCCGGCGTCCTTCGGCCAGGCACCACTCGAGGAGGCGGTCGAGAAGCTCGTGGCCGTCATCCGTCGTGAGCGCCCGCAGGTCCTCATCACCTACGGCGAGGACCACGCCGGTTACCCGCACCCGGACCACATCAGGGTGCACGACATCTCCGTCCTTGCCTTCGACTCCGCCGGTGACCCGGACAAGTTCCCGGAGGCCGGACCGCCCTTCGCCCCGTCGAAGCTCTACTACTCGGTCTGGGCGGCGTCGCGCTTTCGCGAGATCCACGCCAAGTTCGAGGAGCTCGGCCTCGAGTCCCCGTTCGACGAGAAGTGGCTCGCCCGCATCGCGCACGACGACAACTACACGACGACGATCGACATCGCCGGCTTCACCGACGTGCGGGCCGAAGCGCTCAAGGCGCACGCCACCCAGGTCGACCCGACCTCGAAGTTCTGGTTCGGCCTCCCTCCCGAGGTCATGCGGGACATCCATCCGACCGAGGAATTCTTCCTGGCGCAGAGTCGCATCGGGCCGACCGACGTGACCGAGGACGACCTCTTCGACGGCCTGCGCTGAGGCTCACCTCAGCCGCGGCACCCGCGTCGTCTCAGCGAGGCCGGAATCGCTCGATGTCGGTCGCGACGGCCTTGATCGTGTCGTCGTCGATCTCCGCTTCCTCGGCAAAGCCGGGCCACTCGTCCACGGCGTCGCGGACTTCACGCACGACTCTGCGGTATCCGGACACGTCGGCCCGCCCACCCACCCCGTAGATGTCGTCCAGGCCGATGTCCTCGAACTTGCCGCTCACGCCCATGAGGTGACGGCTCGTCCACTCGCTGTCGGGGCGATAGGCGTGGGTCACGTCGTACGCCGGCGCCAGCTCCCAAGCGGCGCCCTCCGGCCGGACGAACGCAAAGTTCTTCGTGTGGTCGTCGCAGTTCGCCGCCATGACGTTGAACACCATCCGCCGGAAGGCCTGCTGCAGGGCTTCGGGCCCGAGACCGAGCGCGATCACGGTCTGCAGGTACTGGTCATAGCTGTGGGTGGCGATCATGTTGTAGTCGAGCTGCGCCAGGGCGCACAGCGAGATCATGTGGTGCCGTCGGCCGTCCGGGCCCCGGTCGAAACGACGCGTCATGAAGTGACGCCGTGGGCCCTCGGCGAGCAGGCGGCACTCGGTCATGTCGATGCCGGCCGCCTCCGCCATCTGGCTGTAGGCGTACTCGACGCGGCCGTAGGGCGCACTGTCGCCGAGCCGATCGCCGTGCCCGTCCATGGCCGCGCCGCCGCTCACGCCGTCGAGCTTGATCAGCCACTGTTCGAAGCCTTCTTCCGGCGTGGCGTAGGCCGAGCGGACCTGGTACGTCGAAGGGTTGAAGGCCACGACCGCCTTCGCCCGCGCGCCGCCGGCGCTCGTGCCGACCTGGATGAGCTGTTCGAGGGCCGCGTGGGCGGTCTCGTCGCCGCTGAACTCGCCCCGCACGGTGCGGCGCGCAGCGAGCACCAGATCGGCCAGTTGCACCGCCGTTGGTGCGTCGGTGCCCGGCGCTCGGGCGGGCGGCCGGAATTCGAGCGCGCCCATGGCCCTGTCGGCCGCGTAGGCGAGGCGGTCGAGCGGCGTGATGCGCTCGGCCGGGACACCTTGTTCCGCCAGCCACGCGTTGACGAGCGCGTTGCCGAACGCGTCGGGCAGCGCGTCGGCCAACATCGGCGGCAACCGGTAGAACGTGTCCGGTCGGAGGTCGGGAAATTCGTAGGGTTCGGTCCGCAGCGGCATATGCAGTGGGGCGAGCTCGACGCCCCGGTCGACCCATTCCGGTGCATAGGCGAAGGCGTACCAACCGGTGTCTGGATCGAGGGCCACGGCCCCGACGCGGTCGCCCCACGCGAGGACCTCGATGACGTCGGTCGGTTGGTAGGTCATCGAACGTCCGTTCTTCGGCGGCGCACCCGCGGGGCACCCGGCACCTTTGCCGCCCGCTTGTTCCGAGCTTCGAGCACGTCGAGGGGGTTGAAGCGGGAGGGTCCGGGCCCCAGGGCGTCGATCCAGCGCTCTTCGTCCAGGGCGCGCAGCACGCTGACGAGCGTGGTCGTGGTCGAGCCCATACCCCGCTCCAGACGCTTGAGGGCCCCGAGCGACACGTTGGCCTCCTCTGCCAATTCGACCTGGGTCAGATCGCGTCGGATGCGAAGGGCCCGAAGTCGCTCTCCCAACCGTTCTTCCAGCTCGTCGGTCCGCATCTGTGCCTCCCAATAGCTATCTTAATAGCTATTCAGTAGATCTATAGACCCAGATCTCGCCAAAAAAGGATCAAGAATCAGTCTATTAGAGCCAAATCGAAGCTAAAGATACGATTTATGACCTTCACGGTTCATTTGGCCCGCTGGAAGGGCGGCCGGGCAGCCAGGCTCAGGCCACGGGCCCGAGGAAGGTCCAGTCGATGACCCCGGCGCTCTGAAGCAGCACGACGATGACGGCGGTCGCCAGCACGCCGAGGAGAAGAACGGTCACCACGGCCCTCCACGAAGGGCGATGACGCCGTGCCCCGCCTCCCGTGTGCTGACGCCGTTCCGTCCTTGTCGGGGGAGCAGGTGCCGGAGCCTCGCCCTCAGGAGCCGGGGCGGTCTCCCCCGAATTGGAAGTCGCCGGCGTGGGCGCTGCGGGCGGTCCGGGACCCGCGGTGTCCGACGTGACCTCGCGCATGAGGACCTCGAGGTCGTCGAGCGTCCAGCCCGGCACGACCAGCGGCGTCGTCGCGCCTTGCCCACGCAACGTGAGGAGGACGTACCCCTCGCGCTCTTCGATCTCCCACTCCGAGACGCGGTCCCACGACAGGTGCTGGACGGATCGTTCGGGGCGTCGCACCTCGATGCCTTCGTGGGACAGCACGAGTTCGAACACGTCGTCGCCGCCGCCCTTGTCCTGACGCGACCGGATCGAGACGCCCTGGATCGTGGTGGGGGTCGAGGCGGTCACCTCATACGTCAGCCGCCGGCGCGCGCAAGCTCACGCAGGGGCCGGTACCCGATGAGGGTGGCACCGACCTCGTCGAGCGAACGGCGGACCCAGTCCTCTTTGCAGATCATCTCGTAGTCGTCGACCCGGCGCATCCAGTCGTCCGTGGCAAGCGAGCGCAGTTCGGCGCTGTCGACCGCCGGGTGCAGAAGGAACTCGGTCACGCCCGGCCGCAGCGTCGCGAAGTCCCGTTCGAACGTCTCGCGGGTTCCGACCCCGCCCACGTAACGGAAGTGATCGGTGAAGACGGCCCCCGCCTCGGCGGCGACGGCCCGCGCGGGGAAACCCGAGTAGCGCTCGGTGGCCGGGCCGGCCATGCGCAGCGGCAGGCCGAACTCGACGGCCAGGTCGACGTAGACGTCGAAGAACTCGGGCCGCAGCTGCAGGGTGCCCATATGGGAGTCGAGGTGGCTCACGTCGAAGCCCCAGAGGATGGCGCGCTCGATCTGGGCCCGGCATTCGCGGCGGACCTCGTCGAGGTCGGCGTGGTCCCAGACATCCTCGACCGTGCTCGGAAAGCCTCCGTCCCCTCCGAGGAGGGATGGTGCGTGCGTGATCGGGCCCCAGCGGTAGAGCTCGTACTCCGCGTTCAGCGTCAGGTGCACGCCGACGTCCTCGCCCCGGTAACGCGACGAGGCCTCGCGGGCCCAGGGGCAGGGGACCATGAGGGTGGCGCTGGTTACCGTCCCCGTCGCGAGACACTCGAAGACGCCGACGTTCGCCGAGTGGCACGATCCGAGGTCGTCCGCGTTGATGATGACCAATTTGGCGTCGGCCGGATAGCCGAGCCGCTGCGCCAAATTCGCCTCAGCCATCCTCCGCTGCCCCTCCGGACACGTCCGCGTCCTGAGCACGTGCGTCCGATGCGATCTCGTCCTGGAACGTCACCATTTTGGCGGCCAGGTCAGGATCCCCGAGCCCGAGTATGCGGATGGCGAGCAGGCCGGCGTTGCGGGCTCCGTTCACCGCCACCGTCGCGACCGGCACCCCCTTGGGCATCTGCACGATCGAGAGGAGGCTGTCGAGGCCGTCGAGTTGCGACAGCGCGACCGGGACGCCGATCACCGGCAGCGGGGTCACCGAGGCCAGCATGCCTGGCAGGTGCGCCGCACCACCGGCACCGGCGATGATCACCCTGACGCCGCGCCCGGCTGCATCCTGCCCGAAGGCGAGCATCTCGCGGGGGGTCCGGTGGGCGGAGACCACCCGGACCTCGTGGGGAACGTCGAAGCGCTCGAGCATCTCGACGGCACCTTGCATGACGGGCAGGTCGGACGAGCTACCCATCACGACCGCGACCAACGGTGCGGCGCTCATGAAACGTCCTCGCTCGGAACGTCGAGCCCCGCCGGGACGGGGGTGCCGAGCGCCCTCGCTGCGGTCCAGGCCCGGGCCCGGACCAGCTCAGGGTCGTCGCCGCACACCGTCACGTGTCCCAGTTTGCGTCCCGGCCGTGGGTCCTTGCCATAGAGGTGCACGTGGGCGCCCTCGACGGCCAGCCCCCGTGCGAGGAGCGACACGGGATCTGCACCCTCGGGCCCGCCGAAGACGTTGACGCTGGCGACCTGGGCATGCTGTGGCGCAGTCGGCCCCAAGGGCAGGTCCAGGACGGCGCGGACGTGGTTCTCGAACTGGGACGTGACGGCGCCCTCGATCGTCCAGTGCCCGGAGTTGTGCGGGCGGGTCGCCACCTCGTTCACGAGGAGCCGCCCGCCCGACCAGAACAGCTCGATGGCCATGACGCCGACGGCGCCGACGATCTCCGCCACCTTCTGCCCGAGCCCGGTGGCGGCGTCGACGATGTCGCGGGGGAGGCGGCCGGGCACCAGCACCTCCCGGCAGACGCCGCCCATCTGGGCCGTCTCGACCGCCGGCCAGGCCGACGACGACCCGGAGGGGCGGCGCGCCACCATGACCGCCAACTCCGCGTCCAGGGGGAGCAGCTCCTCGACCACGACCTGGCCTTCGACGTGGGAGAGGACCTCCGCGGCTTCGGCCGCGTCGGCGACCGGCCAGACGCCCTTGCCGTCGTAGCCTCCGCGCGCGGATTTGAGCATGACCGGCCAGCCGTGCTGGTCGGCGAAGCGACCGATCGCATCGGATGCGTGCGGCCCGCTGTCGACGATCGCGTAGGCGGGCACCGGGACGCCGGCGCCGTCGAGGACGGAGCGCATGTGGGCCTTGTCGACCGCGAACTCGAGGGTGGACACGCCGGGGCGGAGGACGTGGCCCTCCGCGCTGAGTCCGGCGACGATGCCGAGGTCGACCTGCTCATGATCGAAGGTGACGACGGCGCAGCGTTCGCACAGCGCGCGGAGGTCGGTTTCGACGAAGGGCGACCCGACGACGACCTCGGCGGCGACGGCGCAGGCGGCGTCATCGGGCCGCTGGGCCAGGACGGCCATGGACAGGCCGAGCGCGCTGGTGGCCTCGCCGGCCATGCGTGCGAGCTGACCGGCCCCGACGAAGCCGATGTCGTGGGTGCTCAGCTCGCTCGCCCCCGTCCGGGGTTTCGCATAGACAGGGGGCTCACACCAGGCAGATTACGCGAGGAGTCCGACGACCATGGCCACTGAACTGCGCATCGGGGGCTTGCTCGATGTGGAGCAACCGCTGCCCCGGATCGTGGCGCAGCTGCAGCGCTTCGAGGAGGCGGGGTTCGCCCACGCCTTCGCCTCACAGATCTTCGGTCCCGACGCCCTGACGCTGCTCGCCGTCGCGGGGTCGCAGGTGCCCCGGATCGAGCTGGGCACGGGCGTCGTGCCGGTGTACCCGCGCCATCCGATGATGCTGGCGCAGCAGGCCCTCACGGTGCAGGCCGCGACCGGCGATCGGCTGATGTTGGGGATCGGGCTGTCGCATCAAGTAGTGGTCGAGGGCATGTGGGGGATGAGCTTCGACAAGCCGTACTCCTATATGAAGGAGTACCTGTCCGCGCTCATGCCGCTCCTGCGGGGCGAGACGGTTTCGTTCGCCGGCGAACGGATCACGTGCAACGCGTTCCAGCCCGTGGGGATGAAGGGAGCGGGTGCACCCACGGTGCTCGTCGCCGCCCTGGGGACCGCGATGTTGAAACTGGCCGGCACCGTCGCTGACGGCACGATCACCTGGATGACGGGTACCGGAACGATCCGTGATCACATCGCGCCGACGATCGGGGCCGCGGCCGCCGCGGCGGGCCGTCCCGCGCCGCGCGTGTTCGTGTCCCTTCCGGTCGCGGTGACGACCGACGTCGAGGCGGCGAAGGAGCGGATCAACAAGGAGTTGGCCATCTATCCGAATTTGCCGTCGTATCGAGCGATGCTCGACAAGGAGGGTGCCGAGACCCCGGCCGACGTCGCCTTCATCGGTGATGAGGAGACGGTGGCGGCCGCAATCGCCCGTCTGGCGGAGGCCGGCGCGACGGACTTCGGCGCGGCGATCAGCGGGGATTCCGCAGAACGCGAGCGGGGGTTCGCGCTGATGAGCGAGCTGGCCAAGTCCTGAGCGGGCCGCTCCGGGCGCCTTTCCGATCGCCCCGGGGGGCGCGCGTCAGCGCTCGAGCGTCGTGAACTTGTACTCGTTGAGGTCGGGCAGTGAGTCGAAGAGCTGCAGCACGCCGTCGATGTTGCGCCGTGCCCGCACCGCGTCGCCCTTGGGCCGGCTCATGATGCGCACGAACACGGCCCGCCCGTCCACCACGAAGGTGGGGACACCGAAGGCGGCCCATTGGTCGACCGACTCCTCGTGGGCCCTGCGGATCTCTTCGAGCGGCGCGCCGGACTGCACCTCTGCGATGACCTTGTCCCCGGGGACGCCGACGCCGTCGAGGATGCCGGCGACGACCTCGGGGAGGCGGAGGTCGAGGCCCTCGTCGTGCCGCGCGGCGAAGAGGGCGACGTGGGCATCGAGGAAGCGGTCGGGGTACTGGTCGCGGACCACCACGCCCGAAGCCAGCGCCATGAGGTCCCTGGCCTTGTCGGGGTTGTCCCACACCGCCGGGTCCCCCTCGGCCACGTGGACCTGGCTCAGCGAGAAGGGCAGGAACGTCACGTCCCAGTCGGCGCCGTCGGCCAAACCGACGGCGATGTGCTCATGGGCGTTGCGGGCAAACGGACAGCGGTAATCCCAATTAACGGCGAACTTCACAACCTCTCCAACACGGTCTCGTCGGCGCCCATTCCCCGGCCAAGGGCACGCCGGCCCCGACGGGCCGGGGCGGACCGCCGCCGGCGCCCGCGCGTGCCCGGCATCACGAGGTTCACCAGCGGGCGCAGGCCGAGCCCCAGCACGGAACCGATGGCGGCGCCACCGATGACGTCGGTCGGATGGTGGGCCCGCAGGTGCACCCGGCTGGCGGCAACCGCGGCGGCGAAGCCGACGTTGGCTGCGGTCTGCGCGTCCGAGTCGGCGAGGACGAACGCCGTGCAGAACGCGGCGAGCGTGTGGCCGCTCGGGAAGCTGCTGCTCGAGGGGGTCCGCACTCCCACCTCGAGATGGTCGTCGGGGCGTTCTCGTGCAACGGCCTCCTTCACGACGCGGTTCACGATCATCGACGAGAAGCCGGCGGCGGCGAGGGCCACGATCGTGCGCCGGCGGTCGGGCCCGCGCCGACGCGCCTTGAAGGCGGCGAGCAAGACCCAGATGAACCCGTAGTCGGCCAGGTTGGAGAGGAGCGCTGCGGCGCGGTCGACCTGAGGGTTCCCGCGCAATGGTTCGAAGGCGGCGTTGACCGCCTCGTCGATCGCCGTCATCTGGGACAGGTCAAGCCGCGAAGGCGGGGCAGGAGGCCTTGAAGTTGCAGTAGTCGCAGAGTGGCCCGACGTTGGGGCGGAAGTCCTCGGCATTGCAGGCTCGTTCTATCGCAGTCCAGACGGCGGAGGCGCGTTTGCGCTGCCCGCGGATGGTCTGCTCGGTTGCCGTGGCCGTGATCGCCAGGGGCTCGCGCAGATAGAGCAGTCGCACCTCGGCGGGCGCTCGTCCGAGCATGCTCTCGCACAGGAGGGCATAGGTCTGGACCCCGCCCAGGCTCCCCCGCTCGAAGCGCTCGCTCGGGGCGCGGCCCGTCTTGTAGTCCACGACGATCAGTCGTCCGTCGGGCAGCACGTCGAGGCGGTCGATGATGCCGCGCAGGCGCAGGCCGTCGAGGTCGGTCTCGACCCCGAGCTCGACACCGACGGCAGGCGCGTCGTTCGGATCCTCGAGGAGGAAGTAGTTCGCGACGAGCCGGCGCGCGTCCTCGACGAACGCCGCGGCCGCATCATCGTCGAGGCCGAGGCCCACGACCTCGACGTCGTCCTGGAGGGCTTCCCAGGCCCGGTCCAGTTCGTAGGAGGCGGCTTCCCGGGTACGGGCGCCCACAGGGTGGTGCCAGAACAGCCGCTCGAGTGCCGCGTGCACCAGTGTCCCCTTCACCGCCGGCGGCGACGGCGGCTCGGGGAGGCGCTCGATCTGCGAGAAGCGGAACGCGAGCGGGCAGCTCGTGAACGCGCTCACCTTCGACGGGGTGAGGGTGCGCGGGGGGTTCAGAGCCATGACGTCAGACTACGGCCGGGCTGCGACCTGACCGGTTGATTCGCCGGCGTAGTCGGGGACGAGGGGCCGGGTCAGACCGGGTAGAAAGAGGTCACATGGCACCGCGCACCCGTGGCTGATCTCCGCCGCTCCACCCGATGGGCCGGACTGCGTCCGGGTGACCCGGTGCAGGTCGAGGGCACGCGGCTGCGCGGCGCTTCCTGGGCGTTCGTGGCGCACGTCACCAACGGCGAGACCGGGGAGGCCTGGGTGGAGGTGGTCGGCGGGCGCACGGGCGACCGATCCGTCCGCTCGTTCCGGCCGGACCAGCTCTACGCGCCCTCCGCTCGCCCCGGGCGCGATCCCTCGCTGGCGGAAGCTCCCGGCCTGCCACTCGAGTGATACCCGTCCTCAGGACCGAGCGGCTGGTGCTGCGCCCCTTCACCCTCGACGACCTTCCCGCGCTCGCGGTCATCCATGCCGAGGAGTCGTTCTGGTGGTATCCGCTGCGTCGCGCGATGTCGGAGGAGGAGACGAAGGACTTCCTCCACCGGGTGATCGAGCGCTACGACTCCGACGGCTTCGGCCTCGAAGCGCTCGAGCACCGCGCCAGCGGGACGATCATCGGGTGGGCCGGGCTGGCGGTGCCGCACTTCCTTCCCGAGATCCTCCCCGCCGTCGAGGTGGGGTGGCGGTTGACGGGGTCGTGGCGGGGACAAGGGTTTGCCACCGAGGCGGGGGTGGCTGCGGTGCAGTGGGGCTTCACCGAGGGAGGATTGGATCGCATCGTGAGCATCTACGAACCCGACAACACGCCGTCGGGACGCGTCATGGAACGACTGGGCTTCACCCTCGAGCGCACGACTTCGGGGACTCTGCGCGGTGAGACGGTGCGCGTGTTGGAGCTGACGCGGGAGCAGTGGGAACTCCGGACCGAGGCTGCCCATGGGTGACATCGAGGAGCAGACAGCGGTGCGGCCGCTGGGCGAGGGCCGCTACAGCGCCGATGTGCATCACGACTGGGAGATCTGGGGTCCGTGCGGCGGCTATGTCGCAGCCATCGCGCTGCGGGCGGCGGGCGCGGAGAGCGGACTGTCGCGTCCCGCCAGCTTCTTCTGCCACTACCTCTCGGTGGCGGCGTTCGAGCCGGTCGACATCACCGTTCACACCCTGCGGTCGGGCCGCACCGTGCGCGCACAGCGCGTCGAGATGACCCAACACGACCGCCCGGTGCTCGACGCCATGGTCTGGTCCATCGGCGAGGTCGCAGGCCTCGAGCACGAGGACGTGTCGCCGCCGGACGTGCCGGGGCCGCACGAACTGCCGGGGATCGAAGAGCGCGTACGCGGCGATGCGCGTCCCCCGTTCGCCTACTGGGGCAACTTCGACCAGCGGCCGATCGCATGGTCCGACAGCTGGCCACCCGCGGGACCGTTGCCGCCGACGTGGCAGACCTGGGTGCGAGCTCGTCCGCGCGCGGTGTTCGACGACCCCTGGGTGGACGGGGCGCGGTCGCTCATCGTGCTCGACGTGGGGAGTTGGCCGGCGGGGTCGCGTCCGCACGCGTATCTCGATCCACCGTTCGTCGCGCCCAGTCTCGACCTCTACGCCTCGTTCCAGTACCCGGGGAGCTCATCGGAGTGGATGTTGCTCGACGCACATTCGCCCGTGTCCCAAGGGGGATTGTTGTCATGGACCGGCCGCGTCTGGTCCGAGAACCGCCGACTTATTGCGAGTGGCGGCGGTCAGGCGGTGTTCCGACACACCTGAGCAGGTCTCTACGTAGAACTACGGAGAGACCGACCGGTACGGCTACCACGTGCGCGCGGTGGTGTTGGTATCACCATTGCCATCGCGAGGCCGGACTCCTACAGTTGACGTCGGAGATCAGGCACGGGTCGTACGCGCGGCGGATTGGCGATTGATTTTTCCGCGCTGAGGGGGCGCCCACGGAACCGGCTGCGGCCGGAATTTCAAAGGGGAACCTCATGGCGCGAACGTCTTTCGGACGCGGGGCTCGGCAGGTCGCGGCGAGCGCCGCACTCGTGGTGGGCGCCCTCACCTCTTTCGGTGCAGCTTTGACGTTGGATGCGACGGGCGCTCACGGCATCACCCTCGCCGCGTGCACCGACTCGTGGACCGGTTCCGCCGGCGACGGCAACTGGTCCACTGCGGGCAACTGGTTGACCAGTAGCAGCACGCAAGCCGTGCCGACCTCGAGCGACGTGGCGTGCATCGGCAACAACACGTCGACCACCCCGTTCACGGTCACGCTTTCGTCGAGCGTAAGTGTCGCCGCCCTCGAACTCGGGGGGAACACTGCCTCGACGTTGAACTCGACGAATGACGCCGTCAATCTCGGCAACGCTTCGAACGACCCTTCGGAGATCTTCTCCAACGGCATCATCAACCTGACCTCGACCACCGGTGACGCCGAGCTGTTCAACGCCAACTCTTCGATCGTCACGCAAGTCGACTCGGGCGGGCAGGTCAACGCCATCACCAACGGATCCTCGGCCACCTACATCGGCAACACGGGCACGTTGACCATCAACGGCGCCCTCAACGTGAGCGGGACGGGGACGGGACAGACGGAGCTCTACAACGGCGTCACCGTCGTCAACAACGGCTCGATCGACGTGACCGCCAACACCCTCTCCGACGCCAGCAGCGGCAGCTTCACCAACAACGGCACGATCACCAACGCCGCCACCGTCAACCTCAGCACCGACTACATCGACCGGGGCAGCGCCGTGGGGGCCAACCCGGTGAACTTCCAGGGCGGCACCTTCGACGACGACACCGGCGCCGGCGGCGGCACCTACACCGCCAGCGGCAGCATCATCTTGAAGGGGACCGGTTCGAACCCGGGCCTGTCCACCGGCCAGACGCTCGACCTGAACAACGTCACGGGCACCAACGAGGCGACGACCTTCACCGTCGACGGAACGATCAACCTGACCTCGACCACCGGCGACGCCGAACTCTTCAACAACGTCGTGGGCGACGCGATCACGGTGGCGTCGGGCGGGCAGGTCGACGCCATCACCAACGGAACCTCGGCCACCTACATCGGCAACACGGGCACGTTGACCATCAACAGCGGCGGCGCCCTCAACGTGAGCGGGACGGGGACGGGGGCGGGAGAGACCCAGCTCTACAACGCCGTCACCGTCGTCAACAACGGCTCGATCGACGTGACCGCCAACACCCTCTACGTCCCCACCAACGGCGGCTTCACCAACAACGGCACGATCACCAACGCCGCCACCGTCAACCTCAGCACCGACTACATCGACCGGGGCAGCGCCGCGGGGGCCAACCCGGTGAACTTCCAGGGCGGCACCTTCGACGACGACACCGGCGCCGGCGGCGGCACCTACACCGCCAGCGGCAGCATCATCCTGAAGGGGACCGGTTCGAGCCCGGGAATCCCTCCAACCCAGACGCTCGACCTGAACGGGGTGACGGGCACCAACGAGGCGACGACCTTCACCGTCGACGGCACGATCAACCTCAACGTGACCAGTGGATCGCCCCAATTCTTCAACAACGTCGTGGGCGACACGATCACGCTGGCCTCGGGTGCCACGGCGAAGACGCTCGGATCCGGCTCGAACATCGCCTACTTCGGCAACACGGGCACGCTGAACATCGCCAAGGGTGCGACGGTCGACCTCACGGCGACGAACGACCAGTTCTACAACGCCGTCGCGGTGACCGACAACGGCACGGTGACGGTCCCGGCGGGATCGAACCTGACGATCGGCAATACGTTCACGCAGGGGCGGTTCGGCACGCTCGCCGTGACGAACAACGTGACGGCTTCGACGAAGAGCGTGATCACGGGTGGGACCGACTCTCTCGGCGGCACCCTCGACGTGACCACCGTCGGCACCCCGAGCGTGGCGTACTCGCCGCTGTCCGCCATGAGCTCCCGCACGGGGTTCTTCGGCACCCTCAACTATCACGGGACCAGCTACAGCACGGCCTACACGAGCTCACCCAACGACGTGACGCTGACGCCCACGTCGTCCGCCTACGGGTACGCCGGACTCACCCTCAGTTCGACGTCGGTGGGGGCCACCGGCGTGGACTACTCCCTCAAGCTGCAGGGGCAGGCCATGACGGCCGGAACGACCAGCTTCACCGTGACCGCGCCGGCGGGGACGACCTTCCCGACCTACACCAGCAACTGCAACGTCGTCCTCTTCGACGACATCACCTCGTCCGCCTCTGAGAATTGCCTCGGCTCCATCCCGGTGACCGGCGGCGGTGGCACCACACTGACGTTCACGGCGCCCATCTCGGCGGCGGCGACCGACACGGTACAGATCGACATCCTCGATGTGACGAACGCCGGGCCGGCCGCCTCGGACGGCCTCACCGTGAACAACGGGAGCGTATCGGTGCAGCTCGGCTACACCCTGACGCCTTCCACTTCGGTCACCAACGCCACCATCACGGCGTCGTCGGACTCCGACCAGGCGACCCATGTGGTCTACACGACCACGTTCACCGCCACGAACGGCCTGACGAGCGACGGTTACTCGACCATCACGCTGACCTTCCCGTCGGACTACACGCCCCCGACGTACACGAGCAACTGCAACCAGACGATCATCGAGGACCTCACGACCGCCACCTCGGACTCCTGCTCACAGGTGACGCCGACGACCTCCGGCCAATCCGTCACCTACGAGGTGCCGATTGCGATCGCGCCGGGAGACCGGGTGGAGATCGCCTGGAGCGGCGTCACGAACCCGTCGAGCTCGACGGGTCCCCAGGCGATCCAGATCGCGACCAGCGCCGACCCGACCGCGACCGGGTTCACACCACCACTCAGCCTGGTGGCACCGACGTCGGTGAGCAACGGCACATTGACCTCGGTGTCCTCGACGTCCGAGTCGGCCAGTCAGGTGGCGTACACCACGACGTTCAAGGCCACGAACAGCTTGATCGCGGGCAACGCGACGATCTCGCTGACGCTGCCCTCGGGCTACAGCACGCCCGCCTACACCAGCAACTGCAACTTCATCACGATCGTGGACGAGACCACGTCGAACTCGGAGAACTGTGCGCAGGCAAACCCCACGACGTCCGGCCAGACGATCACCTTCGTGCCGCTGATCAGCATCAACCCCGGCGACACGGTGCAGGTGGTGTGGTACGGCATCAGCAACCCGGCGAGCGTCACCAACCCGCTGACCTTCGAGCTGAACACCAGCGGCGACCCCGTCTTGGACAACCTTGCGCCGCAGGTCAACCTCACCTCTCCCACCGGGGTCGGCAGCCTCACGATCAGTCCTTCGAACGCGACGGCGGGCACGTCGGGCGTGACCTACACGGCGAACTTCACCACGACCAACTCCCTCGTCTCAGAGACGAACGCGAACTCGGTCATCACCATGGCCTTCCCGACGGGCACCGGATTGCCGTCCATCACGACCAACTGTGGGCAGGTCGTCCTGGACGACCTCACGACGACGACCGACTACTCCTGTTCACCCAGTACCCCGACGGTCTCGGGCGAGACCCTGACCTATGCGGTGCCCGCTGACATCGCCGCGGGCGACCATCTCCAGCTGCAGGTCCTCGGCGTGACCAATCCGACCTCGACCAGCTGCACCGGTTCGCAGTCGGCCAGCCTCGACACGTCGGCCGACCCCATGTCCGAGTCGGCCAGTTACACGATCGCTTCGGCCAGCTTGGCCCCGGTTCTGGCGGTGCCCACCGTCGGCCCCGGCCAGGTGAACCTGAGTTGGAGCGCCCCCACGTGCACGAACGGTTCGCCGATCTCGAGCTACACCGTGCTGCGGGGCACGTCGTCGGGCTCGGAAACCCCCCTGCAGACCGGAATCACCGGCACCACCTACCAGGACACGGCCGTGAACGCCGGCACCGCCTATTTCTACAAGGTCGAGGCCGTGAACGGCGTCGGCGCCAGCCCGCCCTCCAACGAGGAGTCGGCCACGCCGCTCGTGACGCCCGAGAACACCACGACGGCGCTCACGCCGACGATCGCCACCTCGACGACCTACGGCTCCGAGACCACCGAGACCTTCGCCGGCACGGTGACGGGCCAGAGCGGTGACGGGTTCCCCCAAGGGACGGTGACCGTCTTCTACGGCAGCCCGACGCAGACCCAGCTGTGCCACGCCACCTTGAGCGGCGGCAGCGGCGACGTGGCGGACTTCAGCTGCTCGCTGACCGCCACCCAGCTCGCCGCGGGCAGCTTCACCAACGTCGTGGCCACCTACGCGGCGGGGACCTCGTCGAACGGCAACTTCTCCTACAACACCTCGACGTCGAGCCCGGCCCAGAGCTTCACGGTCAGCCCCGAGGCGGAGAACACCACCACCGCGCTCAACGCGGTCACCCCGTCGGTCACCTTCGGCTCGGAGACCACCGAGACGTTCGCCGGCACGGTGACGGGCCAGAGCGGCGACGGGTTCCCCCAAGGGACGGTGACCGTCTTCTACG
>DATHPK010000007.1:0-3390 GCA_035483935.1 Acidimicrobiales bacterium
CGAGGGCGGTCACGCGATGATCAACCAGTGACGATCGACTCGGAGGACCGGAGCGCCGCGGCGGGCCGGGCGGAACCGGGCCCGCCCGCCGACACGGACTCGGGCGGGACCGGGGCGGTCGCGTCCAAACGGCTGCGGATCCGTGCCGGCGTGGCCGGCCTTGTCGACGCCATCCGGCGCAGCGACGACGATGCCGTCGAGCGCGCTGTCCTCCAGCTGAGCTCGACCCGCCGCTGGCTGGCGCCCCTGGCGTTGATCGTCGGCGCGTTCTTGATGCTCTTCCAGGGGCTCAAGCTGCTCGTGACCAACTGGCGGCTCACGCTGGTGCAGATCATCCCGGCGATGTGGATCTGGGTGGCGATGCTCGACATCAAGGTCCACGTACTGCACACCAAGGGTTTTCACATCCTGCGCGGGCCGGTCCTGGTCCCCGCCATCCTCGGCGTCACGGCCATCACCGCAGCGAGCTTCTATCTCAACGGCGTCTTCGCCTTTGCGATCGCGGATGGCGGCGAGCCGCAGATCCGGCCGGCCTTCGCCAAGGCCAAGGCCCACCTGCGCACGATCCTGGCGTGGGGCATCAGCGTCGGGCTCGCGCTCTCCTTCTCCGCCCTCATCGCGACGCGCTGGGGCCCGTGGTCCTTCGTCATCAGCCAGAGCATCGTCGTGGGGATCATGATGCTCTGTTATCTCGCCGTGCCGGCCCGGATGGTCGGCATCGACACTAAGAAGGGACGTTCGCGTCGTGACAAGTTGGCCGCCACCGCCGTGGGCGGTGCGGTCGGCGCCGTCATCTGCTCGCCGCCGTACACGCTCGGCCGATTGGGGATCCTGATGCTGGGCTGGCACGGGTTCTTCTGGCTGGGGGTGGTCTTCATCGTGATCGGGGTCGCGTTGCAGACGGGCGTGACGAGCGCGGTCAAGGCGGTGAAGTTCTCGGCCAAATTGATCGGGAATCCCTCGGCCGTGGCCGCGGCCGGTGCCGAGCCGGGCGCTGCGGAGGGCGCTGCGGCGGGTGCCGGCGCCGGGGCCGACTGATGCCCGCGACGCTCGAGTGGTTCGGGACCGCTACGTTCCGTGTGCGCGACGCCGGTCTGAACCTCTTCTTCGACGCGTACCTGGACCGGCTGCCCGGCCTCGACCCGGTGGGCCTCTCCACCCGTGAGGTGGGATCGGCCGATTTCGTGTTCGTCAGCCACTCCCACTTCGACCATCTCTACGGCGCCGATGTGCTCGCGCTGGGCGCCGGCGCGACGGTCGTCGCCTCACCGGAGTCCGCCCGCTGCCTGCGCGAGGCCGGCGTGCCCGAGCAGCAGCTGCTCGTCGTGACCGGTGGTGAGACGGTGCGCTGCGGGCCGACGACGACGGTGCGGGTGCTGCCGGCGCTGCACGCGTGCCTCTTCGCCCACAGCGATTCGGACACGTCGGTGCCCTGCCTGGGCGACCTCGACGTCAGCGCGCAGGATCGCGCCGCCACGATCCGCCGGCTGTTCGCGGGCATGGACGCCGCGCCGGCGCCGGCCGGCCCGGCTCTCGTCGCCATGAACGACAAGTGCTCCCGGCACGACGGCGGCCAGCTCGCCTACCTGCTCGTGACGTCGGGCGGGTCGCTGCTCGTGAGCGGCAGCGCCGGCTACTGGCGCGGCATCTTCTCCGGATTGCGGCCCGACGTGGCGTTGTTGTCGCTGGGCGGTCGCCCCAACGTGGACGGCGAACCCTTCCAGGGCTCCACGGTCGACTACATGCTCGAGCAGGTCTCGTTGTTGCGGCCCGGGCGCGTGGCGTTCTGCCATCACGACCCGCTCTTCCCCGGGTTGCCGGGCGTGGAGATCGCGCCTGCTGCTGCCGCACTGCGGGTGCCGGGCGCGCCCGCCGGCTATTTCGAGATGGAGTACGCGACGCCCGTCCCGCTCTTCGGCTCCGGCTGAGGCCGAGGCTGACGGGGGTCTTGCGTCAGGCGGGTGTCGCCCGGAGCGACGAGGTGTTGTATCTCGCTTTCGTCCAACGGCGGACGTGGGGGACGTCGTCGTCCAGCCAGTACACGTCGTCGTCGGTCACGACGAGGAGCTCTTCGAACTTCACCCCGACCCCGTCGAGACCGATGTGGGGCTCGATGGCCCACAAGCCTGGCGTCGCGGGGTAGTCGGTGAAGGAGCTGTCGTTCCACAGCGGGTAACACGTCTCGTGGTCGAGCGCGTCGATCCCGGCCGCGAGCAACTTCTCGGCCGCGACGGCGCCCCAGCCGGGCAGGGGCGTCGAGCGGTCCGTTTCGTGCTCCAGCGGGAACACCAGGTGGCCCAACGCGCGGTCGGCCTGGCGGTGGTGGCAGCTCTCCCAGCCCCGCGCCGCCAGCCGCTCGTCGAGCTCGTGGTACAGCTTGAGCATGGACGTGCGCGCGGCGATGCCGTCCCGCAGGAACGACCGGATCCGGGCCAGGCCGGCGTCAAGCTCCTTGAAGACAGCGTTCGTGCCGAGCACGCACGAGTAGGCGATGTCCGACGACACGCCGTGTGCCACCGGCGCCAGGTCGATGATGACCGGCGCGCCGTCGCGGAGGGGCTGGTTGGTCGGGACGAGGTCCGTACTGGGCGACACGCCGGCCCTCTCGGCGGACTCGTCCCTGGTTCCGAGCACCGTGCGCCCGTCGAACAAGACGTAGGGATCGTGGAAGACCTGGATGACCTCGCACTCCGTCTGGGCCGCCGCGATCAGGGTGCACGCCTCGACCTCGGTGATGCCAACCTGCAGCTGGGACTCGACCCGGAGCGCGATGTCATACGCCAGGCGTTGAACCTGTCTGAAGCGGTCGAGGTCCGCGGCGGAGTACTGGAACATGCTTCCTGACACGTGGTGCTGCTCCCCCCGACGACCGCTGTTTGCGTGGCGCCGCCCCACCCGCAATTCGTAATGCTCTGTCACTCATTGTGACACATCTTGTGCAGTTTCGATGGGGACCAATTCCCCTTGCTGTGGGCGCGGAACCGCACCTATTCCTTCACTCCGACGACCGTCGCCCGACTACCCCGGCGACCCGGGCGTCGGATCAGTCAGGAAGCAGCAACGCGCGTTGTGCGCAGGGCGTGGTTGTCGCGGAGGCGCTCGGCCGTCTCGCGGTCCTGCAGCGGCATGCCGATCCCGATCGGCAGGTCGGACTGCGTGTCGTTCCGGCACTGGATGCACTCGACCACCCACGTCCGATCTGGCCCCTGGGTGATCTTGGGGTAGTGGGTCTGCACTTCCGCTCCCTGGCTCGGCCCCCGGTAGAGGGCCGCAGGATAGCGAAATGGGTTTTGGAAATCGAATGCCCAGCGCACCGCTTGGTTTAGGGACATTGGCGTCCCGTCACAGGGGTTGTAGCGGACCGCGGACCGTCCAGGAGGGCACGGCAAG
>DATHPK010000008.1:0-6018 GCA_035483935.1 Acidimicrobiales bacterium
CATGGTGACCAACGGCGGCTACGGCGGCATCCAGCAGGCGCTGGCGAATGGCGTGCCACTGGTGGTCGCGGGTGACAGCGAGGACAAACCCGAGGTGGCGGCGCGGGTGCACTGGTCCGGCACCGGCGTCAACCTGCGGACGGGCCGACCGTCGCCCGCGATGGTGGCCCACGCGGTGCGCCGCGTGCTTGAGCGGCGGAGCTACCACCTCCGGGCGCGGGCGTTGCAGACCCAGATCGCGGCGAGCGACCCGCTCGGCGACATCAGTGCGACGTTGGCCGAGCTGTGCGCGGCGGCGGACACTCCGGGGCGGGCGCCGGTCGGCTGAGCCCGGGCGGCGGTTCGTTCGGCTTCCAGCGGCCGGAAGAGCCCGACCACCCCGGGGTTCAGGCTCTACTTCTCGAGATTCTCGAGTTCGGTGACCGCCTCCGACACCGCCGCGATCAACTGGGTCGGCGGGAGAGGCTTTCGCACCATCCTGAACACCTTCGGCCCGACTTCCTCGCCGATGGCGTCGGACGAGTAGAACTCGAAGGCGGAGTGGACGATCACCATCGGAGGCGGTGCATCGATCCGCCGCAGGACACCGACGCCGTCGAGCTTCGGCAGGTGAAGGTCCAAGATGAGCACATCGACGTCCCGGGAGCGGAGGATCTGGAGCGCGACCTCACCGTCCTCGGCCTCCGCCGTTTCGTACCCTTGCAGCCGGAGGATCTCGCTCAGTGAATCGCGTAGTCCAGGCTCATCCTCGACGATGAGCACGGTCCGCGCAGCTGCGGTCGTCGCGTCGGGTGCACGTGCACTGCCGGGCGATTCATGGTCCCGGACGGCCCGCAGCGGTGGCGGTGGGTCGTGCTCGACTTCCAAGACAGCGGCTATCGACAACGCGATTCTCCTCGCCCGCCCGCCGCGGTCAACAGCCGTAGCCTAGCCAGGCTCCCGGTGAGCACACGGCGGCATCCCGGTATGTGCAGAAGGTCGGCTGGGCGTTAGGACGACGAAACCCGGATCGGGAACTTGAAGGTCTTGTTGTCGACGATCAGCGTGTACTTGCCGGGTGACACCCTTCTGTCCGTATTGGGCACGTCCTGGTTCCACGTCCCGGTGCCCGTGACGGTGGCGCCGGGCGCGAGCTGCGCGAAACCGAGGGCCGGGCAGTTGACCAGTTCTGGGCCCGGCCAGACCTGGTGACCGCGGGAGGTGGCGATCTCGAAACCGATCGAACCGCAGGGTCCTGCCTGCAGCGTCGTGCTGGTGGGACCGGGTGCGACACCCGCATAGGGCGCGGTGTAGTTGCAAGAGCTCGAGCCCGTGTTCTTGACGATGAACGTGATGTCGAGCGTGGAGCCCGGGTGCAGCGTCAGGGTGTTCACCGTCACGAGCATCTGGGTGGTCTTGGTGGGACACTCCCAGAACTTCAGATGGCCCAGCGCATCGAGCTTCGGGGCGGAGGAGTGGTGGGTCGTCGTGGTCGCATGTTTGCTCGACGCCGCCGCCGGAAGAACGGCGGGCAGGACGAGGGCCGCCAGGACGAGTCCGGAGACCGCGGACGCGGCCGCCGACACAGAAGCCCACCTGCATGACCGCGTCGCCGCCATCTCCCAAGCTTGGCCGATCTGCGCTCGCTGGAGTCGGCGGGCGTCAGCCCGCGAAGGCGGGAATGACCTCGGTCCCCATGAGCTCGATGGTCTCCATGACGGACTCGTGGGGGATCTTGTACGGGTTGACCAGGCAGAGCAGCAGGTCGACGCCGGCCGCCTCATAGGCCTTGCACGCCTCGAGGCACTCGTCCGGCGTGCCGAGGACGCAGGCGTTGGAGTCCGTCAGGTACTCGAGGCTCAGGAGATCGAGCATGCCGGAGTCGTCGGTCTTCTTCATGTCCGCCGCGTAGGAATAGGTGCCGAGCGACTCGTTGCGCTCGGCCATCCAGTCGGTGAGCGTGGCGATCGCGCGGGCGCCCGTCTTCGGATACCACTCGAAGGACTCGCGGGCGTCGGCAATCGCCTTATCGCGGTCCTTGGAGCAGATGGCCATGGTGAACGTGGCCGCCGCGTTGTGCACGAACGAGCCGATCGGCTTGGTGCACTTGGTGACAGCCTCGCGGTAGATGTCGATCTTGCGCTGGACCTCGCTCGGGGGAAGGCCGACCGCGAACGAGCACAGGCCGAGACCGAGGTCGCCCATCTGCGCGTGACCCTCGTCGCTCGTCGTCGCACCCCACAGCGGCGGGTGCGGTTGCTGGAAGGGTTTGGGCTGCACGCGTCGCTTGGGCATCTGCCAGTGCTTGCCGGCGAACTCGTACTCTTCGTTGGTCCAACAGCCGACGACGTGCTCGATCGCCTCCTGCCACATGCCGCGGCTCTCGGCGGGGTCGATGCCGAAGCCCTCGAGTTCGGCCCGGGTGGCGGAACGGCCGGTGCCCATGTCGACGCGACCCCTCGAGATGAGGTCGAGGACGGCAACGGACTCAGCGGTGCGGACAGGGTGGTTGTAGGGCTTCGGCATGAGGCGCACGCCGTAGCCGAGCCGGATGTTCTCGGTGCGGGACGCGATGGCGCCATAGAGCACCTCGGGGTTCGAGCAGTGCGAGTACTCCTGCAAGAAGTGGTGCTCGACGGTCCAGAACGCGTGCCAGCCGTAGCGGTCGCCGGCGATGGCCTGCTCGAGGGTGTTCTGGTAGGCGACGAGCTCGCTGTCCGGCTCCCAGGGCCGGGGGACGGGGATCTCGTAGAACAGCGCGAACTTCATGGCGTGGGCTCCCCCCGGTTCGAGTTCGGTGGTCCCGGGACGGCCCGGGCTAGAACATGTGCCTTGCTCCTATCAGCCCGGCTGACTCGGGCGCAACCAACGGGTACGGGTGCGCCGCCGGCGTCACCGGACGGAGCCGAAAGGGTGGAGGCGCCATGCGTGGACTGGAGGGCCGGACCTACATCGTGACGGGGGCGGCGTCGGGCATCGGTCTGGCCACCGCCGCTCGGCTGCTCGACGAGGGGGCGAGCGTCGTGGGGGCCGACCTGGCGGAGGAGCCGGCGGCGGCTCCGGGGCGGGTAGCGGAGGGGGCGCGCTGGTCGTTCGCCCACTGCGACGTCACCGACGAGGCGTCGGTGGAGGCGCTCGTCGCGGCGGCCGTGAAGGCCGGCGGCGGCGTCGACGGTCTGGTCAACGCGGCGGGCGTGGCCGGCGGCGGTCCGGTGCACATGTTGCCGTCGGGCGAATGGGCCCGCGTGATCGCCGTGAACCTGACGGGGACCTTCCTCACCGCAAAACACGTCATCGCGCAGATGCTGCGCCAGCCGGCGCGGGCGGACGGGTCGCGCGGGTCGGTCGTGACGCTCGCCAGCATCGAGGGACTCGAGGGCACGGCGGGCGGCAGCGCGTACAGCGCGTCGAAGGGCGGCGTCGTGCTCCTGACCAAGAACATGGCGATCGACTACGCGGGGCGGGGCATCCGGGTCAACGCGATCTGCCCGGGCTTCATCGAGACGCCGATGACCGATTCGGTCTTCGGTCCGGGCATGGAGGCGGCGCGGGCCGACGTGCTGCGCGAGCACAAGCTGGGCCGGCGCATGGGCCGCCCGGAGGAGATCGCGGCGGCGGCCGCATTTCTGCTCTCGGATGACGCGTCGTTCGTGACCGGCCATGCGCTGCCGGTCGACGGCGGCTACACGGCGGGGCGGGACCACGGCGTGACCGAGATGTTGGGGTTGTCGGGGCCCGAATAGGGACGGCGCCCGCGCCTCTTCCGGCTGCGCCCGGGAGCTGGTCGGCTCGCGATTCCCACTCCCCTTGCTTGACGAGACCTCGTCGGGAGTTAATACTTAAGTGAATGCTTAATCAATCTCCGGTCGACGGCGTGCTCCGTGCGCTGGGTGATCCCACCAGGCGGAGCATGGTCGAGCACCTGGTGAGGGGCCCGGCTTCCGTCAGCGAGCTGGCCAGGCCACTCGAGATCACGCTCTCCGCGGTGGTTCAGCACCTGGCCATTCTCGAGTCCAGCGGGCTGGTCGCCTCGGAGAAGGTCGGCCGCACCCGCACCTGCCGCATCGAGCCGGTGGGCCTACAGCTGGCCGCCGACTGGTTCGCCGGTCAGCGCGCAATCTGGGAGCGCCGCCTCGACCGACTCGGGGACGTCCTGGCCGAAGACATCCGAACAAGAAATGAGAGAGGAGCAACACCATGACCACCCGCACCACAGAGCACGGGACGTTCGTCCTCAGCCGCACCTATCCCGTCGCGCCCGAGCGCGTCTTCGCCGCCTGGGCCAGCCGCGACGCCAAGGCGCGTTGGTTTGGCGCCGGCGGTGAGATGCCCGGTTTCGAGCTCGACTTCCGTGTCGGCGGAACGGAGAGCCTCAGTGCCGGCCCGCCCGGCGGCGGCACGATCCATACCTACCAAGCGACGTACCACGACATCGTGCCCAACGAGCGGATCGTCTATGGCTACACGATGGACGCCGACGCGGAGCGGATCTCGGTGTCCGTAACCACGGTGGAGTTCGCGCCCGCCGGGGACGGCACGACGTTGACCTTCACCGAGCAAGGGGTGTTCCTCGACGGCCACGACACAGTGGTCATCCGCGAGAAGGGCACGAGCGAGTTGCTGGACCAGCTCGGCGCGTCGCTGGGCTGAGCACACGAACAGATCGATTCTCACCACAACGACGAAGGAGGTCCGATGCCGACGTTCTTGACGATCGGATATGGAAGCAGAGAAGGATACGAAGCGACCGAACCAGCAGTGCGTGACAAGGCCCACGCGCACGATGCGTGGCTGGCCTCGACAGGCGCCGTGATCGGCGCCGTCGGGACTCCGACCCAGGTCCGCAACACGGAGGGCGCGGGGGTCAGCACGGCGAAGGGCGCATACCTGCGGGCAGACCTTCCCGTCGCCGGCTTCGCCCTGCTGGAGGCGGCGACCCTCGAGGACGCGGTGGCGCGCGTGGCAGGCACGCCCTGCGCCGTGGCCCACGGGGTCGTCGAGGTCTGGCCGCTACGCAACACCCTGGAGCAAAGCGAAAGCGGAACCCCCACGACGGCTTGAGCGGCCGTCCAGATCAGACGCGTGGCGAACCGCGTCGAGCGGCGACGTACTGACATCCGGGGTTCACCCGAGGTGTTCGTCGGGAACACCGGAGCACGTCGTTCAACGTGACCAGCCCGAAGGTTCCGATGAGGGACGAGACCCGGGCTGCCGGTTGGTCTGAGGAGTGGGACTAACGTTCGCCGTCGTGACGAGCGTGCCCGATCACACAGTCACGGGCGGCTCGGTCCCGGCGGTTGCCGCCCTCTACGTGCGGCCGGCCAACGCGCAGCACCTGATGACGGCCGTCACTTCGCTTCGGACCGAAGCGATCCACGTGGTCGCCGGTGGGCCTTCGCTCGAGGCCCTCGGTGCGTTCGGGGAAGTCGGCTGCGAATGCGTCTCAGCCGAGAACGTCGCCGATCTCATCAACGAGACGTGGCGTCTCCATCGTCGTGCCGTTCTCGTGGTGGGAGACGCCATCACGGTGGCCGACGACTTCTTGGGTCGTGCGTTCGGGATGATGGCCAGTGACCCCCGAGTCGCAAGTGTGTCGTTCCTGTCCAACGACGCCGGCTTCCTGAGTTTTCCGGAGAGGAATGTGCCCGTCGAGCGCCTTCCCGACGGGCAGGACGCCGACTCCGTCACCCGACAGTTGCGCCGGCTCGGTCCCCACACGCTCCCGACACTCATCCCGGGCGCCTCGGGCGCCGCCGTGCTGCTGGCGTCCTCCGCTCTCAGCGTCATCGGTGAGCTGCGAATCGGCCCACGAGGAGAGCTCGCCGGCACCTTGGCCGACTTCTCGGCCCGGGCGCATGCACGGGGTCTCGTTCACTTGCTCGACGACTCGACCTTCTACTTGCGCCACCGAACGGCCGGAGACTCGCCGCATGAAAACGGAACACACGACGATATGCACCCGGACGAGCGCGAGTGGTTCAACACCTTGCATCCGAACGAGGCCGCTTACATCGATCACGAGACCAGTTCGCACACGTC
>DATHPK010000009.1:0-1876 GCA_035483935.1 Acidimicrobiales bacterium
CGTACCGTCGGCGAGCTGATCCAGAACCAGATTCGGGTCGGCATGTCGCGGATGGAGCGCGTGGTCCGCGAGCGGATGACCACTCAGGACGTCGAGGCGATCACGCCGCAGACGCTGATCAACATCCGGCCCGTCGTCGCGGCGATCAAGGAGTTCTTCGGCACCAGCCAGCTCTCGCAGTTCATGGACCAGAACAACCCGCTGTCGGGTCTGACCCACAAGCGCCGCCTGTCGGCGCTGGGGCCGGGCGGTCTGTCGCGTGAGCGCGCCGGGCTGGAGGTCCGCGACGTGCACCCGTCGCACTACGGCCGGATGTGCCCGATCGAGACCCCGGAGGGTCCGAACATCGGTCTGATCGGCTCGCTGTCGGTGTACGCGCGGGTCAACCCGTTCGGGTTCATCGAGACGCCGTACCGCAAGGTCGTCGATGGGGTGGTTTCCGACGAGATCCACTACCTGACCGCCGACGAGGAGGACCGCCACGTCGTGGCGCAGGCCAACTCGCCGATCGACGGCGACGGCCGGTTCGTCGAGCCACGCGTCCTGGTCCGCCGCAAGGCGGGCGAGGTCGAGTACGTGCCGTCGTCCGAGGTGGACTACATGGACGTCTCGCCGCGCCAGATGGTGTCGGTGGCCACCGCCATGATTCCGTTCCTCGAGCACGACGACGCCAACCGTGCCCTGATGGGTGCCAACATGCAGCGCCAGGCGGTTCCGCTGGTGCGCAGCGAGGCGCCGCTGGTGGGTACCGGCATGGAGCTGCGTGCGGCGATCGACGCCGGCGACGTCGTCGTCGCCGAGGAGAGCGGCGTCATCGAGGAGGTGTCGGCCGACTACATCACCGTGATGCACGACAGCGGCACTCGGCGCACCTACCGGATGCGCAAATTCGCCCGGTCCAACCACGGCACCTGCGCCAACCAGTCGCCGATCGTCGATGCGGGAGACCGCGTCGAGGCCGGCCAGGTGATCGCCGACGGGCCCTGCACCGAAAACGGTGAGATGGCCCTGGGCAAGAACCTGCTCGTGGCGATCATGCCGTGGGAGGGCCATAACTACGAGGACGCGATCATCCTCTCCAACCGTCTGGTTGAGGAGGACGTGCTTACCTCGATCCACATCGAGGAGCACGAGATCGACGCCCGCGACACCAAGCTGGGCGCCGAGGAGATCACCCGGGACATCCCGAACGTCTCCGACGAGGTGCTGGCGGACCTGGACGAACGCGGCATCGTGCGCATCGGCGCCGAGGTTCGCGACGGCGACATCCTGGTCGGCAAGGTCACCCCGAAGGGTGAAACCGAGCTGACCCCGGAGGAACGGCTGCTGCGTGCGATCTTCGGCGAGAAGGCCCGCGAGGTCCGCGACACTTCGCTCAAGGTGCCGCACGGTGAATCCGGCAAGGTGATCGGCATTCGGGTGTTCTCCCGCGAGGACGACGACGAACTGCCGGCCGGCGAGCTTGTCACCGTCGGTGATCTTCCGCTTGGCCGCGACGTAGACCCGCACCAGCTCGTTCACGCCTGGCGGCAGCTCGTCGCCTTCCTCGCGGGAGAAGACCCGGACGCCGATGACGCGACCGGACTCACCGTGCGGGACCTTGAGGCTGGTGTCCCTGACTTCACGAGCCTTTTCTCCAAAAATCGCCCGGAGCAGTCTCTCTTCGGGGGTGAGCTCGGTTTCGCCCTTGGGCGTGACCTTGCCGACCAGGATGTCGCCGGTGACGACATCGGCCCCGATCCTGATGATGCCGCGGTCGTCGAGATCGGCGAGGACCTCCTCGGAGACATTCGGGATGTCCCTGGTGATCTCCTCGGGCCCGAGCTTGGTGTCGCGGGCGTCGACCTCATGCTCCTCGATGTGAATCGAGGACAGG
>DATHPK010000010.1:0-3005 GCA_035483935.1 Acidimicrobiales bacterium
CGACGACGACGGTGCCCAATGGATCGAAGGGTTCGACGACCTCGACGACGATCTCGGGCACTGCCGGGGGTGGCCTGTGACGCCGTCCCCGAGATGCAGCCCGCGCCTACACCGCGCCCAAGGGCGCCCAGCGTAGGCTCGGCCCGGCATGCAGCCCGTCGAGACGCCTCGCACCTACATGGGTCGCTACGAGCTGACCCATCTCGTCGCCCGCGGCGGTATGGCCCAGGTCTACCGGGCTATCGACCTGCAACTCGATAGACCCGTCGCCCTCAAGGTCCTTTTCCCCGAGCTCTCCGTCGACAAGACGTTCGTCGAGCGCTTCCGCCGGGAGGCGCAGGCCGCCGCCAACCTCTCGCACCCCAACATCGTCCCTGTCTTCGACTGGGGCGAGGACGACGGCGTCTATTTCATCGTGATGGAGTACATCGACGGCCGCTCGCTCTCGGCCGTCCTGCGCGATCCGCAGAAGCTGCCGGCCAACCAAATCGCGCAGATCGGTGCCGGCGTCGCCGCGGCCCTCGCCTTCGCCCACCGCCACGGCGTGATCCACCGCGACGTGAAGCCCGGAAACATCCTCATCACTCCCGACGGCGAGGTGAAGGTGACGGACTTCGGCATCGCCCGCGCCGTCAACACCGAGGAGAGCCTCACACAGACGGGTGCCGTCATGGGGACCGCGGCCTACTTCTCACCCGAACAGGCGGAGGGCAAGACCGTCGACGCGCGCAGCGACATCTACTCGCTCGGCGTCGTGCTCTACGAGATGGCGGTCGGCCGACCTCCCTTCACGGGCGACTCACCCGTCGCCGTCGCGTCCAAGCACGTGCGCGACCAACCGGTCCTGCCACGTGCCGCCAACCCCGCCTGCCCCGCCGCGCTCGAAGCCGTGATCATGAAGGCCATGGCCAAGGATCCGGCCGCGCGCTACGGATCGGCCGAGGAGCTGAGGGCGGACCTCCTCCGCTTCGCCGACGGGCGCCCCGTCGAGGCGGGCGACCCCAACATCACCAGCGTCATGGGCGCCGCTTCCGCCGGTGCGGCCGCCACCACGATCATGTCCCCGGCCACCGGCCGCACCATGGCGGTCCCCGCCGGCGGGGTGGACGGCACCAAACCCGAGGACGAGGCGCGCAAACGGCGGACCCGCAATCTCATCTGGTTGCTGATCCTCCTGCTGGTCGCGCTCGGCGTCATCGCCTACTTCCTGTTCAGCTCGCTCGTGGCCGGCAATGTGACCGTGCCCAACGTGGTAGGGCAGACCGCCACGTCGGCGACGCAGACATTGCAGAACGACCACCTCGCGGTCGGGTCGAGCAGCTTCAGGACGAGCAACAGGGCCAAGGGACTCGTGCTGTCGACCAGTCCCGCTGCCGGCGCGTCGGTGTCGCGCAACTCCCACGTCAACCTCGTCATCAGCGACGGACCGAACATCCCCACCGTGCAGGTGCCCAACGTCGTGGGCAAGCAGCTCGCACCGGCCATCCAGGCGCTGACGGCGGCGAACCTGACCTACCGCGTGACCTACAACAACAACAGCACTCAGTCGGTCGGTACCGTGCTCAGCCAGGACCCGCAGGGTGGTTCGAGTGTCAAGGCGAACGTGCCGGTGGTGTTGACGGTGTCGGGCAACCAGATCTCCGTCATGGTGCCCGACGTCATCGGGCAGTCCCCCGCTGCGGCCGGGTCGCTGCTCTCGCAGAAGGGCCTGACCGTGGGGAGCCAGTCGAGCGCGTGCTCCAGCCAGGTGGGCTCGGGGCTGGTGTCGGCCCAGACACCCAGCCCGAACGTGACCGTGCAGCCCAACTCCGCCGTGAACCTGGTCATCTCGAGCGGTTCCTGCGCCACCGTCCCGAACGTCGTCGGTCAGAGCGCCGCCTCGGCGCAGAACAACATCACTGGTGCCGGACTGGTGGCGAACACGTCCTTCGACACCACCTGCCCCAACAACGCGCAGCCCGGCAACGTCGACGGTCAGAGCCCGGCGGGGGGTGCCCAGGTCAACAACGGCAGCACCGTCAACATCTCGGTCTGTCAGTCAAACACGACGACGACCGGTTCCACGACGACGACCTCGACGTCGTCACAAGGGGGCGGAACCACCACCACGGCCACCAGCGGACACATCAAGGTCTTGCGCCCGAACCGTTCTCGCTAGACGGCCGTCGCCGGCCTACGTCGCGGCCGCCTCCGCCCCCAATTGCCCCAGGAAGTTGCCCAGCAACGCCGGCCCCGACGGCGTGAGGACCGACTCGGGGTGGAACTGCACCCCCTCGATCGGCAGGCTCCGGTGCCGCAGCCCCATCACGACGCCGTCGGTCGAGGTCGCGGTCACCTCCAACTCAGATGGTACGGACTCGGGCTGCACCACGAGGGAGTGGTAGCGCGTCGCCACGAACGGGTTGGGCAGGCCGGCGAAGACGCCCTTCCCGTCGTGGTGGATCTCCGAGGTCTTGCCGTGCATCAGGTGCGGGGCGGATTCGATCAGGCCGCCGAAGGCCTGGCCGATGCACTGGTGGCCGAGACAGACCCCGAGGAGGGGGATCTCGCCGCCGAGCCGGCGCACGACATCGAGGCTCACACCGCCGTCGTCGGGTCGGCCCGGACCGGGCGAGATGAGCACGGCATCGGGGTGCTCGGCCCGGATGCCGTCCACGTCGATGGCGTCATTGCGGAAGACGACGGGGTCGGCGCCGAGCTCGCCCAGCTCCTGGACGAGGTTGTAGACGAAGGAGTCGTAGTTGTCGACCACCAGGATCCGGGCCACCGCAGCGCAGGGTAGCGGGGCACCCGGGCCGCGGGAGCGCCGCCGCCCCTGGCCCATCCGCTCCGGTCAGACGCCCGGACGCATATAAGTGAGTTTCCCACCCTTCCATCTCCGGTAAGGTCATTGGATGGTCGGGGCGGGAAAGCGATGCCTTGGTGCGGGGGCCACGCCGTCAGGGACACGCCGTCCCGGACGCGTGGCGGTGCCTTAACATCGGCGCATGCCGAGGAAGACGAAA
>DATHPK010000011.1:0-2600 GCA_035483935.1 Acidimicrobiales bacterium
TCGGCGCGCACACCTACCGTCGCACGGACGCAGAGGGCAGCTTTCACACCTTGTGGGCTGATGACCGAGCAGAAGTCGGGCGGTAAGCAAGCGCGTAACGGGAAGCGGCGGGTTCGTAACCCGGGGAGCGGGGCAGTCGTCGGGCGTGGAAGGATCGGTCTGATTACACCGATCGCATGAGGGCAGCGCCCGGGAACGACGCGGGCACCTGACGAGGGGAGACGACATGCCGACGACTCCGCTGCGGGAGCGGAAGGCGTGGCAGGCGCTCGAGCGCCATTACGCGGACATCTCCGGGCAGCACCTGCGTGACCTTTTCGCCGCCGACCCGGGCCGGGGCGAGCGGCTGACCGCCGAGGCCGTGGGAATCTACCTGGACTATTCCAAGAACCGGATCACCGACGAGACCCTGGCGCTGCTGGTCCAGCTGGCCGAGGAGTCGGGCGTGCCCGAGCACCGGGACGCGATGTTCCGCGGCGACCACATCAACGTGTCGGAGAACCGGGCGGTGCTGCACACCGCGCTCCGGCTGCCCGCCGACGCCACCCTCGTCGTCGACGGGCAGGACGTCGTGGCGGAAGTGCACGGCGTGCTCGCCCGCATGCGCGACTTTTCCAACCGCGTCCGCTCGGGTGAATTCAAGGGCTATACCGGCAAGCCGATTAAGAACGTGGTCAATGTCGGCATCGGCGGTTCCGACCTCGGGCCGGTTATGGCGTACGAGGCGCTGCGGCATTACAGCGACCGCTCGATGACCTTCCGTTTCGTGTCGAATGTGGACTCCACGGATTTCGTCGAGGCGGTCCGCGACCTGTCTCCCGACGAAACGCTCTTCATCATTTCCTCGAAGACGTTCGGGACGCTGGAGACGCTGACCAACGCCGAGTCGGCCAAGGAATGGGTGGTGTCCGCCCTGGGGTCGCCCGACGCGGTCGCGAACCACTTCGTCGCGGTGTCCACCAACGCCGAGAAGGTGTCGGCGTTCGGCATCGACACGGCCAACATGTTCGGATTCTGGGACTGGGTCGGCGGCCGTTACTCGATGGACTCCGCCATCGGGCTGTCCACGATGATCGCGATCGGGCCGGACCAGTTCGACGAGATGCTGGCCGGCTTCCACGCGATGGACGAGCACTTCCGGACCGCTCCGCTGGCCGCTAACCTGCCGGCCCTGATGGGGCTGCTGGCGCTCTGGTACCGGGACTTCTTCGGCGCCCAGACCGTCGGCGTGATGCCGTACGACCAGTACCTCAAGCGGTTCCCCGCCTATCTGCAGCAGCTCACGATGGAGTCCAACGGCAAGCATGTGACGCTGGCCGGGAACCACGTCGACTACGACACCGGCGCGGTCTACTGGGGCGAGCCAGGGACCAACGGGCAGCACTCGTTCTACCAGCTCATCCACCAGGGCACGGTGCTGATCCCGGTCGACCTGATCGGGTTCGCGCGAACGCTCAACCCGCTCGGCGAGCACCACGACTACCTCTCCTCCAACGTGTTCGCGCAGGCCGAGGCGCTCGCCTTCGGCAAGACCGAGGAGCAGGTGCGGGCCGAGGGAACGGCCGAGAACGTCGTGCCGCACCGGGTCATGGAGGGCAACCGCCCGACCAACACCCTGCTGTGCGACATCCTCACCCCCCGGCTGCTCGGCTCCCTGGTCGCGCTGTACGAGCACTCGGTCTTCGTGCAGGGCGCTATCTGGGACATCGACTCGTTCGACCAGTGGGGCGTCGAGCTCGGCAAGGCGCTGGCACAGCGGATCATCCCGGAGCTGACGTCGGCATCGGAGCCCGAGCTGACGCACGACTCGTCCACCAACACGCTGATCCGTCGTTACCGATCACTCAAGTCGTCCAAGGGGGCGTGAGGATTCGCCATGGCAACTGACTCACCAATGCAACTCGGAATGATCGGCCTGGGCCGGATGGGGGCCAACCTGACCCGCCGGCTGATGAACGACGGCCACCACGTCGTCGTGTACGACGTGAACGCGGACGCGGTCAAGTCGCTGGCGGCGGACGGCGCCACCGGCACCAACACGCTTCCCGACTTCGTCAACGCGCTGGAGAAGCCGCGCAACGTCTGGATCATGATCCCGGCCGGGATCGTCGACCAGACGCTGGAGCAGCTGGCGCCGCTGCTCGACGCCGACGACACGATCATCGACGGCGGGAACTCCTACTACCACGACGACATCACCCGGTCCAAGGCCCTCGCGCCGAGGAAACTGCACTACCTCGACGTCGGCACCTCCGGCGGCGTCTGGGGCCTTGAGCGCGGCTACTGCCTGATGATCGGCGGGGACTCGGCCGCGGTGATGCGGCTCGACCCGATCTTCAAGACGATCGCGCCGGGTGTGGGCAGCGAGTGCATCGAGGCAACGCCCGGCCGCGCCCCGGGGTCCCAGGCGTCCCAGGGCTACCTGCACTGCGGGCCGTCCGGCGCCGGGCACTTCGTCAAGATGGTGCACAACGGGATTGAGTACGGCATGATGGCCGCGATCGCCGAGGGCCTGTCGATCGTCAAGGGCGCCAACATCGGCAATCAGCAGAACGCCGTCCACGACGCGGAGAACACGCCGCTGCGCGACCCCGAGTACT
>DATHPK010000012.1:0-18661 GCA_035483935.1 Acidimicrobiales bacterium
CCAGCAGGCGGTTGATCTCGGCGATGGCGTCACGCTCGGTCTTCTCCGGCAGGGAAATGGCCAGTCCGTCGGGTCCGACCTGCACGTGTGTACCGAACGCGGTCCCGTCGAGCAGGTGTCCGGCCCGGTCGGGGTCGGAGCACTCGACCTGCACCTCGAAGGAGGACCCGGCGATCAGCTGGGAGATCGGACCTTGCCGGATCACAGTGCCGCGGTCCACGATCGCCACCGAATCGCACGTGCGCTCGACCTCGTCGAGGAGGTGCGACGACAGCATGACGGTGCGGCCCTCGGACACCAGCGACTTGATCATGTCGCGCATTTCGAGCATGCCGGCGGGGTCGAGGCCGTTCATGGGCTCGTCGAGGATCAGGAGGTGGGGATCCCCCAACAGGCAGGCCGCGACGCCCAGCCGCTGGCGCATGCCCATGGAGTACTTCGACACCTTGTCGTCGGCGCGGTGAAGTATGCCGACGCGCTCGAGCGACGGCCCGATGCGGCCCTTGGCCGCCGGCTCACGCGCCGCCGCCAGGATCTGCAGGTTCTGGCGACCGGTCAGGTGGCCGTGGAAGCGGGGCTCGTCGACGATCGCGCCGACGCGGGCCAGGGCCACGTCGCGGTGTCGGGGGACGCGGTGGCCGAGCAGCGACATGGTCCCCGCATCGGCGTGGGTCAGGCCCAGGAGCACCCTGATGAGCGTCGTCTTGCCGGCGCCGTTCGGTCCCAGGTAGCCGAAGGCGACGCCGCGTGGAACGAGAAGCTCGACGTTGTTGACGGCGATGTTGTCCCCGAATCGCTTGGTCAACCCGTGGGTCTCTACAGCCCACTGGCTCTCACCATTGGTCGCGGGCGGGGAGTTGGCCAAGGTTGCGGTCGTCATCGTCGGTCCCGCCCTTTTGTGCTCGGAGTCGGATGCCGGCCCCCCAATTGGAACCGCATACCCGGTATATCAGGCGGGTCGCCATGTCGCCATGGCGCCCTCACCCGATCTCGTACTGGGGCTAGCACCAGTGCCGTAGGGCGCGCACTCGGCGCCGGCAAGGGCGGTTTCAGTTCGCGAGCGCACCCACAACGTGGGTGATGCATCCACACAGTGAGGCGACGTCGTCCGGCTCGATTGCCGGGAACATCGCGATGCGCAGCTGGTTACGCCCCAGCTTGCGATACGGCTCCGTGTCGACGATGCCGTTGGCCCGAAGGACGGCCGCCACCACCGAGGCGTCGACGGCGTCGACGAAGTCGATCGTCCCCACGACGTGGCTTCGGTCGGACGGGTTCTCGACGAACGGGCGGGCGAAGCCGGACTGCTCGGCCCACGTGTAGAGGATCTCTGCCGAGCGGTCGCAGCGCGATGCCGTCCACTCGAGGCCGCCGTTGTCGTTCATCCAGTCGAGCTGCTCGGCCAGGAGGTAGATCGTGGCCAGCGCCGGCGTGTTGTAGGTCTGGTCCAGCTTCGAGTTGTCCACCGCCGTCTTGAGGTCGAGGAAGGTCGGGATCCAGCGGCCCGACGCGGCGATCTGCTCGACCCGCTCGAGCGCGGCCGGCGACATCAGCGCGATCCACAGCCCGCCGTCGCTCGCGAAGCACTTCTGCGGGGCGAGGTAATAGGCGTCGAATTCGGACGGGTCGACGCGCAGGCCGCCGGCGCCGGAGGTGCCGTCGACCGCCACCAGCCCGCCGCCATCGCCGGGCAGGGCGGCGCCCGCCGGGCGCCTGATGGTCATGGCCACGCCGGTGGACGTCTCGTTGTGGGTCAGGGCGTACAGGTCGACCGAGGCGTCCGCCGACGGGAGCGGGTGCGTGCCGACCTCCGATTCGATCACCTGGGGGTCCTTGAGGTGCGGGGCCGCACTCACGCAGGCCGCGAACTTCGAGGAGAACTCGCCGAAGCTGAGGTGCTGGCTCTGCTCCTCGATCAGTCCGAACGTGGCGGCGTCCCAGAAGCAGGTGGTCCCCCCGTTGCCGAGAACCACCTCGTAGCCGTCGGGGAGCGAGAACAGCCGGCGCATGCCGGCGCGCACCCGCCCGACCTGAGCCTTGACCGTCTTCTGGCGGTGGCTGGTGCCGAGGTAGGTCGTCGAGACGGCGCGGAGCGCATCGACCTGTGCGGGCCGAACCTTGGAGGGACCGGATCCGAAACGGCCGTCGGAGGGCAAGAGCGAGGGCGGGATCGTGATGTCGGGGATCTCTGGCACGTATGAGATCATGACACCCGTGACAACCACCTCCTCGACGACCGAGATCCGCCGCATCTCGCGCCGGGCGGCTGCCGTGTCGCCCTCCGCCACCCTGGCCGTGGATGCGAAGGCGAAGGCGCTGAAGGCGGCGGGGGAGCACGTCATCGGCTTCGGCGCGGGCGAGCCGGACTTCCCGACGCCGGCGCACATCGTGGAAGCTGCCGTCGCCGCCTGCCAGGACCCGGCCAACCACCACTACACGCCGACGGCGGGCATCCCGGCCCTGCGCGAGGCGATCGCCGCCAAGACCAAGCGCGACTCAGGGCTCGACGTCACGGCCGGACAGGTCCTCGTCACGAACGGCGGCAAGCAGGCCGTCGCCAACGCGTTCGCCGTCCTGTGCGACCCGGGCGACGAGGTCATCGTGCTCGCTCCCTACTGGACGACCTATCCGGAGTCCATCGCACTCGCGGGCGGGACACCTGTGTACGTCAGCTCCGACGAGACGACCGGGTTCCGCAGCTCGGTCGACGACCTCGAGGCGGCGTGGACGCCCGACACGAAGGCCCTGCTGTTCGTCTCCCCGTCCAACCCGACCGGTGCGGTGTACCCGCGCCAGGAGATCGAGGCCATCGGCCGCTGGGCCTTGTCCAAGGGGGTCTGGGTCATCACCGACGAGATCTACGAGCACCTCACCTACGACGGGGTCGAGCACCACTCCATGCCGGTGCTGGTGCCCGAGCTGGCCGAACGCTGCATCGTGGTCAACGGAGTGGCGAAGACGTACGCCATGACGGGCTGGCGCGTCGGCTGGCTGATCGGCCCGGACGACGCCGTGGCCGCCGCGACCAACATCCAGAGCCACGAGACCTCCAACGTGTCGAACGTGTCCCAGCGCGCCGCGCTCGCCGCCGTGGCGGGCGGCCTCGAGGACGTGGCGGCGATGCGGGAGGCGTTCGACATCCGGCGGCGGACGATCGTCAAGATGCTCAACGAGATCGACGGCGTGGACTGCCCCACACCCGAGGGCGCGTTCTACGCGTTCCCGTCGGTCAAGGGCATGCTCGGGCGGTCCCTCCGGGGTCAACGTCCGGCGAGCAGCGCGGAGTTGGCCGAACTGTGCATCAACGAGGCAAATGTGGCGGTGGTACCCGGCGAGGCGTTCGGCGCACCGGGCTTCTTCCGCATGTCCTATGCCATGGCGGACCACGACATGGTCGAGGGCGTCACTCGGTTGGCTGCGCTGTTCGCCGAGGCGCAAGACTGAGTAGAGACCCGGCTGACCGGGCTGACGGGGCTGACCGGGGAGTCGGCTGCACCACACGAGGCGGGGGGAGCAAGGAGAAACCACCGCGGTGGCACGGGTACTGGTAACGGAGAAGATCGCGCAGAGCGGGCTCGACCTGCTCGCCGATGCGGGTCACGAGGTGGATGTCCGGGAGGGGCTGACCCCCGATGAGTTGCTCGGGGCGATCGTCGGCGCCGCCGCGCTGATCATCCGCTCGGCCACGCAGGTCACGGCCGACGTGCTGGCGGCGGGCAATTCGCTCCAGGTGGTCGGGCGTGCCGGCGTCGGGCTCGACAACGTCGACGTCACCGCGGCGACCGAACGCGGCGTGATGGTCGTGAACGCGCCGACGTCCAACATCCTGTCCGTCGCCGAGCAGGCGATGGCGCTGATGCTGGCGCAGGCGCGCAACATCCCGCAGGCAGACGCCGCGCTCAAGGCCGGCCGCTGGGAGCGCTCGAAGTGGGAGGGCGTCGAGCTCCACGGCAAGGTGCTCGGCGTCGTCGGCCTCGGGCGGGCGGGCTCGCTCGTCGCGCAGCGCGCACACGCGTTCGGCATGGAGCTGATCGGCTTCGACCCCTTCGTGTCCCAGGAGCGGGCCCGGGCGATGGGGGTGCGGCTGGTGAGCATCGAGGAATTGGTGGCCGAGGCGGACTTCGTCTCCATCCACACGCCCAAGACGCCCGAGACCATCGGCCTGTTCGGGAAGGAGCTGCTGGCGAAGGCCAAGCCGGGCATCCGCATCATCAACACGGCCCGGGGCGGCATCGTCGACGAGGAGGCGATGGCCGACGCCATCCGTGGCGGCATCGTGGCCGGGGTGGGACTCGACGTGTTCGCCAAGGAACCTGCGACCGAGTCGCCGTTGTTCGAGCTGCCGGGCGTGGTGGTGTCGCCGCATCTCGGCGCGTCGACCGAGGAGGCGCAGGACAAGGCCGGGGTCACGATCGCCGAACAGGTGCTGCTCTCGCTGGCCGGCGACTTCGTGCCGTACGCAGTGAACGTGGCGGCGCGCGACGTCTCCGACACGGTGCGCACCTTCATGGGGCTCTCCGAGCAGCTCGGGCGGTTCTTCGTCGGGCTGCACGACGGGATGCCGGACTCGATCGACATCGAGTACCAGGGCGAGCTGGCGGGGGAGGGCACAGGCATCCTGACCCTCTCGGTGCTCAAGGGCATCTTCGGCGGCACCGCCGAGGAGGCGGTCTCCTACGTCAACGCGCCGCAGCTGGCCGAGCAGCGCGGTCTCAAGGTCCGCGAGTCGTCCACCGCGACGTCGGCGGACTACAAGTCGCTGATCACGCTGCGCTCGGGCTCGCACTCCGTGGCGGGCACGCTGATCACGGCCGGCCTGCGCACCGAGCCGCGCATCGTCGTCGTCGACGACCACGTCGTGGAGGTGCCGCCGTCGGAGCACATGCTGGTGGTGCGCAACGACGACCGTCCGGGTGTGATCGGCGTCGTCGGCACCGCGCTGGGCCAGGCGGGCGTCTCCATCTCGTCCATGGCGGTCGGCCCGAGCCCCGAGACGTCGACCGCGATGATGGTGATCTCGACGACGACGCCGGCGCCCGACGCCGTGATCGAGCAGATGCGCGGGGACGAGGGGATCCTCGACTTGCACCGCGTCACGCTCTGACGGCGCATGCCCCGGGCCCGTCCTCCCGATCGGCATTCGGCAAGACTGATCGTCGTGTCAGCTCCCGACGTCCGTTACGCAAGGATGTCCGACGGAGCGCACCTCGCGTTCGAGGTCATCGGGGACGGCCCCATCGACCTGGTCGAGGTCGGCAACGGGACGAACATGTCCATCGAGGCCGCGCACGACGAACCACGGTGGCAGCGGTACGTCGACGCCCTCTCCGCGTTCACCCGCCTCATCCGATTCGACCCTCGGGGCATCGGTTTGTCAGATCCCTTCGGTCCCGAGGGCGCCACGATCGAGCAGTACGCGAGCGACACGCTCGCCGTGATGTCCGCGGCCGGCTCCGATGAAGCAGCGCTGGTGGCGACGAGCCATTCGGGACCGGTCGCGGTGTTCCTGGCCGCCACGAAGCCCTCGGCGATCCGGGCGCTCGTGCTGATCTGTACGTACGCCCGTATCTTGCGAGCCGACGACTACCCCGCCGGCATACCCGCAGGTGTCTTCGACGGGTTTGTGGACTCACTCGTGGAGCCGGCGACACCGTCGACGTCGACGTCGACGTCGACGGCAGAGGACACCGTCGACGACCTCCCGCTCATGGCGCCCAGTCGCATGGACGACGGCGCCTTCCGGACGTGGTGGCGACAGGCCGGGCACCGCGGCGCCAGCCCCTCGAGCGCGAGGGCGATGTTCATGATGTCGCGGGGCTCCGATGTCCGGGACCTGCTTTCGCAGGTACGAGCTCCGACGCTGGTCCTCCACTCCCTCGGCGACAACTTCGTCCGAGCCGATCACGGTCGCTACCTGGCGGGCCACATTTCGACGGCGACCTTCACCGAGATTGACTCCGCCGATCATCTCCCGTGGACCGACGACACCGACACCGTGGGTGAGATCGAGGAGTTCCTGACGGGAACCCGGCACGCGCCCAAGGGTGATCGCCGCCTGGCCACGGTTCTGTTCACCGACATCGTCGAGTCCACCGAATCCGTGCGAAGCCTCGGAGACAAGGCGTGGCGGGATCGGCTCGACCGCCACGACCTCGTGGCAGAACGACAGATCTCCCGCTACGACGGCAAGCTCGTGAAGTCGACCGGTGACGGTCTGCTGGCGACGTTCGACGGGCCGGCCGCGGCCATCCGCTGCGCCGGCGCCATCGCCGAAGGCGTCACCCAGATCGGCGTCTCGATCCGTTGTGGAGTCCATGTCGGCGAGGTCGAACAGCGAGGCGAGGACATCGCAGGCATCGCGGTGCATGTGGCGGCGCGGATATGCGGGGCGGCGCAGTCGGACGAGACCTTGGTGTCCCGAACGGTCACCGACCTGGTCGCGGGTTCCGGGATCGAGTTCGAAGACCGCGGCGAGCACGAGCTCAAGGGCGTGCCCGGATCCCTTCAGCTCTTCGCCGTGAGGGACTGAGCCGCCGGACTCAGGACTTCGGCTTGCGCGGCACCTCCGGCCACGTGTCGAGGCTGCCGATGATGGGCTCGTCGCCGTGGAGGGCGCGTCGGGGTGCGCGGTCGAGCAGCACGGAGCGCACGACCGCCAACACCGCGACGACGAGGCCCGCACGCACGAGGGTCGACAGGAGTCGGCGCATGGTTCCACGGTAGCGTCACCGGGCATGGCCACCCTGCTGAGCGCAGCTCCGATCTTCCCGTCCTCCGACCTGGAGGCGATGCGGGCGCACTACGAGGCGCTGGGGTTCGAGGTGCATGTCCACGCCGGCGGCTACGCCACGGCCGCCCGTGACGATGTGCGGATCCACTTCCGTCACGTGCCCGACGACGCCGAGGAGTTGTTCGCGCCCGGGGCCGCCTACCTCGCCGCCGACGACGCCGACGCCCTCCACGCCGAGTGGCGCCGGGCCGGCGTGGGCGAGACCACGGACCTCTTCGACCCCGGGTTCGGCGTCTGGGAGGCGGCGCACACCGACCCCGACGGGAACCTGCTGCGCTTCGGATCGCCGATCAGGAGGGCCCAGCCGGCATGACCCGGCCCGAACGGTCGGGCCAACCCTTGACGCCGGTCGCCCAATTTTGGCTACAATTGCATTGAAATGACGGTGAAGCCCTCGACCTGCGACCTGCTGCTTACCTGACGGCGAACGCCACATCGCGTTCGCTGACGACCTCCTGAGCCCTCCGGCCAGGGGGTTTTTTGTTGGGGCGACACGAGGGCGACACCGTGACCGCTCGATAGACACACACCAATACACACACCAAAAAGAGAAGGGACACACACGTGACGACCGAGGCACAGAAAGGGAAGGGTGGCGACGTGCACACGGACCGGGGTCACCAGGCCCTGGCCATGCCTTGCGACCCGATGGCGTCACCCATGCCGTGGGGCAAGTACCGCTCGCACGTCCCGCTGCAGCTGCACGACCGCACCTGGCCGGACCGCCAGTTCACGAAGGCGCCGCGCTGGGCCAGCGTCGACCTGCGCGACGGCAACCAGGCCCTGATCGACCCCATGGACTCCGAGCGCAAGCTCGCCCTCTTCCAACAGCTGGTCGACGTGGGGTTCAAGGAGATCGAGGTCGGGTTCCCCTCCGCCAGCCAGACCGACTACGACTTCCAGCGCCTCATCATCGACGAGGGCCTCGTCCCTGACGACGTCGAGATCCAGGTCCTCACGCAATGCCGCCAGGAGCTGATCGAGCGCACCTTCGAGTCGCTCCGGGACGCGCCCCGGGCCTGCGTCCACTTCTACAACTCGGTGTCCGAGCTCCAACGCAGGGTCGTCTTCGGGCTGGACAAGAAGGGCATCATCGACATCGCCGTGAGCGCGGCGGAGCTCTGCAAGCAACACGAGCACGAGCTCATCGACAACGGCACCATCCTCCGCTACGAGTACTCGCCCGAGAGCTTCACCGGGACCGAGCCCGACTTCGCGGTGGAGATCTGCGAGGCCGTGATGGACGTGATCGAGCCGACACCGCAGAACCCGATGATCCTCAACCTCCCGGCCACGGTCGAGATGTACAGCCCCAACGTGTACGCGGACGTGATCGAGTGGTTCGGCCGCACCATCAAGGACCGCGACAGCATCATCCTGTCCCTGCACCCGCACAACGACCGCGGCACCGCGGTCGCCGCGGCGGAGCTGGCCGTGCTTGCCGGCGCCGACCGCATCGAGGGCACGCTGTTCGGCAACGGCGAGCGCACGGGCAACGTGGACGTCGTGACCCTGTCGATGAACCTCTTCAGCCAGGGCATCGACCCCGCGCTGGACTTCTCCGACATCGAAAAAGTCAGACGCACGGCCGAGTACGCCACGCGCCTGCCCGTCCACCCGCGGCATCCCTACGCGGGAGACCTGGTGTACACGGCCTTCTCGGGATCCCACCAGGATGCGATCAAAAAGGGCATGGCCGCCATCGGCAGGGACTACGGCGAGTGGGAGGTCCCGTACCTGCCGATCGACCCCAAGCACACGGGGCGCACCTACGAGGCGATCATCCAGGTCAACAGCCAGTCCGGCAAGGGGGGAGTGGCCTATGTCATGGACACCGACCACGGCCTCGACCTGCCGCGCCGACTGCAGATCGAGTTCTCCAAGCGCGTCCAGGAGATCACCGAGGCGAGCGGCACGGTGATCCGCTCTGGCCAGATGCGTGACGTCTTCGAAGAGATCTACCTGCCCGAGGATGCCGGCCTGCGCCTCATGACGAGCGAGGTCACAACGGGCAAGGGGCACACCAAGGTCACGGCGCAGCTCCTCATCGACGGCCAGCACCGCACGATCAGCGGCGAGGGCAACGGCCCCATCGACGCGCTGGTCGGCGCGCTCAAGTCCGACCTCGGTATCGTGCTGGAGGTGAAGGACTACTCCGAGCACGCGCTGACCGAGGGCTCGGGCGCCTCGGCGGTGGCGTATGTCGAGTGCGCCGGCCCCGACGGCACGACGTGGTGGGGCGTCGGACGCGACTCGTCCATCCTCGATGCGTCGCTCAGCGCCGTCGTCTCCGCAGCCAACCGGGCCCGGACGGGGTGATACGCCCGGCGGTCGAAGCGGACGTCCCCGAGCTCATGGCGATGATCCGCGAGCTCGCAGAATACGAGGAGCTCGCCGACCAGGTGACGGCCACCGAGGACGACCTCGCCCGCGCGCTCTTCGCGCCCGACTCCGTCGTCTTCGACACCGTGGTCGAGGACGGCAACGGCGGCCTCGCCGCGCACGCCCTGTGGTTCCACACCTTCTCGACCTTCCTCGGCAAGACCGGGATCTGGCTCGAAGACCTCTACGTGCGCCCCGCGCACCGGCGCAAGGGCCTCGCCACCGAGCTCGTCGCCCACCTGCGCGCGCAGACCGACGGCCGGCTCGAGTGGGAGGTCCTCGAGTGGAACCTGCCCGCGATCGACTTCTACCAACAGCTCGGTGCGCGGCCCACGGCAGGCTGGACGCGGTATCGCTGGTACGAGGGGTAGCCCACCGCGTCACCCCCGCCGGACCCGTCCCGGCGGCCGGACCCGATTCGAGCCGGAGCCCTTGACTCCGCCCCTTACCGTAAGTTATTACTTACGGTAAGTGAAAACTTACCCTGCCGCTCCCCACGTGCTCGACGCCCTCGGCGATCCCACCCGGCGCGCCATCTTCGAGCAGCTCAACGAGCATCCATCGGCGGTGGTGGACCTGGCCGACCGCTTGCCGATCAGCCGCCCGGCCGTCTCCCAGCACCTGAAGGTCCTCAAGGACGCGGGCCTGGTGCGCGACGTCCAGGTCGGCACGCGTCGCGTCTACAGCCTCGACCCCGACGGCCTGGCCGGCCTACGGGACTACCTCGAGCGCTTCTGGCGCACGGCGTTGCACTCGTTCAAGACCCGAGTCGAAAAAGAGAACCGAGAAGAGGAAACAGGAGAGCCCAATGACTGATGTCCAGACCGCCATAACTTCGTCGATCGTCGTCGACGCGCCGGTCGACCGCGCCTTTGCCGTGTTCACCGAGGACATCGGCAGCTGGTGGCCCCGGGAGCACCACATGCTGCAGGGGCAAGAGTCCCACATGGTCCTCGAGCCGAAAGAGGGCGGACGCATCTACGAGCTCGGTGCCGACGGCAGCGATTGCAAGTGGTCACACGTGTTGGTCTGGGAGCCGCCGCACCGGCTCGTGTTCACGTGGGAGATCTCGCCGCAGTGGTCGCTTGAGGACGACCGGGCCAAAGCCAGCGAGGTGGAGGTGCATTTCACGGCGGAGGACGCCGGTCGCACCCGGGTCGACGTCGAGCACCGTCACCTCGACCGCCACGGCGATGGCTGGGAAGGCCTGCGCGACGCCATCGGCTCGCCCGGTGGCTGGCCGCTGGAGCTGAGCGCTTTCGCTCAGCAGGTGCAGGCGAAGACGGTCGCGTAGCAGGAAGAGCAGCTACCCGTATCCGCCACTGGGGATGTAGGGACACGGCGGGGCGTCCATGCCCCGCACCATCACCGGCCCGTACGGCTGCAGCTCGATACCCGCTTCGACCACCACGCGGATGGCCCACTGTTGCGCGGAGGTCAACCAATTGATCTCGATCGTCTCGCCCGCGGGCGCCTCGGCGAGCATCGCCTTCAAGACGAGCGTCGCCGAGGACTCGTCGCTTGCCCCCAGCGTCACGATGCGATCGTCCTTGGCGACGGCGTACCCCTCCTCATCGTGCAACAGGAGTCGGTGCCCGGGTTGGGCGAGCATGGAGACGATGTCGACGCGGCGCCCCGAGCCGCGCACCTTGCGGTCGATGGCCGTCACGATCCCGAGCTCGCGCTCGGTCACCTCATCCGGTTCGAACCGCACGACCTCCGCAGGCCGCTCCACCGCGCCGGGCCGCATGGCGCCCCACGCGGCGACCACTGGGTGCAGCACGAAGCCGTAGCTCGTGTACAGCGCCATCGCCTTGGGGTCCCGCGAGCACTGGATCGTCCCCGGGCTGTGCGGGTCGCCGTGCGTGAGCGCCAGTCGCAGGAGCTCCCGACCCACGCCCCGGCCCTGGCGGCCCGGCAGCGTTCCCAGCTGCGAGAGCATCCAGTAGTCCTCCCGCACGAAGGACTGTGACATCCCCACCACGATGCCCTCGTCCTCGGCGACCCAGGACCCCCCGGGGTCGCTCTTGAGGAAGTGGCGGGTGCGGTCCTGACGACGGCGTTCGTCCTGGATCGTGTTGCCCGTCACCGGCAGCGAATAGCGGGCCCGCATGGCGAGGAAGCCGCTGTCGAACGCGGCCACGGCTGCCGGGACGTCGGCCTCCGTCATCGGGCGGAACGCAACCACGGGCAGAGCGCCTAGGCCGAGGGCAGGAAGGCCGGCCGCTGCTGCTCGAACTCGGTGATGTCCGACTCGTAGCGCAACGACAGGCCGATGTCGTCCCACCCGTTGAGCAGCCGTTCGCGCGTGAACTCGTCGAGAGGGAATGTGCCCGCCAGACCGGCGGCCGGCACCTCGATCGTGCCCCGTGCCACGTCGATCGTGATCTCGAGCGACGGGTCCTTCTCCACCGCGTCGAGCAGCTGGCGGTCGAGCTCCTCGGTGACCTGGACCGGCAGCAGCCCTTGCTTCGTGCAGTTGTTGCGGAAGATGTCGGCGAAGCGCGACGAGACGACGGCCTGGAACCCGTAGTCCATCAATGCCCACACGGCATGCTCGCGGGAGGACCCCGTGCCGAAGTTGTGCCCCGCAACCAAGATGTTCGCCCCGACGAAGTCGGGCTTGTTCAGCACGAAGTCGCGGTCGTCGCGCCACTCCGAGAACAGGCCGGCGCCGAAACCCGTCCGCTCGACCCGCTTCAGCCAGTCCGAGGGGATGATCTGGTCGGTGTCGACGTCAGTCCGGTCGAGCGGCACGGCCCGCCCCGTGACAACGATGACGGCTTCCATCAGCCCAGTTCCTCCAGGTCCTCCGGCGTCGCGAACGTCCCTGCCACCGCGGTCGCCGCGGCGACCCTCGGCGACACCAGATGCGTACGGCCGCCGCGCCCTTGTCGCCCCTCGAAGTTGCGGTTGGAGGTCGAGGCACACCGCTCGCCCACGGCGAGCTTGTCGGGGTTCATGGCCAGGCACATCGAGCAGCCCGGTTCCCGCCATTCGAAACCGGCCGTCTTGAACACCTCGTCCAGCCCCTCCGATTCGGCTTGCGCCTTCACCCGGTGCGAGCCCGGCACCGCCAGCGCACGCAGCCCGGCACGCACGTGGCGCCCGCGCAGCACGTCGGCGGCCGCCCGGAAGTCCTCGATGCGCGAGTTCGTGCAGCTGCCGAGGAACACGGTGTCCACGGCGACCTCACGCATGGGAGTCCCTGCGGTCAGACCCATGTAGGCGAGCGCGCGCTCGGCCGCTTCCCGGTCGCCCGGGTCCGCCATCGCCTCGGGGTCAGGCACCGACCCGCTGACCGAAGTGACCTGCGCCGGGTTCGTGCCCCACGTCACGTGCGGCGTGATGGAGGCAGCGTCGATCACGACCTCCTTGTCGAACACGGCGCCCTCGTCGGTCGGCAAGGTGCGCCAGTACGCGACCGCGTCGTCCCACGCCGCACCAACCGGTGCGTGGTCGCGCCCCTGCACGTACGCGAACGTCGTCTCGTCCGGCGCCACGAGTCCCGCCCGGGCGCCCCCCTCGATCGACATGTTGCACAGCGTCATCCGGCCCTCCATGGACAACCCGCGGATCGCCGAGCCGCGGTACTCGATCACGTGGCCGATCCCGCCGCCCGTCCCGATGGTGCCGATGATCGTCAGCGCGACGTCCTTCGCCGTCACCCCCGCAGCCAGCGCACCTTCCACCGTCACCGCCATCGTCTTGGGCCGAACCTGCGGCAGCGTCTGCGTGGCCAGGACGTGCTCGACCTCGCTCGTCCCGATGCCGAACGCCAGGGCGCCGAAGGCGCCGTGCGTCGACGTGTGGCTGTCGCCGCACACGATGGTCATGCCCGGCTGGGTCCAGCCCTGCTCTGGCCCGATGATGTGCACGATGCCCTGGTTGGGATCGCCCATCGGGAACGAGGTGATGCCGAACTCGGCCGTGTTGTCGTCGAGCACCTTCAGCTGCTGCGCCGAGACCGGGTCGGCGACGGGCTTGTCGATGTCGGTAGTCGGCACGTTGTGGTCCGCCGTCGCCACCGTCAGGTCGGGGCGCCGTACGCCGCGACCTGCCAGGCGCAACCCGTCGAACGCCTGCGGCGACGTCACCTCGTGCACGAGATGCAGGTCGATGAACAGGAGGTCAGGTTCGCCCTCGGTCGCGTGGACGACGTGCGCGTCCCAGATCTTCTCGCTGAGCGTGCGGGGCCCGTTCGACCTGTTCGCAGTCGCCATCAGCGTTTGGTCGTGACGATGTGCACCTTGAGCATCCCGCCCGGTGCCTTGTACTCCACGTCGTCGCCGGCGCCTCGGCCGACCAGGACCTGCCCGAGGGGCGAGCTCGGCGAGATAACAGGAAGATCCCCCTGCCGCTCTTCGATCGAGCCGACGAAGAAGGTCTGCGTGTCGTCCTCGTCGTCGCCCTCGTAGCGCAGCGTCACCGTGCTGCCCAGCGAGATCGACCCGTCGCCCGAGCCGGACTCGTCGACGATCTCGACCGACTTCAGCATCGCCTGCAGCTGGCGGACGCGCGACTCCATCTTCCCCTGGGAGTCCTTGGCGGCGTGGTAGTCGCCGTTCTCGCTCAGGTCACCGAGCGCCCGCGCCGCCTCGATCGCCTGGGCGATCTCGACCCGGCCCCGGGTGGTGAGATCCTCGAGCTCGGCCTTCAGGCGGTCGTAGGTGGCCTGGGTCAGCTTGGACGTTTCGGTCTGGTTGGCGGGAGCGTTGGTCACGGCATGTCCTTCGGGAAGCGGGCGTGCGGCGGTGCGAAGACAGGCACGGCGGCCGCGACCACCAGGCTAACGCTCCCGGACGGCCCTGGATTCGCCGTGCACCCTCTGTTGACGGGGGCTCCCCACCTGCGAGAGACTGGGGTGGCTATGCGCCGTCCCGAGCACTTTGTAGGCATTATTCATTAGGCGCGCCACCTCCCCGCGCGCCTTCGACCGTCCACAATGTGGGCGGTTTTTCAATTTCCGGTCCGTTTCGGCGGCGGGCGCACAGGGGGACGGCCCGACGGGGCATCCTGGGGACGAACGAGCAGACAACGAGAGGACACAGAGGAACGTGGGCACCGCCAGCACCAGGCATCGGGTCGCCGTCATCGGCGGCGACGGCATCGGGCCGGAGGTCTGTGCCGAGGCGCTGAAGGTGGTCGCGGCTGCCGGCGTCGATTTGGACACCACCGAGTTCGACCTCGGGGCGGCCCGGTACCTGCGGGACGGGGTCGTCCTGCCGGACGAGACCCTCGCCGAGCTGCGCGGGTACGACGCCATCCTCCTGGGCGCGGTGGGGCCGCCGGTGGGCGACACCGCCGTCCCGCCCGGCACCCTCGAGCGCGGCATGCTGCTCCGCCTCCGCTTCGAACTGGACCTGTACGTCAACCTGCGGCCGTTCGCCGGCGCGCCGGGGTCGATCGCCGAAGGCGCCGACTTCGCCGTCGTGCGCGAGAACACCGAGGGGACCTACGCCGGCGAGGGCGGGTTCCTGCGCAAGGGCACGCCCCACGAGGTGGCCACCCAGGGTTCGGTCAATACCCGCATGGGAGCGGAACGCTGTGTCCGCTTTGCGTTCGAACTGGCCGGGCGCCGCAACAACAAACTCACGCTCGTCCACAAGACCAACGTGTTGACCTTCGCCGGCGATCTGTGGAACCGGACGGTCAAAGAGGTCGCCAGCGAATACCCCGACGTGTCGTGGGACTACAACCATGTCGACGCCGCCTGCATCTATCTCGTGGAGCAGCCGAAGCGTTACGACGTGATTGTCACCGACAACCTCTTCGGCGACATCCTCACGGACCTCGCGGGAGCCGTCGCCGGCGGCATCGGGTTCGCCGCGTCGGCCAACCTCAACCCCGCCCGGACGGGGCCGTCGCTCTTCGAGCCGGTCCACGGTGCGGCGCACGACATCGCGGGGAAAGGCATCGCCAACCCGCTGGCGGCCATCCACTCGGCTGCCTTGATGCTCGAGCACCTGGGTGAGGCCGACGCCGCCGCCCGCATCCTCAAGGCCGTCACGGCCCAGGTCGATTCCATGTCATCGTCCCCCGAACAGTTGTCCACGTCCGCGGTGGGCGACGCCATCGCAGAAAGGCTGTAGCTCAAATGCCCATCACCACGACCGAGAAGATCTGGATGGACGGCGAGCTCGTCGACTGGGCCGACGCCACCGTGCACGTGCTGACGCACACCATGCACTACGGCTCGGGTGTCTTCGAGGGGATCCGGGCGTATCCGACGAGCCGGGGTGTGGCCGTGTTCCGACTGGGCGACCACATCAAGCGCCTGTTCGCATCGGCCAAGGTGTTCATGATCGACGTGCCGTTCACGGTCGACCAGATCATCGACGCGTGCCGGCTGGTGGTGCGCGTCAACGGCATGAACGAAGGCTGTTACATCCGCCCCCTCGTCTTCCTCGGCTACGGCGAGATGGGCCTGAACCCGCTGCCGTGCCCGGTCAACGTGTCCGTGGCCTGCTGGCCGTGGGGCACCTACCTGGGCGACGAGGGCGTGGCCAACGGCGTCTCCGTCAAGATCAGCTCATGGCGCCGTCACGACCCCAACGCGGTGCCGACCGCGGCCAAGGGGACCGGCATGTACGCGAACTCGTCGTTGGCGAAGGTCGAGGCCTTGAAGGCGGGCTACGACGAGGCCATCCTGCTCGCTCCGAACGGGAAGGTCAGCGAGTGCACGGGCGAGAACGTGTTCATCGTGCGCGACGGCGTCCTCGTGACGCCGCCGACCTCCGATGCCGGCGCGCTCGCCGGCATCACGCAGAACTCGGTCGAGACCATCGCGCGCGACATGGGCTACACGGTCGAGCACGAGCACATCGTCCGGACGGACCTGTACTTGGCCGACGAGGCCTTCCTGACCGGCACTGCTGCCGAGGTGGTGCCGATCCGGGCCGTCGACGACCGTCCCGTCGGGACGGGCAAGCCCGGCAAGATCACCAAGGAGATCCAGCAGACCTACTTCGCCACCGTCCGAGGCGAGGTCGACCAGTACAAGGAATGGCTGGATCATGTCGACTGAGGCCCACAGTCACGGCGGCGTACAGCACACGCACGCCCATGGCCACACTGCGCACGCGCACGACTACCGGATGCCCGAGCTTCCCGAGGCGGTGGACATCTTCGACACCATCCTGCGGGACGGGAGCCAGCAGGAGGGGCTGTCGCTGACCGTCGACGACAAACTTCGTGTGGCCGAGCAACTCGACCATCTCGGCGTGAGCTACATCGAGGGCGGATGGCCCGGTGCCAATCCAAAGGATGTCGAGTTCTTCGAGCGCGCCAAGAAGGAGCTCACGCTGGGCACGGCCACGCTCGTCGCTTTCGGTTCGACGCGGCGTGCCGGCGTCAAGCCGGAGAAGGACGCCGTCCTCGCCAATCTCATCGACGCGGGAGCGCCTGTCGCCTGCATCGTGGCCAAGTCGTGGGACCGCCACGTGGCCGAGGCGCTGCGCACGTCGCTCGACGAGGCGGTGGCAATGGTGGCCGACTCGGTGCGTTACCTGCGCGAGCACGACCTGCGGGTGTTCCTCGACGCGGAGCACTTCTTCGACGGCTACCGCCTCAACCCGGAGTTCGCCCTCTCGGTCCTCTCGGCCGCAGAGGAGAACGGTGCCGAGGCGCTCGTGTTGTGCGACACCAACGGCGGCTCGCTGCCCGACGACGTCGGCGCCGCGGTTGCGGCCGTGCGCGCACGCACCAGCGCGCAACTCGGGATCCACTGCCACAACGACGCCGGCTGCGCCGTGGCGAACTCGTTGGTCGCCGTGCAGGCCGGCGCGACCCAGGTCCAAGGGTGCATCAACGGCTACGGCGAGCGTGCGGGCAACACCGATCTCTCGGCCACGATCCCCAACCTCTCGCTGAAGCTCAACATCCGCACGATCCCCAGCGATCGCCTCGAGCGACTCACGCCCGTGGCGCACCACATCGCCGAGTTGGTGAACATCGCGCCGAACCCGCAGCAGCCCTACGTCGGCAACTCGGTATTCGCGCACAAGGGTGGCCTCCACGCGAGCGCCGTCGCACGCAGCGCGGATCTCTACGAGCACGTTGTGCCCGACACCGTCGGCAACGGCACCCGCGTGGTCGTGTCGGAGATGGCGGGTCGCTCCACCTTGGCCATGAAGGCCGCGGAGCTCGGGCTCGACCTCGACGGCGAGGTCATCGGGCGCATCCTCGACGAGCTGAAACGCCTCGAGCACGAGGGCTATCACTTCGAGGTGGCCGACGGATCACTCGAGCTCCTGCTGCGCCGCGCCACCGGATGGGCGGCCGACTTCTTCACCGTCGAGTCGTTCCGGGTCATCACCGATCACGGCGCCCGCGGCGAGACCGACGAGGATCCCACGTCGTCGCCTGCAGCGACGCCCGGGATGACGACCGAGGCCACGGTCAAGGTGCACGTCGGGGGGCAGCGGATCGTGGCGACGGCGGAAGGCAACGGACCGGTCAACGCGCTCGACGGCGCGCTGCGGGGCGCCATCGGCCCGAAGTTCCCCTCACTCGATCACATCCACCTCACCGACTACCGCGTCCGAGTCCTCGATACCGGCCGCGGCACCGGTGCCGTCACGCGTGTCCTGGTCGATTCGACCGACGGAGAGCGGACGTGGACCACGATCGGGGTGTCCGAGAACATCATTGAGGCGAGCTGGCAGGCGCTCTACGATTCCGTCGTCTTCGGGCTGCTTCACGCCGCATAGGGCACACCGCCCAACGGGGTGGCTCGGGACGGGGAGGGCCGTGTGAGCTTCGCCATCCGTAACGCATGACGGTGTTCAGCCGCTTGGCCGCGCGGCTCGTCAAGCTGCCGCCGGCGCAGACGACCAACATCTCCGTCGAGCGCGACATCGCCGCCAAGATGCCCGACGGCACCGTGCTCCTGGCGGACCGGTGGTACCCCTCGGACGCGTCGGGTGGGCGACCGACCGTATTGATCCGCACGCCGTACGGGCGGACTCTCATCGGCCCGCTCGGCCGTCTCTACGCCGAACGCGGGTTCCAGGTGGTGATCCAGAGTTGCCGCGGCACGTTCGGGTCAGAGGGCCACCTCGTGCCGGTGCGCCACGAGCAGGCCGACGGGCACTCGACACTCGAATGGGTGGCGTCCCAGCCGTGGTTCGACGGCCGCCTCGTCATGTGGGGCGCCAGCTACCTCGGGATGACGCAATGGGCCATCGCCGAGGATCCGCCCGATTTCGTCAAGGCGCTGAGCCTTCAGGTCACCGCGTCGAAGTTCTGCGATGCCATCGTGTATCCCGGCGAGTCCTTCGCACTCGAGATGGCCCTGTGCTGGCTCTATCAGATGAAGCACCAGGAATCTGGTCTCGCCACCGTCGTCCGCAAGCAGCTGGGTGCGAACCGCGTCGTCGCCCGCATGGCCGACACGTTGCCGCTCGGCCAGTGCGACGCGGCGACCCTTGGGGAGATCTCGCCCGCGTTCCAGGACTGGCTCGAGCACAACCGGCCGGGCGACCCGTG
>DATHPK010000013.1:0-4646 GCA_035483935.1 Acidimicrobiales bacterium
CGAGCGCGCCGGGCGCGCCCGCGCCGCCGGCATCCCGCCGGAGCGCATCGTCCTCGATGCGGGTCTCGACCTCGGCAAGACCGCCGAGCAGTCGCTCACCCTCCTGCGCGCCTCGCAACAGCTGGCCGAGCTCGGTTACCCGTTGCTGCTCTCCGCGTCCAACAAGACGTTCCTCGGCAAGGTGCTGGATCTGGAGATCACCGAGCGGGGTGCCGCTTCCATCGGCGCGGCGGCCCTCGGCATCTCCTGGGGCTGCCGCATCGTCCGCGTCCACGACGTCCTGGACACGTGCAGGGCCCGCGACGCGCTCGCCGCCGTGAGCGAGGCGCAGTGAGCCCCGCCGCCGCGAGGAACACTGCTGCGGCCGCCCGGGCCGCCCGGGCCTCGGCCTATCTCGTCCGCGGCGACGACCCCTCCCTCGTGGCGCAGGAGGCCCGGACCTTGATTGCCGACGTCGTGGGCGAACGCGACCATGCGCTCGTCGTCGAGGAGATCGCCGGCTCGGCGGCCGACGAGCTCAACGTCGGGGCGATCGTCGACGCCTGCCTTACCCCACCCTTCCTGATCGACCTCCGCGTCGTCGTCGTGCGCGACGCCGGGCGGTTGCTCACGGCGGACGTGCCGCGGCTGGTCGACGTCGTTGGGGAACCGCTGCCGACCACGGTGCTGATCCTGGTGGCGGGCGGCGGCGCGATCCCGGCCCCCCTGGTCAAGGCCATCGCTGCGGCCGGCGAGATCATCGACGTCTCGACGAGCAAGGCGGGCGACCGCAAGGCGTGGCTGCACGACCACCTGCGCGACGGGCCCGTCCACCTCGACCGCGGCGCCACCGATCTGCTCGCCGACCACGTCGGCGAGGACCTCGGGCGGGTGGAGGGCCTCCTCTCCGCCCTGAGCGCGGCGTACGGCGAAGGCGCGAGCGTCTCGGCCGACGACCTCGAGCCGTATCTCGGCGAGGCGGGCAACCTGCCGCGCTACGCGTTGACCGACGCCATAAACCGGGGCGACGCGCGCACCGCCCTCCGGGTGCTCCACCGACTCTCCGACGCCGGCGGGCTGGCCCCGATGCAGATCCTCGCCACGCTGCACGGCCACTACGCCAACATGCTGGCGCTCGACGGCGAGGACGTTGCGGGGGAGCGAGACGCGGCGGCGGTCCTCGGGACGGCACCCTTCGTCGCGAAAAAGGCCCTCGAACAGTCCCGGCGCCTGGGCAGCGAGAAGATCGCCGCCGCCATCAAGCTGATCGCCGCGGCCGACCTCGACTGTCGCGGCATGAGCGGCCTCGACTCCGCCGTGGTAATCGAGATCCTCGTCGCGCGTCTTGCCACGCAAACGCGGCCGGCGCGTCAGACCCGGCCACCTCGCTCCCGCTCCAGTGCCGGCGCTCGGAGCTAACCGCTCGGAGCTAGGGCCGGATCTGCTCGGCGACCCCGAGCATCCAGGGGAAGTCCAACGACTGCACGACGCAGTAGGCGAACAACCACACGAGAAGGCGCTCGACGTCCAGTCCGAGCAGTCCCGCCATGCGTGTCGCAAGTGCAACCGGGTCGGCGACCAGGCGGTCCCGGCTGTTGAGGTGGTGCTGGAGCGCGTCGTAGGTCGTGTCGCCGAAGAACGGCTTGGGGTCGATGGCGAGCCACGGTTCCCGTTCTGACGCCAGCACGTTCTCGGCATGGAGATCGGTGCAGAGCAGGCGCTCGACGGGGGCCGTCGACGGCAGGGATCGGAACAGCGCGGCGCCCTCTCGCGCGATCGCGGGATCGATCTCGTTTCCCCGGCCATCCTCCAGCTTGCGCTCGAAGCCATCGGCCCAGTGATCGCACATCTCTTGGAGCGGCCGGAACGAGCCGGCCTCGGACGGGATGCGCCACAGTCTCCGGAGCAAGCCGGCGATGACAACGTCCTGTTCCTCTGCTGGACGATGGGACAGCGTCGTGCCGGGAACGCAGCGCTCGAGCAACATCGCCGTCGTTCCCGGGCTGAGGTGTTCGTCGGCGAACACGCGCACCGCTCCGTCGCCGTTCCATTCGCGTAGACCGGCGGCTTCGTCCTCTCCCTCCATGTGGCGCGAACCGACCTTCAAGACGACGTCCCCGAAGTCGGCGGATGTCGCGGGCGCGACCCAGGCCGTGACCCCGCCCGGCTCGAAGGGCTCGCCGAGCTCGAGCGACCACCGGCGGCCTACTGCTGCGATCTCTGCGGGCAGGCCGGCGAGCCATGCCGCGCGCTCCTCGCCGCGACACGCAGCGGCCAGGTTGCTGGGTATGGAGAGCGAGTCCACGGACGGCCATTGTCGCTCCCGGCGACGGGCGGAGGCGTCAGAGGCGTTTGATCGTCGCGAACCAGGCCGGTACGCCCGTCCTGATGAAGGTCGTCTCGATCTTGTCCGTTTCGATGCTGGCCACGTCCCACCCCGTGCTGCGGTCGAACGCTGCCTGCAGCTCTCCCGTGCTGACGGGATGGGGGCCGATGTCGGGTGCCCCGTCGCCGAAACACAGCAGGTACATGGTGCCGCCGGGTTCAGTCGCCGACGCCACGCTGGCGACGTACCTCAGCCGCTCCTCGTCGTCGCAGGTGTGAAACATCCCGCAGTCCAGGACCGTCTCGAATTTGCGCCCGAGACCCTCCAGCTCGAACACGTCGGCGACCACGAACTCTGCATCGACGCCGCGGTCGGCGGCTTTTGCCCGGGCGAGCTCGATTGCCTTCGGGGCAAGGTCGACTCCCGACACCGGATGGCCGAGCGACGCCGCCAGCAGCGCGTGTTCGCCCGTGCCGCAGCCGGCATCGAGGATGGCACCGGCGAACCCGCCTTCCGAGGCGGTTCGCACAAAGGCCTCTTGAGGCCGACCGATGTCCCACGGCGCAGGGTTGTTGCCCTCGTACGACGCATCCCAGGACCGCCCGCTGGCCCGTTCGTGACTTGTCGGGGATCGTTGCATCAACCGGCGAGCGGCGAGGAGAACCACCAGCGATGGTTCTCGGGGTCGCGCACCCCGTATTCGCGGAGCCCGTACTCCTGGTCGGACGGTTCGCGGTCGATGCGGGCGCCGGCAGCCTTCGTCTTGGCGAAGTGGGCGTCGACGTCGGGCACGATCACCTCGAGCCCGCCGTGGGCGGCGGCCGCGCCCAGGGGCGAGACCATCTCGTGGTCGGCGGTGACCCGGTGCAGCCAGATCGGGCAGTCACCGGCGCGGACCTCGGCATGCACGACCGTGCCGTCGTCGGCTCGGAAGATGCCGCCAGAGGTGAAGCCGAACGTGCCGACGAGGTAGTCGTGGGCCCGCTCGATGTCCTCGTAGACGAGGATGGGGATCACGGTTGTTCCGGTCATGGTGTCGGTTTCGTTTTCGGTGGACTGATGTGTCGTGGCCACGTCGCCACTCGGCGGGGACCGTCTCTTCGCAGTCTTGTACACACCTGACCACGGGTGCGGCGTTCGCGTCGGCGGGCATAGGCACCCGGTCTTATACCGGCCAGCGGGGCGAAGTCCCGCCGACCTCCAGCTTCGCGCTGAGCACGGCGGCAGCGAGCACCCCGGTGCTGGACTGATGCAATGCTCGAAACACCAGAAGAACTGGACCACCTGCAGAGCCTGCTCGACGCTTCGATGGCGAGTGCGGGGCCGCACCTGCGGGACATCATCAGCGACGAGCGACGGCTCGACGCCCGGCAGCTCACCGAACGACTCGAGGGTTTGTGCCTGCTCGTGCTCGCCACGGCGACGGCTGACGGCCGGCCGCTGGCGGGGCCGGTCGACGGCTATTTCCTCCACGGCACGTTCTGGTTCAGCTCGGGCACCCGGTCGGTGCGCATGCGGCACCTGGCCGCGCGTCCGGCGGTCAGCGCGAGCTATTTGCCGCGGGAGGATCTCGCTGTCACCGTGCACGGCAGGGCCGAGTGCCATCCGATGCACGACCCGGCCTGCGCGGAGCTGCGCCAGGCGATGCTCGACGCGTATCTGCCCAAGCAGGGGCCGGCGTTCGAAGAGTGGCTGGAGAACGTCGACGCCATCGGGGCGCGGATCGAGCCGGAGAAGATCTTCACCTTCCAGATGGCCTCCACCTAGCCGCGGCGGGCGCGGCCGGCAGGGTCGCTACTCGGCGCCCTCGATCGCGGCGATCCGGCGCACCAGTCGGGACTTGTGGTTCGCGGCCGTGTTCTTGTGGATCACGCCCTGCGCCGCCGCCTTGTCGATCCGTTTCACGGCCAGGCGCAGCAGCTCTGCGCTGTCCTCGGCACCGGCCTCGGCGGCCACCACGGCCGACTTGCCGCGCGTGCGCATCTCGGCCCGGACGGACTTGTTGCGCAGCCTGCGCTTCTCGTTCTGGCGGTTGCGCTTGATCTGGCTCTTGATGTTGGCCACGTGAAGAAATCCTCGGGTTTCGAAAAGGGTCCGGCGGACGGGCGTGGGCCCACCTGTACGGAGCGACAACTCTAGCAGGTGGTGGCCACGACCCGGCGGGCGGGAGCACCGTCCGCGGCGAGCAAGTTCCCTGGCCAGGCGACCGGGAACGGGGGGCGAGGCCGGTACGATCGACGGACCGTGCCGTCCCCCGCCAACGACCGTGGACCCGCTGCGATCGAGCGCATCCGCAACTTCTCCATCATCAGCCACGTCGACCACGGCAAGTCGACGCTCT
>DATHPK010000014.1:0-5632 GCA_035483935.1 Acidimicrobiales bacterium
CCGCTGGGCCCTGATACCGGCCACGTCGATGGCGTCATTGCGGTAGACCACCGGCTCGGCGCCGAGCTCACCCAGCTCCTGGACCAGGTTGTAGACGAAAGAGTCGTAGTTGTCGACGACCAGCACCCGCGGTCCCATGGACCGACGATGGTACCCAACGCCGATGTGCGCCCCGGCCCGGCAGGGACGCCGGGCCGTGCCCGAACCGGTCACCCCGCACTGGCTAGTCTCTGACCCCGATGGCGACCAGCACGAAAGGCCCGGGGGGCGCTTCGAAGAAGGGCAAGTCGGCCTCCGGTCGTACGACGTCGAAGGTCGGCCGCTACAAGACGGCGGAGGAGAGCGGCCGCTACACCGCGCCGATCCCCAAGAACGTGCGCCACAGTCCGCCGTGGTTCGGCGCGCTCGTCCTCGTCCTGCTGATCGGTGGCGTCGCCGTGATCACCGTCAACTACCTGGCGAGGCTGCCGTTCGCGGCGCACGGCTCACCGTGGGGCCTGGTCGCGGGGTTGGTGATGATCTTCGCCGGCTTCCTCATGGCGACCCGCTATCACTGACGCCGGCGCGTCGGGACGTCGTGACTCTGGAGCAGGGTGCCGGCACTGACGGAATGAGCGGCTCCGACGGACGCCGGGTATTCGGCATGGTCTGGTACGCCGGCTATGGCTCGAACCTGTGCGCCGAGCGGTTCCGTTGCTACGTCGCCGGAGGGACCCCACCGCATGCAACGCACCCGTGCCGGGGTGCGCGCGACACAGCCGAACCTCGCGCGGATCGCCCGCTCGAGATACCGCACCGCTTGTATTTTGCCGGGACCGCGGAGACCTGGGGCGGCTCGCCCGGCTTCGTCGACACCGCCGAAGACCCCGCCGCACCGACCCGCGCGCGGGCCTACCTGATCACGTGGGAACAGTTCGAGGATGTCGTCGCCCAGGAGAACGGTCGCGCCACCACACGGATCGACCTCGGGCGGGACGAACGTACGGCGGGATCCAGCATCCGCCTGGGGTCAGGGCGCTACGAGAACCTGCTCTGCCTCGGCGCGCTCGACGGCGACGGCGAAGGGTTCCCGGTCGTGACGATCACGTCACCGAAGACGATGGGCGAGGCCGAGCTCGGCGCACCGTCTTCCAACTACCTGAAGGTCATGATCGCCGGCCTGCGGGAGTCGCACTCCATGCGCGACGACGAACTGATCGCCTACCTCGGTTCGGCCCCGGGCTGCTCCGGGGAGCTGGTGGCCTCGGTGCTGGCTCCCCGCAACGAGAGCGAGGGCTGACTCAGACTCAGCCCAGCCGCTCGATAACGGTGGCGTTCGCGAGCCCGCCGCCCTCGCACATCGTCAACAGGCCCCAGCGGCCGTTCGTCCGCTCGAGCTCGTTGAGCAGCGTGGCCATGAGCTTGCCGCCCGAGGCGCCCAGCGGGTGACCCAGCGCGATGGCGCCACCGTTGGGGTTCACCTTCTCCATGTCGGGGTGGTGCTCCTTCTCCCACGCCAGCACGACCGAGGCGAAGGCCTCGTTGATCTCCACCGCGTCGATGTCGTCGAGCGTGAGCTTCGCCCGCTCGAGCACCGAGGTGGTCGCCGGGATCGGCCCGGTGAGCATGGTGATCGGGTCGACGCCGGCCAGCGCGAAGGCGTGGAAGCGGGCCCGGGGCCGCAGCCCGAGCGCGTTCGCCTTCTCCTCGCTCATGATCAGCACGGCGGACGAGCCGTCGGTGATCTGCGAGGAGTTCCCCGCGGTGACCTTGCCGTCCTCCTTGAACGCCGGCTTCAGGCCCGCCAGCGCCTCCACCGACGAGTCGGGTCGGATGCCCTCGTCGGCGGCGAAGATCTCGTCGGTGTCCTTGCCCTCTTCGTCGTGCACGACAACGGGGACGATCTCGTTCTCGAAGCGGCCCTCCGCGGTGGCCTGCGCCGCCCGCTGGTGGCTCCGCACCGAGTAGGCGTCGAGGTCCTCGCGCGAGATGTCCCACTGGTCGGCGATCATCTCGGCCCCGATGCCCTGGCCCTTCAGCCGGCTGTGGCCCTCCTCGTCGGCGTAACGCGCCATCATCCGGGGCCCGAAGGGGAACCCGAAATCCCGGACGACCGACGAGCCCATCGGGGTGTGGGTCATCGACTCCACCCCGGCTGCGACCGCGATGTCGTAGGCGCCGGCCATGACTCCCTGCGCCGCGAAGTGGATGGCCTGCTGCGACGAGCCGCACTGGCGGTCCACCGTCGTGGCGGGCACCGACTCGGGCCAGCTCGCCGCCAGCACCGCGTTGCGGGCGACGTTGAGCGACTGCTCGGAGACCTGCATGACGCAGCCCATCACGACGTCGTCGATCAGCGCCGGGTCGAGCTTGTTGCGCTCGGCGATGGCCTTGAGCGACTCGGAGGCCAGGTCCACGGCGTGCCAACCCCGGAGCTTCCCGTTGCGCTTGCCGCCGGCGGTGCGCACGGCGTCGACGATGACTGCGGTGGTCATGATGCCTCCTCGCAAACCCGGCGGACAGTCCCGCCCTGCCGGTCCAGGCCGGACATCCTACCCGGCGTCCCGAAAGGGACCGTCTGGCCGCTGACCAGGGAAGCGAGCCGCCGAATACCGACGACCGCCCGCTAACGTCTGCGCTCGATGAGCAGCGCCGCCAAGAACATGGACCGGTGGCTCGGCGACGGCGGCATGCCGATCATCGGGCAGTGCGGCGGGGCCTTCAGCGGTTACGGCGTGGACGGCGAGGACCTCGGCTGGGCGACGGGCGCCTTCACGCCGACCGATCTGGCCTGCAACCCGCACGGGGTCGTCCAGGCCGGCATCCACTCCCTCCTGCTCGATGCCGCCATGAACTTCGCCATCAACGCCGCCCTTCCGGGCAAGGCCCGCACCCGCGGCACCCTCGAGATGAAGACCGAGTGCATGCGCCCGGCCCTCAGGGGCGAGCCCTACACCCTCCGCGGCGAGGTCGTCCGCATGGCCAAGCAGGTCGCCTACGGCGAGGCCAGCATGCACAACGCCGACGGCGAGCTCGTCAGCCGTGCCACGGGGACCTTTCTCTTGCATCGACCGCCTCCCGAACCAGACTCTTCTTCCGGCTGACCCCGCCGTCCCGCCGGACCCGGACCCCGGGGCCTGCCACGTGTGCTGCGGCCCGGCGTCGGGCCCCGACCGGATCTGCTTCGCGTGCCGCCTGGTCGCACGCCGCCTCGGCGCCGTGCTCTCACCCGTCCTCCCGATGCAGCTGTGCCCGTTGCCCGGTCCGCTCTACACCGTGCTCAAGGGGTACAAGGAGGCGCCGGTCGCCGAGGCCCGGGACCGGTTCGGCCCGATCGTCCGCTCGCTCACCGTCGCCTTTCTCCACGGGCACGCCGGATGCATCGACGCCCTCGCCGGGGGTCGGCCCCACTTCGTGCTGCCGGTGCCGTCCACGCTTCGTCCCGGCGGCTCACCCATCGCCCGTGTCCCGGGGCTGGCCGCCGACACCGAGTCGGCGCTACCGGGCGTGCGCTGGACGGGGCTGTTGTGCCGGACCAGCGAGCCCGTCGGTCACATGCAACCGTCCGCCCGGGCCTTCGCCGTGCCGCCGACGCTCCGGTGCCGCGTCGCCGGCCGCAGCCTCATCCTGCTGGACGACACCTACGTCAGTGGCGCCCGCTCCCAGAGCGCGGCCGCGGCCCTGCGCCGCGCCGGTGCTGCTTCGGTCGTCGTCGTCGCCCTCGGCCGCGTGCTCCGGCCGGACCGGGTGCCCGCGCACGCCGACTTTCTCGCCCGTCGCCGCGCCGACCGCCACGACCCGGTGCTCGCCGACCCGGGCGCGCCGTGCCTCCGCTGCGTTCAGAGGGTGACGGGCACCGAGTAACGGACGCCGGTCAGCTCTTCCGACGCCTCCCACAGGCGCGCCGCCATGTTCATGTCCCGCGCCCGCCGCGACGGTCGGGCCACGCGGGGCGGCCCGTACATGCCGAACGCGCCACCCGGCCCGATGTACTGGCCGTTGTGGACGTGCGACGACGTCGCGGCACACAGCACCGGCAGGGCTCCGCCCGCGGCCGACTGGCCGAGGCTCGCCCCGGCCGTCCGCCCCAGTCGCCGCTTCACGCGACTCTTGCTGGATGCCGCCCCGGACCCGGCGAGGTTGCTCCGCGTCCAGCCGGGATGTGCCGCGAGCGCGCTCGTGCGGAAGCCGCCGGCTTCCAGACGCCGGCTCAACTCGGCCACGAACAACAGGTTGGCGAGCTTCGTGGTGCCGTATTGGATCCACGAATTGTGGCCCTTCGACGTCGCCAGGTCGTCGGCCCGGAGCCGTCCGACGCGGTGCATGTGAGAACTGACCGTGACGATGCGGGAACGCTCCGTCGTCACCAGCCGGTCCAAGAGCAGCCCCGTCAGGGCGAAGTGGCCCAAGTGGTTCGTCGCCATCTGCAGCTCGAAGCCGTCCGCAGTCTGACGGTACGGCGTGCCCATCACGCCCGCGTTGTTGATCAGAAGGTCCAGACGTGCGTGCTGGGTCAGCGCCCGTTCGGCCGCCGCGCGGATCGACCCCAGGTCCGAAAGGTCGAGGTCGAGCAATTCGAGCGAACTGCGGACGAGCTGGCTCTCGAGCTTGTCCCGGGCCCGGGCCGCCCTCTGCGCGTCGCGGCACGCCATGATCACGTGCGCGCCGTGATCGGCAAGGACGCGCGTCACCTCGTAACCGATGCCGCTGTTGGCACCGGTGACCAGGGCCACCCGGCCCGTCAGGTCGCCGACGTCGATCGCGCTCCACGTCGCGCTGTTCGTGACCTCGCTGCCGGGGACCCGCTGCATGCCCCGATCATGCCCCGCGCCGGGGCCGGTATCCGACCGCCTCGGCGCGGACGGCGGGATCAGGCGTTGCCGATGTGGTCGGCGGGCACGGTGCCGAGCTTGCCGGCCTCGAAGTCCTCGAAGGCCTGGACGATCTCGTCGCGGGTGTTCATCACGAATGGGCCGTGCGCGTAGACCGGCTCACCGATCGGCTGGCCGCCGAGGATGAGGACGTCCAGCGCGGGGTGCCGCGACTCCTGTTCGGCGTCGGCGCGCAGCACGATCGCGTCACCGGGGCCGTGCACGGCCAGCTGCCCCGTGTGGATGGGACGGGAATCCGTCCCGACGGTTCCTTGGCCCGAGAGCACGTAGACGAGTGCGTTGAACTCGCTCGGCCACGGAAGCACCATCTCTGCTCCCGGCTCGACGGTGGCGTGAACCAACGAGATCGGTGTGTGGGTGGAGCCCGGGCCGCGGTGGCCCGCGACGTCACCGGCGATGACCCGGACGAGCGAGCCACCATCGGGGGTGGTCAGCAGCAACACGTTGTCGCCCTCGATCCCCTGGTAACGCGGGTCGAGCCACTTGTCGGCAGCCGGCAGGTTCACCCAAAGCTGGATGCCGTGGAACAGACCGCCAGTGGCGATCAGCTGCTCGGGCGGTCGCTCGATGTGCAGGATGCCCGAACCAGCGGTCATCCACTGCGTGGAGCCGTTGGTGATCAGGCCGCCCCCACCGATTGAGTCCTGGTGCTGGAAGGTGCCGTCGATCATGTAGGTGACGGTCTCGAAACCGCGGTGCGGGTGCCACGGCGTCCCCTTGGGTTCACCGGGGCCGTACTCCACCTCTCCCATCTGGTCCCT
>DATHPK010000015.1:0-2805 GCA_035483935.1 Acidimicrobiales bacterium
GCCGAAGCAGTCCGAGCTGAACAAGATGCCCGACCGGTCGTCGCGCAGCCCGACGGTGATCGGGTTGTCGAACGCTGGCGGCTTCACCGCTGTCAGCGTCCGGTCGCCCACGTCCACCGCCTGGCCCGGGTTGGCCAGGTACACGCGGTCCATTGGAAGCGGCTCTCCCGTGAGCCCCATGATGCCGACGCCTAAGAAGGTCGTCACGACCCGCAGCCGTTCGTTCTCCTCGAGGAGTCGGCGCAGCGAACCGATGTGGTCGAAGTCGGTGTGGGTCAGCCAGATCCAACGGAGGTCCGAGGGATCGATCACGGTGCGTAGGGCGGCCATGAAGTCGTCGCTCTCCCGAACGGCACCGGTGTCGACGAGCACCGGCTCCTCCGCATGGATCACGAACGCGTTGATGGCGAGTTTGCCGAAGCCCGGGATCTCGGCGGTCGACGATACGACGTCGACATCGGGTGCGGCCTTGTAGGTGTGCATTGGGAACTCCTCGGTCTCGAAGAAGAAGGTGGATTCAGGAAGGTTGGGCACTCGCCTCGGCGGAGTGCTTCAGCTGCTCGAGTGTGTGCTGCATGCCATCGCGCAACTCCCGGACTCGGTTGGTCGGGACATCGACGATGCGCGCCCACGTCGGGATCCGAGTGATTTCATAGGACTCGGTCACCTTGGTGCCGCGCTCGACGGGCTCGAAGCGATACCGCCACACGACGCTCTCCTTGCCACCTTCCTCGGTCGCAAAGGCGAACTCGCGGCCCGGATCGGCGGCGAGCACACGGCCGCAGCGCGACCACTTGATCAAGCCACGGGGGCCCGTGCGGTTGTGGCCGACGAACCTGGCGCCTTCGGCCGGCCCGGTCGAGCCTTCGACCCACTCCACCTGCTGGCATTCCGGGCTCCACTCCCCCATGCGGGGCATGTCGGCCACCATGCCGTACAAGCGCTCCGCCGGGGACTCGATCACGACCGAGCAACTGTCCTGGCGGAGCCACCACCTGGTGCTTCCCTTCGAATCCACGTTCTCGGTCATGCCATCTCCCGCCTTGTCGATCAGGGTCATTTGTCGTACCTCCTCGCTGCCGGTGTCGTAAAGCTAATGCTATTAGCTATTGCTGTCAAGACCTCTTTAAGCTATACTTCATCACAATGACATCGACCGAGGGGGCGACACGGCCGACCCCGGGCCTGCTGCCCGACCGGCGGGCCCGTCGCCGGCAGGAGACCATTCGAGAGATCCTCGACATCGCGCGCGACGTCATGACCGAAGAGGGAGTCAACGGTCTCAGCCTTTCGGAGGTCGCCCGCCGCCTCGGCGTCAAACCGCCGTCGCTCTACAAGTACTTCCCCTCGCTCATGGCGATCTACGACGCACTCTTCCTCGAGGGTCAGCGCGAGAACCTCGAAGTGATTCGAAGCGGCATGCAAAGGGGTGACCCCGGGCTCGACGCGCTGATCCAGGGACTCGATGCAAGCGGGCAGTGGGGACTGGACAACCGCGCGCTCGCCGAGTTGCTCTTCTGGCGTCCCGTCCCGAGCTTCACACCTTCGCCCGAGGCGTTCGCCGTCAGCATGGAGATGGTCGAGCTCCAACGTGGCGCCCTGTCCGACGCGGTGGCCAAGGGTGAGCTCGGCCCGGGCGCCAACGACGAGGGCGCCATCTATCTCGTCTCGACACTCATCGCGGGCGCACTTGGTCAGGCCATCGCCAACGAGCCGGACCTGCCCTGGGGCGAAGGGCGGTTCAGTTCATGGTTCCCCACCCTGATGCGACTGTTACCGGCCGCCTTCCCCCCCGAGGCCTCGACCAACTCCGCGTAACTCAGCCCGGAGCGTCGAGTGTCCTCCGGTAGACGTTGGTCGCGCGGGTCTCGAATCCCAGACGCAGATACAGGCGGTTCGCCGCCTCCCGATCCGGACGCGACGTCAGATCGACCGTGCGGGCTCCCCGCGCCGCGGCGCGCTCGAGCGCAGCCTCCACCAGCGCAGCCGCCACACCCCGGCCCCGAGCCGCCTCGTCGACCACCACGTCCTCTATCCAGGCCCGCGCCGCCGTCGGTATCTCGAACGTGATCAGTGTCAACATCCCCACGACACGTGCGTCGTCACGCGCCACGAACAACGTCGCTCCCGGCGAGCCGACGATCCGCGCCAGCGTCTCCTTCGACGGCGCCGGCGACGACGAGGACAGCTGGGGTACGAGGCCACCGACCGCCGCAGCCAGATCGTCGTCGACCGACGCGGCCGCCTCGACCGAGATCACGACGTCGTCGAGCCGCCCCGCCACATCGGCTGACGCACGTTGTCGTACAGCACGTCGCGTCGCTCGCCGTTGAGCGCGGCGAAGACGTGGTCGCCCCAGCGCTCCGATCCGACCAGTGGCTGCGGCAGCGTCTCGCGGGTGAACCACCCCACGTCGCGTGTCTCGAGCGGGTGCGGCGCCAGCTCGCCCCCGACGGCGCGGCAGTAGAACAGGAGCGAGTAGAGCGGGACCCGGGTGAAGCCGAGACGCAGCCCGTCGAGCACGGCGATCAGCCGGACGGGCTCGGCGATGATGCCCGTCTCCTCCTCGACCTCCTTGACCACGACCTCGGCCGCCGAGTAGCCCACGTCGCACCACCCGGTCGGGTAGAGCCAGATGCCCGAGTCGGCCCGCTGGATCAGCAGCAGCTCGCCCTTGTCGTTGCCGACGGCGGCGCCCACCGCGACCTTGGGGGTGACGTAGCCGGGGACGCCCTTCCCGACGGTGTCCAGCCATTCCTGGACGAGCCCGTCCGCGTTCTCGCCGCCCTCCTCCCCGTCCGCCTC
>DATHPK010000016.1:0-5492 GCA_035483935.1 Acidimicrobiales bacterium
CGCGGTGGTGGTCGTCGGCCTCGACAATCAGTGGGAATCCGAGGGCTACGACCGCCCGGACCTGCGGCTGCCTGGCCTCCAGCGCGACCTCGTCGAGGCGGTACTCGACGTGAACCCCCGCACGGTGGTCGTCGTCAACGCGGGGGCGCCGGTCGAGATGCCGTGGGCAGAGCGGGCGGGCGCTGTGCTCTTGCCGTGGTACGCCGGCGAGGAGGGAGCCGACGCCTTGGCCGACATCGTCGTCGGGCTGAGCGACCCGGGTGGGCGACTGCCGGTCACGGTGCCGGTGCGGCTGGAAGACACGCCGGCAGCGGGCGCGCCCGAGTGGTACCCGGGTGCGAACGGAACGGTCGTCTACGAAGAAGGCGTCTTCGTGGGCTACCGGCACTACGACACCAACGAGATCGAGCCGGCGTTCCCGTTCGGCCATGGCCTGAGCTACGGCGACGTCGTGTGGGAGGGCGTCGACATCGAGGCGGAGAGGGTGACCGTTCGGCTGTGGAACCGCGGCCAGCACAGGGGCACCGAGGTCGTGCAGGTCTACCGGGGCAACCTCGGGTCGGAAGTGCCGCGGCCGGCGCGGGAGCTGGTCGGGTTCGTGAAAGCCGGGCTGGACCCCGGCCAGCGCCAACTGGTGGAAGTCGGGCTGGACGCTGTGGCCTACCGGTATTGGGACGTGGACACGCACGGGTGGCGAGCCGATCCCGGAAGCTACGAGTTGCTCGTCGGGGCCTCGTCGCGGGACATCCGGGCGTCGGCCGTGGTCGAGTGGGACGGGCGGTGACGCCCGAGGAACTGCGCACATGGACGTGGACATGGGACCGGCTGCTCGTCGAGCCGCGCCGTCCGCAAGCCATCCGGGAGCGCCCGAATGCGCCATGGTTCGCCGTCGCCGCCGTGTGCGTCGGTGCCTTCATGGGCCAGCTGGACGCCTCGATCGTGACGGTGGCGCTGCCGACCCTGCAGAAGACGTTCGACGCGTCGGTGGGTGCGGTCACGTGGGTCGGGCTGTCCTATTTGTTGGTGTTGGTCGCGACCGTGACGGCGGTGGGGCGTTTTGCCGACATGTGGGGCCGGAAGCTGCTCTACGTCTATGGGTTCCTGATTTTCACGGCGGCATCGGTACTGTGCGGGCTGGCGCCGGGCCTGGGGTGGCTCTGCGGGTTCCGGGCGCTACAGGCGGTGGGGGCGGCGATGCTGCAGGCGAACTCGTTGGCCATCATCTTGCTCGTGGTGCCGGCGGCGTCGCTGGGGCGCGCAATCGGCTTCCAAGGAGCGGCGCAGGCGTTGGGACTCGCACTGGGCCCGACGATCGGGGGTCTGTTGCTGGCGGCCGGCGGGTGGCGGCTGATCTTCTTCGTGAACGTGCCCTTCGGCTTGTTCGGCGCGGTGGCGGCGGTGCTGCTCGTGCCGCGCTCGCGGGAACTCTTGGCGCGGGTCCGCTTCGACTGGGCGGGACTCGCGATCTTCTTCCCCGCCGTCGTGGCCCTCCTCTGCGCAATCTCGTTCGGCGCGACGTCGGGCTGGGGATCGCCGCTGATCGTGTCGTCGTTCGTGGCGGCCGCCGTGTTGTTCGTCGTCTTCGTGTGGCACGAGCGGCGCGACAACGACCCGATGCTCGACCTCGGTCTGTTCCGGAACCTCCGCTTCTCGACGGGGATCGCCAGCGGGATGGGGTCCTATCTGGTGATGTTCGGGGTGCTGTTGCTGGTGCCGTTCTATCTCGAGCACGGCGTTGGTGTCGGGACCGCGCGTTCGGGGCTGGAGCTCATGGTCTTTCCCGTCGCGTTCGGCATCGTGGCACCGGTCGCCGGCCGACTGGCCGACAAGGCGGGCGCGCGCCTGTTCTGCGTGGCCGGGATGGCGCTGGTGGCAGTGGCGTTGGTGCTGCTGGGTGCGTTGCGCCCACCGACGGCGGGCTTCCTCGCGCTGTTGGCGTGTGTCGGTGTGGGGATGGGACTGTTCACCTCCCCCAACAACGCCTCGATCATGGGCGCCGCACCGGAGCAGCACGCCGGGATGGCGTCGGGCGTGCTGAACATGACGCGGGGATTGGGCACGGCACTCGGGCTGGCCATCACGGGAACCGTCTTCACGGTGGCGGGGGGCGACATCGTGAAGGCCGGCGGTGCCGCCGCCGACGCTGCACACGCGTTCTCGGTCACCGCGTATGTGCTGGCGGGGATCGCGGCGGCGGCCGGCGTGGTGGCGGCCGCCCGCTCGACCGGGACGCTGCGGAACGTGCGGCTGTCTTCGGTCGAGTAGTCCGAACGGGCGTTCGAGCGCGGAGGAGGGCCTCCTTCACCTTTCGGATCCGGTCGGGCGAAAGGAGAGGGTGCCCACGGCGTTCTCCTGACGAGGAAATACGACCTCCTGGTTCGATCGCGCCCGGCGGGACCGGTCGAAGAGGGAGACGATGGAGGGATGAGGTTGCCCAGCACCGAGCACGCGCGACACCAGGCATTGCGGGTCTGGCAGACGCCGCGGACGTTCTCCAATTGGGCCGCGGTCCTCGGCGACATGGCCCGCGAGAAGATGGGCCGCGGGCCTGAGACCCTGACGTTCAACACGAAGGACGGCCTCGTCATCGAGTGCCCGAACCGGGCCGGGGCGCGGGTCCCGATCTACGAGATCTTCGCGGAGGACTGCTACCACTTCGAATGGTTCCTCGGAACGCTGGCGGGGCAACCGCTCCAGGTGCTCGACGTCGGTGGCCAGATCGGCACCTTCGCCTGTCGCCTGGCCCAGCTCGAGCCGAAGGCGACGATCCGCACGTACGAGCCCTCCCCTACGAGTGCCTCGGTCCTGCGGCGCAACGTCGAGCGGAACGGGTTCGACGACCGCATCACGGTCGTCGAGGAGGCGCTCGCCGCGGTCGTGGGCACGGCGGAGCTGGACGACAACGAAGGGGGCAGCGGGACCAACAGCCTCGTCGGCGCGCAGGGAAACACCGGTGCCACCATCACCGTGGCGACGACGACCTTTAACGCCGCGGTCGAAGCGTTGCCGGCGCCTCCGAACGTCGTGAAGATCGACTGCGAGGGCGGCGAGTACGAGCTGGTGGCGGCGTCGTCGCCCGAAAGCTGGGCAGCCGTGGAGCGCCTGGTCATCGAGTATCACAAGGTCCCCGGCCACTCCTGGGGCGAGCTGCGGTCGTGGTTCGCGGGTGTCGGCCTGTCGGTGCAGCACCAAGAGCCCCTCAGCGAGGGCCTCGGCGTCGTGTGGCTGTCACGGGAGCCGCTGGCGCGCCTCGCCGGCTGACGGTCGCCGGCCTCCCCGGGCTGGGGCGGGCCACTTCCGAGAAGCGCCGGCCCGGATTCTCAACCTGTGGACAACGCCCTCGTCTCGCCGGGGCGTGAGAACGGTCGGTCTCTGAGAGGCCCCGCTGGCACGGGGGCATCAGCCGGCCGATGGGTGCCGGCGGGCCCCCGAGCATGGGTCGGCCCGAAAATGCCGGTCCGAAGAGGCCGGGAACCCCGAAGGGCTGCGGGTGTGGCCGTGTTACCTAGGTATGCCTGAATGCGGGGGGCACACGTGAGCAAAAGGCGGGCGGGGCTGTTCGCGCTCCTGGTGCTGTCCCTCATCGCAACCTCATGCGGCGCCCGGGTCTCCCCCTATCTCGGGGCGTCGGGAGGAGGCACGGAAGCAAACGGCGTGGCCCAGGCCGTGGGCAGTGCCACCACGGTGCCGTGCTCGACCTCGACGACATCGACCGCCGCAACAACCACCACGACGACCAAGTCAAAAGGGACGGCGACCTCGTCCACCACGACCTCGACCACCGCCGCGGCGTGCAACTCCCCGGCCCAGGCGCTGGGCGGCTCCGGGGGATCGGCCGTCTCCGGGGGCGGGGTGCGCACCGCCAGCAACAGCGCCGCCGCGAATGCCCCAGCAGGCGCGACCAGTCCCCCGGCGTCGTCGGCGACGGCGACCTCGGCCGGGTTCAACTTCGCCCCCGCCGCCGAGGCGGCACTGTGCAGCGGCACCTCCGGCAACACCGCGTCGGACACCGGGGTCACGCCGACGTCGATCACCCTCGGCAACGTCAGCGGGATGACCGGCCCGCTCACGGGCTCGTTCCCCCAAGGGCCCCAGGCCGTGCAGGCCTTGTTCGCCGCGGTCAACGCCGCCGGCGGGATATGCGGACGGAAGCTCTCGCTCGACGTGGAGGACGACGGGCAGAACTCCTCGACCAATGCGGCGGACGTCGCCGATCTCAGCCCGAAGGTGATGGCGTTCGTCGGCTCGACCTCTGACGGCGACAACGGGGGCGTGCCCGGGATGGCATCGGCCAACGTCCCCGACGTCGGGTTCGCCATCAACTGCAACCGCTCCGAGTCGCCCACGTACTGGTCGCCGGCCGGCGGCAGCTGCAACCAGACGCCGCCGGGCGGGCCGTACTACATCTCCGACGGCATCTACCGGCTGGCGAAGCAGTCCGGCTACCTCCCGACGAAGATGGCGTTCCTCTCGTACTCCATCGCCATCAGCGCACAAGCGGCCGAACAGTTCGAGAAGGTGTACTCGGACGAGGGCGGCACCGTCTGCTACACCGACTTCTCGGTGTCGCCGGCCTCGGCCTCGCTCGAGAGCGACGTGGCGGCGATGCAGCAACACGGATGCAACGGCGTCATCGACACGATGGACGTGACCGGCAACGCCAAGATGCTCCAGGCGATGCAGCAGCAGCAGTACATCCCGGGCTACGTCGCCGCGACGTTCGACGCCTACACGCCCGACATGATCCAGGTGGCGGGCGCGTCCGCGGCACAGGGCCTGATCGTCGGCCTCCCGTTCATCCCCCTGAACGAGAACCAGACCATGGTCCAGATGTACCAGCAGCAGCTCGCGACCTATGAGCCGGGCGACTCCCCCAGCGGCTTCGGCTTCCTCGCCTGGGAAGCGGGGCAGATGCTGATCTACGCCCTGATCGAGAGTGGGCACAACCCGACCCGGGCGAGCGTCGTCAAGGTGTTCGACTCCCTGCAGAACTGGACGGGTGGCGGCGCGCTCGGCGGTTACACGCCCAGTTCGCACGGCACGTACGACTGCGACGTCGACGTGCAGATCAAGGGGAACGGGTTCGTCCGCAAGGCACCCGCATCCGGGCTCTTCTGCGGCGGACAGCCCACCCAGGCGTCCTAGATGAGCGCGTACTGGCCGTTCATCGTCATCGGCATCTTCACCGGCGGCCTCTACGGACTCGCCGCCATGGGGATGGTCCTCACCTACAAGACGGTCGGCGTCTTCAACTTCGCCTACGGCGCCATCGCCATGTTCTGCGCCTTCACCTACTGGCAGCTGCACGACCAGTGGGGCATCAGCGCCTGGGCCGCGATGCCCATTCTCTTCCTCATCGTGGCGCCGGTCATCGGCGTGGTCCTCGAGGGACTGTTCCGGCCCCTCAGCGGAGCCGCCATCGAGGTGGTGATCGTGGTCTCACTGGGCGTGCTTGCGGCCCTCAGCGCGGCGGCGGGCTTGATCTGGCCCCA
>DATHPK010000017.1:0-15189 GCA_035483935.1 Acidimicrobiales bacterium
GTCGGCGATCCACCGGTCGGCCTGTGCCGCATCGATGCGGTCGGCGACGGCGCGCACCTCGAACAGCTCTCGGTGCGCCCCGAGCACGGCCGCCATGGGCTCGGGCGGTCCCTGCTCCGGGCCGGGATCGACTGGGCCGAAGCCCGCGGCTATCCCGAGCTCACCCTCACCACGTTCCGCGACGTGCCCTGGAACGGGCCCTTCTACGCGTCGGAGGGCTTCGTCGAGGTGGGCCCCGCCGACGACTGGTTGGTCGCCCACGGCTTGGAGCCCGAGGAGCCGGTGATGGCCCGCTACGGCACCCGCATCGTGATGGCGCGGCCGCTCAGGCCCCGCTGAGCTCTCCGTAGCGGAAGCAGCTCACCACGTGGTCGTTGACCAGGCCCGCCGCCTGGAGGTGCGAGTAACAGACGGTGGGGCCGACGAAGCCGAAGCCGCGCCGCTTGAGGTCCTTGCTCAGCGCCTCTGACTCCGCCGAGATCGGGGGCAGCTGCGCCATGCGCCGCCACTTGTTGACGATCGGGCGGCCCCCGACGAAGCCCCAGATGTAGTCGTCGAAGGAGCCGAACTCCTCCTGCACGGCGAGGAAGCCGCGTGCGTTGCGCACCGCAGCCTCGACCTTGGCCCGGTTGCGGATGATGCCGGTGTCGGTGAGCAGCTTTTCCACCTTGGCCGGCGTGAAGCGCGCGACCTTGGCCGCGTCGAAGCCGGCGAAGGCCTTGCGGTAGCCGGCGCGGCGCTTCAGGATCGTCGACCAGCTCAGGCCCGCCTGCGCGCCCTCCAGCAGGAGGAACTCGAAATGCAGCGTGTCGTCGTGCACCGGCACGCCCCACTCCGTGTCGTGATACGACACCATCTCGGGGTCGGTGCCGGCCCATTCACAACGCCGTACGCCGTCGGCCCCGGCATCCTTCGCGCTCATGACGTCACGGTAGGGGAAGACTGTGACCTGGTGACCGACCACCCCTCACTGGTGACCCGGTACAGCACGTGCCGGCGCAGCGGGCTGTCCTCGGGCAGGCGTGGGTGGTCGAAGTCCCCCGCCCGGTCGTGCTCCATGCCGATGCGCGCCATCACCGCCTGCGACCTGGTGTTGAGCGTCGTCGTATAGGCGACGATCTCGCTCAGTCCCGCCTCGTCGAAACCGAATCGCAGCGAGGCCGCCGCTGCCTCGGTGGCGTAGCCGTGGCCCCAATGGTCCGGGTGGAGGCGCCACTCCACTTCGACGGCCGGCGCAAACGGCAGCTCCGCCCGCGCCTGATGCAGCCCCACCATGCCCACGAACGGCGTCTCGCCCGCCACCTCCACGGCCCAGATCCCCCAGCCCTCGCGGGACATCTCTTCGCCGATGTGGTCGACGATGGCGTCGCTCTCGGCCCGGCTCGGCGACCAGCCCAGCGACTCGACCACCGACGGGTGCGTGTTCAGCGCGAAGAACGGACCCCGGTCCACGTCGGAGAACGGACGCAGCACCAGACGCTCCGTCGCCACGACCGGCCCAACCCCAGCCGCCATCGACCCGGTCCTACGCCTCCTTGACCGCGGTCTCGGCCGCCCAGCGGTAGTCCGCCTTCCCCGAGGGCGATCGCTGGATCCGCTCCACGAACACCACCTGCTTGGGCAGCTTGAACCTCGCGATGTGGCCCGATGCATGCGAGACGATCGACGCCTCGTCGCCCTCGGCACCTTCGGCCAGCTGCACCACGGCCACGACCTCGGAACCCCAGCGCTCGGACGGCCGGCCCGTGACGACGACGTCGGCCACCGACGGGTGCCCGGCGATGGCCCGCTCGACCTCCTCGACGAAGATCTTCTCGCCGCCCGAGTTCACCGTCACCGAGTCCCGACCCAACAGCGTGATCGAACCGTCCGACAGGTGACGCGCCCGGTCGCCGGGGATCGAATACCGCACCCCGTCGATCACCGGAAAGGTCCGCGCCGTCTTGGCCTCGTCCCCGAGATACCCGAGCGGCACGCTCCCGGTCTGTGCCAGCCACCCGTTGCCCTCGTGACCCGGCGCCAGCACCCTCGTGAGCGACTCGTCCACGACGACGGTGCCCGGTCCTGGAATGAACGTCCCCGCCTCGATGGGGTCGACCGACGTCACGTGCATCTGCGCCCCGGTCTCCGACGAGCCCGCCGAGTCCGAGATCACGAGGTTGGGCAGCCGCTCCATCGCCATCGCCCGCACGGCCGGCGTGAGCGGTGCGCCGCCGTTGCCGACGGCGAAGAAGGAGGAGAGGTCGTAGCTCTTCTTGTCGAGCTGCAGCAGCAGCGGGCGCAAGATGGCGTCGCCGACGATGGTCATCGTGTTGGCCTTCTCGCGCTCGACGGTCGACCACACGTCGTCGGGGTCGACGCGGCGGGTGTCGTCGGGGAAGACGAGCGTCGCCCCTTGCGCCATCAGCATGAAGCAGGCCCACTGCGCCGCGCCGTGCATCAGCGGCGGCAGCACCAACAGCTTGAGCGGCGTGCTCTCGGTCAGCCGTGCGGTGAGGCCCTCATAGCTGGTGAGGATCTCCCAGGTGCCGACCTTCCGCCCGCCCATGGCCGCCATGAAGATGTCGTGCTGGCGCCACAGCACACCCTTGGGCATGCCCGTCGTGCCGCCCGTGTACAGGATGTAGAGATCGTCGGGGGAGGGCTCGACCGGTGCGCCGTCGGGTGAGGACTTGGACAACGCCTCCTCGTACCACTCCGCCCCGGGGAGGAGGGCGTTGCCCGATTCGTCCTCGACCTGGAGCAGCACGTCCGGCGCTTCCTTCAGCGTCGGGAGCACCTCGGCGAACGTCGGCGCCAGCGACGAGTGCAGCACCAGCGCCCGTGGCCGGGCGTCGTCGAGGAGGTAGCGCAGCTCCTCGCCGACGTAGCGGTAGTTGACGTTGAACGGGGCGACACGGGCGCCGTAGGAGCCCAGCATCCCCTCGAGGTACTCGTTGCCGTTGTAGAGCGCGAGCGCCACGTGGTCCTGTCCCGACTCCCAACCCCGCAGCTCGGGCCGCTCCCGGTACACGGTGAGTCCCCGTGCGTGCAGGTAGGACGCCAGCCGGCGGGAGCGCTCCTGCACCTGTCCGTAGGTGAGGCGGCGGTCCCGCCACACGATGCATTCGTGGTCGGCCAGGCTCTCGACGAGGACGTCGAAGGCCTTGGCCAGGTTGAACTGGACGGTGGTCGGCGTCTCGGCGGACTCGGGCACGGCCCCGCACACTATCGGCGGCTCCGCGCCGCCGGTCGGGGCGTGGCGTCGGGTGCAGACCCTGACTTCGGCAAAGATCCCTCCCGTGGACGTGCGCAACCCCGCCACCGGCGACGTGATCGAGACGGTGCCCGGACTCACGGCGGCGGAGACCGACGCCGCCATCGAGCGGTCCGGCGCCGCGTTCGAGACATGGCGGGACGTCGGCCCCGGCGACCGGGCGCGCCTGCTCCGTCGCTTCGCGGCCGCCGTCGACGCGCACGTCGAGGAGCTGGCCGGACTCGAGGTCGCCAACGCCGGCCACGTGATCGCCAACGCCCGCTGGGAGGCGGGCAACGTGCGCGACGTGCTCGAGTTCTACGCCGCGGCGCCCGAGCGCCACAGCGGGAAACAGATCCCGGTCCCCGGCGGCATCGACGTGACCTTCCACGAGCCGCTCGGCGTCGTCGGCGTGATCGTGCCCTGGAACTTCCCGATGGCCATCGCCGGGTGGGGCTTCGCTCCCGCCCTGGCCGCCGGCAACACCGTCGTGCTCAAGCCCGCCGAGATGACGCCGCTCAGCGCGCTGCGCATCGGCCAGTTGGCGCTCGAGGCGGGGCTGCCTCCCGGCGTGTTGCAGATCCTGCCCGGCAAGGGCAGCGTCGTGGGAGAGCGCTTCGTCGTGCACGAGGCCGTGCGCAAAGTCTGCTTCACCGGATCGACCGAGGTCGGACGCGCGGTGATGGCGGGATGCGCCGCGCAGATCAAGCGAGTGACGCTCGAGCTCGGTGGCAAGTCCGCCAACATCGTCTTCGCCGACGCCGACCTCGAGCTGGCGGCGGCGCAGGCGCCCTACGGCGTGTTCGACAACGCGGGCCAGGACTGCTGCGCCCGCTCGAGGATCCTGGTCGAGCGCAGGGTGTACGACCGCTTCATGGAGCTGCTCGAGCCGGCCGTAGAGGGTGTGGCCGTGGGCGACCCGGCGCTCGAGTCGAGCGAGATGGGGCCGCTGATCTCGGCGGAGCACCTGGCGAAAGTGGCGTCGTTCGTGCCCGACGACGCACCCGTCGCGGTGCGGGGGTCGTGCCCGGACGGCGCCGGCAACTGGTTCGCGCCGACGGTGCTGGCGCCGGTGGCGCCCGACGCCAGCGCTGCGGTCGAGGAGATCTTCGGCCCGGTGGTCGTGGTGATCCCCTTCGAGGACGAAGCGGACGCCATCAGGCTGGCGAACGACACCCCCTACGGGCTCTCCGGTTCGCTCTGGACCCGCGACATCGGCCGTGCGCTGCGGGTGGCCCGGGCGGTCGAGACGGGAACGCTCTCGATCAACTCGCACTCGTCAGTCCGCTATTGGACGCCGTTCGGCGGCATGAAGCAGTCCGGCATCGGGCGCGAGCTCGGCCCCGACGCCCTCGATGCGTTCAGCGACGTGAAGAACGTCTTCATCTCCTCGGAGTAAGGAGCGACATGACCGACAACGTTCCCTACGCCTACCGGCTCGCCGGCAAGGTTGCCGTCGTCACCGGCGGCGCCAGCGGCATCGGGCGCGCCATGTGCGAGCGCTTCGCCGCCGAGGGCGCCGTTGTCGCCGTCGTGGACCTGGACGACGAGGCGGGCGGCGCGGTGGCGGCAGAGGTCGGCGGGATGTTCGTGCGGGCCGACGTGACGTCCTCGGAGGAGGTCGAGGCGCTGTACGGCGAGGTGGTCGCCCGGCAGGGCGGCCTCGACATTTGCTGCAACAACGCCGGCATCAGCCCCCCCGACGACGACTCCATCCTCGAGACGGGCCTCGACGCGTGGGAGCGCGTGCAGCGCGTGAACCTCACGTCGGTGTACCTGTGCTGCAAGCACGCACTACCGCACCTGCTGGCGCGGGGGAAGGGCTCGATCATCAACACGGCGTCCTTCGTGGCGGTCATGGGCGCGGCGACGAGCCAGATCAGCTACACCGCGAGCAAGGGGGGCGTGCTCTCGCTCTCGCGGGAGCTCGGTGTGCAGTTCGCCCGCCAGGGGGTGCGGGTGAACGCGTTGTGCCCCGGCCCGGTGAACACCCCGCTGCTGGCGGAGCTGTTCGCCAAGGACCCCGAGCGGGCGGCGAGACGGCTCGTGCACATCCCGATGGGGCGCTTCGGCGAGGCGTCCGAGATCGCGGCGGCGGCCGCCTTCCTCGCCAGCGACGACGCTTCGTTCGTCACCGCGTCGACGTTCCTGGTCGACGGCGGGATCTCGGGGGCGTACGTCACGCCGCTGTAGCTGATGCTGCGTCGGGCGCGGCGACGGCTCAGTTCTTCGAACTGGTTTCGAGCGGCGCGGCGAGGTAGGGCCCGTCCGGTTGGAAGCCGAGGTGCGCCAGCGCAACCGGGCGTGGTGGTCCCGGATTGGGCAGGGTGGAGCACCACGGGGTGTAGATCAACCAGATGCCGGCGGCGTTGCTGAAAACCGACTCCTCGCCCGGTCCCGCGCCTTGCGCGTCAGACCCGAGGAACGGGGATGAGGAAGTGTCGTGGCACGGGCCATCGGGGCCGGTGCAGCGGGCGACCCCGATCGCGTAGCTGGGCTGGTTGAACCAGCCGCCCGAGTAGAAGAGGTAGTAGGCGCCGTTGACGAGGACCATCTGCGGCGCCTCGACGATGGAGTTCTGCCACGCCTCGTCGGGCGAGAAGATCTCGGTCGGCGCGCCGAGGAGATGGAGGCCGTCGGCGCTGAGGGGCTGGCTCCAGATCTCGGTCGGGATGTTTTCTTTGAGCGCATTCTGGTCCGACTTCCAGACCATGGAGGGCTGGCCGTTCGAGTCGACGAAGACTCGGGGGTCGATCGAGCCTCCCATCGACTGCTGACAGATGAAGGGCACCTGCGACGGGAGGTAGGGCCCGGCCGGGTTGGCACTGATGGCGTCGCCGATGCACATCGTCGGGGGCGACGAGCCCGCCAGTTCCGAGGTGAAGTACAGCATGTAGTCGTTCCCGAACTGCGCGACGTCCGGCGCCCACATGGCATTGGCGGTGGCCCAGGCGGGTGGGTCCAGCAACGCGTCGCTCGGCGGGCCCCATTGCCCGAACACGGTGGCGGAGCGGACCGGCACGTCCTGTGGCACCTCGTCCTTCGACGTGAAGAGGTAGTAGCGGCCGTTCTGCACGAAGACGAAGGGGTCGGGCTGATCGGCGCCGGAGTTCACGATCATGCCGGGGTTCGCGGGATCCGCCAGGACGGGTGGCTCGTAGAAGGACGTGCGCAACCCGAGCGCGGTGGCCCCTACCGCGGAGCCGAGCGTCGACGCCGGATCGAGAGTCGACTCCCGGGCGAGGTGCGACACCCGGGCCTCGCCCGCTTCCCGGGCGGCGCGGGCGCCCGCCTTCGGCGTGTTGAGCGTGAAAACGGCCACGCCGAGCGTGGCGACGGCGACGACGACGGCGACGATGCCGGCCACGAGGGCACCGCCGCGGCGCGGTCTGCGGTGCGTCGCGCGGCTCAGCATGGGGAAGAGCTGGGGACGGCGCGGGCAACCCTTGGGGATGACCGGAAGAAAGATGGGGAGAACGTCTGGATTTCGCGAATGTCCATTGACCTTGCGTGACGAGAAGCGCAATCTGTCTCCAGTTCGGAGACAAAAGCCCGCCGAACCTCAAGCGACCACCGCAAGGTGGGAGTGAGGGAAGCCCAAAGGGAAGCCGCAAGGCGGAACAGCGGGAAGCCGAGAGAACACCGCAAGGTGGGATCGAGGGATGGGAGCGAGCCCCGCAAGGGGAGCGTGACCGGAGTGGGCCGGAAGCTTCGTACGCAGATGGTCCGTGGTGCGTCGCGGCGGCTTCCCTGGAGTCGTCGGGGCCGGCACGGGCGGGGGTTGTCCGACACGACCACCGCCTGCTGCCAGCGGGTCATCGTGGACGCGACCCCGAGGAGCACGGGAGGCTTCGGCCGAACGGTTACTCGGGGTTGCGTCGCGTCCGGGCCCCGATCGGACCCTCCCATTCCATTCCCCATGTGGGGGTAACGGCGGGACGCCCCGTACCCCGCGTTCAGGCCCGTGGGGCGGGCGAAAATGCCGGTTTGGTGCGCCGGCGGGGGCCCGGCGCAGCCGGGTCAGCCCAGCGAGGGCCAGAGCCGGGCGGGCCGTTCCCCCGCGGCGATCTCGCGGTTCAGCTCGGCCTGCACGAGGGCAAGGTCATCGGGATGGGTCACCCCGACGCAGCGGCCCTCGGCCGGAAGCACGGAGAACGAGCTCGTCCCGAGGGATCCGGCCACCACCTCGGGCAGCAGGACCTCCTTCTCCTCGGAGGCGTCCACCGCGCCGTCCAGGGCCGCCTGGAGGACCTTGTGGAACTCGGGGGTGAATCCCCACAGGTTCATGGAGACCCGGGCGTCACCGGGCAGCGAGGCCGGCTCGCGGCCGTCGCCGGCGACGAACCCACCCTCATGGAGGGCCCGCACCTGTCGCCGCTCGTCCACCCCGAGGAGCCGGCCCGCCGCATCGACCCGGCAGATCCCCCGTGTGACGGCTGAGAAGCCGATGATGGCGTCGGCCAGGCGGTAGCCCACGAGGGCGTTGGCGTCGCCACCCCCCCGCAGGTGCTCGGCCAGGAGCGCGCAGCCGGCGGTCCCGTAGATGTCGTCGGCGTTCCCGACGCCGTAGGGGGCGTCACGCACGAACTCCGCCGCACTCAACACCGCGTCGACGGTACCGCGGGGCTCGGGCTGGAGCGCGCAGCGGACGTCGACCGCCTCGGGCCAGGTGTGCTCCACGTGGTAACGGATGGCCGGGCCCGTGTCGGGACCGAGCACTAGCACGATGCAACCGAACCCGGCCGCCAGCGCATCGGAGGCGACCAGGTCGATGACGGCCTCGCCGTGCGGGCCGACAGGCGCCAGCGGCTTGCAGCCGCCGTACCGCTTGGCGCGTCCCGCGGCCAGGACGACCAGCGTCGGGCTCGCGCCGCCCGTTCCGCTCATGTGGTCCAGCGCAGGATCGCGCTGGCCCACGTCATCCCGCCACCGAACCCGGTGAGCAGGACGTGGTCGCCCTCATGGATACGGCCGTGCTCGAGGCAGTCGTTGAGGGCGAGAGGTATGGAGGCCGACGAGGTGTTGCCGTAGCGGTCGATGACCACCGCGGTGCGGGCCTCCGGTATGTCCAGACGCTGGCAGGCAGCCTGGATGATGCGCAGGTTGGCCTGGTGGGGCACCATGAGCGCGACGTCCTCGGGACCGAGCCCGGCATCGGCCATGGCGCGCTCGGCCGACTCCACGACGACGCGGACGGCCCGGCGGAAGACCTCCTTGCCGTCCATGTACAACGTGCCGCCGTGGTCGCACTTGAGCAGGTGCCGGAGCGAGCCGTCGGAGTTCAGGTTCCAACTGAGCAGCGCACCCGGGCCGTCGGCCGGCTCGACGAGGACCGCTCCAGCGCCGTCGCCGACCAGGATGGCGATGCGGCGGTCGTCCATGTCGGTGATGCGCGTCAGCGTCTCGGACCCGACGAGCAGGACTGGTCCCGAGCCCACGGCGATGAGGCCCGCCGCCGCGACGAGGCCGTAGACGAAGCCTGAGCACGCGGCGTTGAGATCGACGGCGCCGCCGCGCATGCCGATGCCGTTCTGCACCGTCGTCGCCGTGCCCGGGACGATGGCGTCCGGCGTCGTGGTGGCGAGCACGAGGTTGTCGACGTCGTCGGGCGCGCGGCCGGCTTTGGCCAGGGCCGCCTGCGCGGCCTCGATGGCGAGGCCGCTCGTGGTGCCGCCGATGCGGCGTTCGCGGATCCCCGTCCGCTCCATGATCCAGTCGTCGCTCGTGTCGAGGCGGAACGCGAGATCGTCGTTGGTGACGACCTTGTCGGGTACCGCGATGCCCCAACCGGTGATCCGGATCCCCCTCACGCGTCGGTCCCGGCGCGGACCCCGTGGATGCCGACGAACCCGGCGTCCCCGTAGATGATCCCCCCGGTGTTGACCGCGACACCCAGGCGCGCCCCCGTGACCTGACGATCGCCGGCGCGGCCGCTGAACTGGGTCGCCAGCTCGACGACCTGGGCCAGGCCCGTGGCGCCCAGCGGGTGCCCCCGGCCGACCAGCCCGCCGCTCGGGTTCACGACGAGACCGGGCGTGTCCCAGCGGGTGGCGCCGGCCGCGGTGGCGGGACCGGCCTCCCCCGGCCCGAAGAAGCCCAGCGACTCGAGGGCGAAGAGCTCCTCGGCCGCCGTGGCGTCGTGCAGCTCGACGATGTCGACGTCGCCGGGGCCCCACCCGAAGGCCTCCCAGGCCGCATCGGCGACCTGACTGAGCCGGTCGTGGTAGTCGATGAGGCCATTTCCCGAACGCGCCACAGACCCGACGATACGCGGGGCCGACGAGGGCACCGCGACGTCCGGACCGGCCAGGATCACCGCGGCCGCGCCATCGGTGAACGAGCTGCACATGAGCCGCGTGAGCACACCGGCCACCCGGGGTGAGTCGAGCACCTCTTCGACGGTCACCGTCCGCTGGCACTGGGCCAGCGGGTTGCGGGCTGCGTGGTCGAACGCCTTGACCGCGGCCGACGCGATCTGGGCGAGCGTCGTGCCGGTCTCTTCCATCAAATGGAGGGCCCAGCGGTTGTTGAGGCCCATCAGGATGCTGCCGGCAGGGTTGTCGACGTCGGACTGGGCCTTGGTGTGCAGGTCGAGTCGGTAATCGGCGGGAAGCCCGTCCTCGATCCCGGCGATGGTCTCGGCGCGGTCGCCGGTCCACATCTTCTCGACGCCGAGGGCGAGCACCGGACGGTCCTGGAGGCTGGCGGCCATGGTGGCGAGGTGCAGCGCCGAGCTGCCACCGGCGCAGGAGTTGTCGACGTTGATGATGGCCGCATCGCTGAAGCCCAACTTGCGCAGCCAGGTCTGCCCCCGCATACAGCCCTGGTCGCTCAGCCGGCCGGCCATGGCGTTGCCCATGATGACGAGGCCGAGGTCGGAGGGGGCGAGGCCGGCGTCGTCGAGGGCGGCACCGACGGCCTGGTCGGTCATGGTCTCGGGCTCGAGGTCGCGGCGGCTCATGTCGGTCATACCCGTGCCGAGGATCGCGACCTCCGTCGGATGCCGGCTCACCGCGGCGCTCCTGCCAGCACGCGCGCAGAGGGGGCGAAGGCGGACTGCAGCTGCCTGAAATGCTCGACCGCGGGCGAGCCAGCCACCATCACGACGATGTGGCGCGCCCCGGCCTCGGCGTAATGACGCAGGCGTTCCGCGCACACGTCGGGCGCGCCCGCGGCGAGGTGGCGCGCGAACGCCTTGGGCGGTAGGCGGTACAGGTCCGAGAGCCACTGCGCGCCGCGTGCGGGCGCCCCGTCGTCACCGACGCAGGCGAACACGACGACGCCGGGCTCGACCGCGTCCGGGTCGCGCCCGGCCTGCTCGGTCTCGCGCCGGAGCTGCGCCAGGGCGGCCGCGTAATCGTCGGGCGTGAGGAACAACGGGATCCAGCCGTCCCCCGTCCGGGCCGCCCGCTGCCGGGCGGCGTCGCTCTGGCCGCCGAACCAGACCGGGACCGGGGCCGACGATGGGCGCATGACGTAATCGGAGGACGCGTCCGGGGCCCACGCCGTCCGCACCGCGGCCACACCTTCGTCCATGAGGCGACCCCGGCGGTGGAAGTCCGTCTCCGCCCGTTGGTACTCACCCTCGTGGATCCCCACGCCGACCCCGAGGACGAAGCGCCCCCCCGAGAGCAGCTGCAGCGCGTTGGCCTGCTTGGCGACGGCCGCCGGCCGGCGCAGGGGGAGCTGGAGCACGCACGTCCCCAGCAGGGGGCGCGAGGTCGCGGTGGCCGCTACCGCGAGCGTGGTCAGCGGCTCTGCGATCGGGTGGGGCCAGAAGAGATGGTCCACCGCCCAGAGGGACGCCGCCCCCGTGGCTTCGGCCCGCCGGCACAGTTCGGCCACCTCGGCCGCACTGTCGGTAGTACTCATGGTACTACCATCGCTCGAGACGAGTTCTCCCTGCGTAGTGGGAGGGAGGATGAGACCCAGGGACGGGCCAAGCGCTCCACTTCCCACCTGGGTCACACCGACATAGTACGTCGGTGCGCACGCCGTGCCTATCCCGCCCGGGCCGGATTCTGCACCCCGCCGCTGACGCCGCCCGGCCCTTCCAGCACAGCCAGGCTGCAACGGGACTCGCAGATGGCGCGGCCGTCGTCGTCGCTGAGGACGATCCGCCACACCTGGATCGTGCGGCCGACGCGCACCGGCGTGGCCTCGGCGGTGAGGTGGCCCTCGCGCATCCCGCGCAGGTGGCTGGCGCTGAGCTCGATGCCCACCACGCTGCGTCCGGTCCCGGCGGCGAGGGCGGCCCCGAGGCTGGCGGCCGACTCGGCGAGCAGGGCGGAGACGCCGCCATGGAGGAGCCCGAAGGGCTGGTGCACCCGCCAGTCCACGGGGAGCCGCAGCACGACCCTTTCGGGACCGGCCTCGACGACCTCGACGCCGAGCAGGTCGTGGATGCTGCGCTGGCCGCCGGGCACGGTGAACGACTCGGGGCCGGCCCCAGAAGGAGGCGTCGTCATCGCCGCAGCGTAACGGGGCGCCGTTAACCTGCAGCCGTGCCCGCCGGCGACGTGGTGGACCTGCGCAGTGACACCGTGACCCGCCCCACGGAAGCCATGCGACGCGCCATGACCGACGCCGAAGTGGGGGACGACGACTACGGCGAGGACCCCACGGTAAGGGCCCTCGAAGAAGAGTTCGCGGGACGCGTCGGCAAGCCGGCCGCGCTGTTCGTCCCGTCCGGCGTGATGGCGAACCAGATCGCGTTGCGCGTCCTGACGCGGCCCGGGACGGCCGTCGTGGCGGGACGGCGCCAGCACGTGGTGGCCTACGAGTACGGCGCGGCGGCGATGAACGCCGGGATCCAGTTCATCGAGCTCGATGACGGCGACGGCATGCTCGACCCGGGAGCGGTGCGCCATGCCCGCCGCGCCGCGGAGCACCATCAACCGGCCGTGTCGTTGATCGCAATCGAGAACACGCACATGGCCGCCTCCGGCGCGCCCTGGACCGAGCCGGGGCTGCGGGCGCTGGCCGAGGCGGCGACGGGTGTGCCGATCCACATGGACGGGGCGCGGCTCTTCAACGCAGAGGCGGCGACGGGTGTCGCCGCGGCCGACTGGACCGCCGTGGCGACGACCGTCATGTGCTGTCTCTCGAAGGGCCTTTGTGCACCGGTCGGCTCGCTGCTTGCCGGGCCCGACGACGTCATCGCCGAGGGGCGCCTGGCCCGCAAGCGCCTGGGCGGGGGCATGCGCCAGGCGGGCGTGCTCGCCGCCCCCGGGCTCGTGGCACTGCGCGAGATGACGGCGCGTCTCCCCGAGGACCACGAGCGGGCGGCGCGGTTGGCCGAGGCCGTGTCGCGGCGTTGGCCCGGCTCGCTCGAGCCCGAAGCGGTCCGGACGAACATCGTCACGTTCAGCCACGGCGATGCCGACAAGCTGCTGGCGCACCTGGAGGGAAACGGGGTGCTGGCCCACGCCATCGCACCGGGGACCGTGCGCTTCGTGACCCATCGCGACGTCGACGACAGCGGCATCGCGCGTGCCATCGACGCGTTGGCCGACGCGCCGGAGGCCGCGGCGTGAAGGTGCGCATCGGCATCAGCGGCGGCGGGGACAGCGCCGGGCCGGAGGCCCTGGCCGGGCTGGGGCGCGCGATCGGCGAGACGGGGTTCGACTCGCTGTGGCTGCCCGAGGTGCTCACCCGGCCCGGGCCCGACCCGTTGGTCGGCCTGGGCTGGGTGGCCGGCGCGTGCCCGGGGCTCAAGATCGGCACCACCATGCTGCTGCCCGGTCGCAACCTCGTCTGGCTGGCGAAGGCCGTCGGGACCCTCGACCAGCTCTCGCGAGGACGTTTCCTGCTCACGTTCGTGCCGGGGCTCGCGCTGGGCGCCGAGCGCTCGGCCATCGGCATCACGACGGCTGCGCGCGCCGATCTCATGGAGGACGCGCTCCCGGTGCTGCGCCGATTGTGGGCCGGCGAGGTGGTCAGCCACGACGGAATCGCCGGGTCGTTCACGGACGTCTCGGTGTCTCCGCGCCCGGTGCAGGACCCCTTCGACGTGTGGCTCGGGGGCAATGTGCCGTCTGCGCTCGAGCGCTGCGGCCGGCTGGCCGACGGCTGGGTCCCGGCCTTCTGCACGCCATCGGACGCCAAGGCCGGCAAGGAGGTCATCGACCGGGTGGCCGCCGAGCACGGACGCGCCATCAGCCCCGAGCACTTCGGCGTCAGCCTGGCTTATGCGCCCGAGGGCTTCGACGTGGCGTCGCTGGCGTCGACGCCGTTGGCGCGGCGCGCCCGCGGGCGGCCCCTCGAGGAGATCATCCCGGTCGGGATGCCGGGCCTGCGCGCCATGATCGAGCGGTTCCTCGAGGTCGGCTTCTCCAAGTTCATCGTGCGCCCACTCGGGCCGCCGGCAGACTGGCGGGGCGAGCTCGAGCTGCTGGCCGCCGCGGTGGGCCACCTCCAAACGTGATCGCGGGTCGCCGGCGCCCCATACGCTGCCGGGATGCCCGCCGAACCTCTCACCCTCATGGCCGTGCACGCCCATCCCGACGACGAGGCGATCGGGACCGGAGGGATCCTGGCCCGGTACGCCGGAGAAGGGGTGCAGACGGTGCTGGTCACGTGCACGAACGGCGAGCTCGGTGACGCGCCGGGCGGGGTGAAGCCGGGCGACCCCGGTCACGACGAGGCCGTCGTCGTGCCGCTGCGCATCGCCGAGTTGGAGGCGAGCTGCGAAGTGCTCGGGGTGTCCCACCTCGAGTTGCTCGGGTACCACGACTCGGGGATGGACGGCTGGCCGCAGAACGACGCGGCCGGGTCGTTCTGGCGGACGCCGATCGACGAGCCGGCGGGGCGACTGGCCGACCTGATGCGCAAGTACCGGCCGCAGGTGGTGGTGACCTACGACGAGAACGGCTTCTACGGCCATCCCGACCACATCCAGGCCAACCGGATCACGCAGGCGGCCGTCGCGGACTCGGGTATTCCGGCCAAGCTCTATTACACCGCGCTCCCGCGCTCCGCGCTGAGTGGTTTCCGCGAAGTGCTGCAGGAGACGGGCATCGAGCAGCCACGCGAGGTCGAGGAGAACCCGGACTTCGGGACACCGGACGAGCTCGTCACGACCAGGATCGACGTCAGCGAGGTGACGGGCCGCAAGTACGCGTCGCTGGCGGCGCACGCCAGCCAGAGCGACAACATCTTCTTTCTCGAGATGGGGGAGGAACTGTTCTCGCGGATCATGAACGCGGAGTACTTCGTGCGCGTCCTCGACTCCACCGGCGCCCTGGTGCCAGAGGACGACCTCTTCGCCGGTCTCCGCTGAGGGGCCGGGTCGGGCCTGCGCCCAACCGGGAGAGGGGGCACAGGCCCGGCCCGGGGATGCGTCCCGCTGGCCTCTCCCTGCAGCCGGAGAGGCAGCGGCGACGAAGGGACAACGAACCGGAAGGCCGCAAGGATTGCGGCATCGTTGCGAATTTCGTGGAATCCGGCGGGCGCGATCTCCCGTATACCCAGGTAATGAGACAATCGCGCGTGGCCGAGGGCGAGTTGTCCGACGAGGGCCTGCTCGCCGGGATGGCCGTCGGGGAGCAGGCCGCCGCCGTCGCGTTCGTGCGGCGCTACCAGCGCCGGGTCTTCGGGTTGGCGTACTCCATGACGGGGGACGCCGGGGTGGCCGAGGACGTGGCCCAGGAGGCGATGATCCGCGTCTGGAAGCACGCGCCGGTTTTCGACCCGAGACGGGGCTCGGTCGTGTCCTGGGTCCTGACGATCACGCGCAACCTGGCCATCGACGCGCTGCGGTTGCGGCGAGCCGTACCTACCGACCCCGACGACTTCGCGGCGGCGGCACTCCGGAGTAACGAGCACAACCCGGAGGACGCGGTGCGGCGCGGGGACGTCCGTCACACCGTGCGCTCCGCACTGGAGGTCTTGCCACCAGAACAGCGGCGTGCCGTGGTCCTGGCCGCGGTCTACGGCCGCACGGCCCTCGAGAT
>DATHPK010000018.1:0-3759 GCA_035483935.1 Acidimicrobiales bacterium
TGGCCCCGGCGAGCCAGACCTTGAGAGGAGGGCTCACGAAGGCAGAACGCCACTGACCACGGTCGGCACGGCGACCTACGCTACTGGCCGGTGCCTGAGCTCGTCGCACTCGATCTGCCTGGTGGCATGGGGTTTGTCGATGCTCTCCGGGCCATTTGGGACACCGGAGATGCCGCTGCACCTCTGGACCCCCGCCTCCCTGCGGCCGCCCGCCGGGTGATGCTGGACGCGCTGCGGCCCACCCGGGTCGTCGGCTCGGACGGCGAACAACATGCCGTCCCGGACGGGGTGGGCGTCGAGGAGGGTGATGCTCTCGTCGTTGCGACGTCCGGCACTGCGGGACAGCCCAAGGGAGTCGTGCTCACGCACGAAGCCGTCGAGGCGTCGGCCCGAGCGACAACCGAACGGCTGGCAATCGACCCGAACCGCCACTCGTGGCTCGCCTGCCTCCCGCTTGCCCACATCGGTGGCCTCGCCGTCGTCACGCGGGCCGTCGTCACCGGAACTCCTCTGTTGGTCATGCCGGGCTTCGAGGCAGAGGCGGTCGAGCAGGTCGGTCGGACCGGGCGCGCGACCCATGTCTCGCTCGTGACAACCGCGTTGGCGCGCCTTGAACCCATGGTCTTCGCCTGCATTCTCCTGGGTGGAAGCAAGGCACCCGACTCGCTGCCTGCGAACGTCGTCTCGACGTACGGCCTGACGGAGACGGGCTCAGGCATCGTCTACGACGGGCACCCACTCGTCGGCGTCGATGTCGCGCTACGGCGAGGCGACAGCTCGTTTGCAACGGCCGACGACGCCGGGCGGGGGTCGTTCGAGGGCGAGATCCTCGTCCGTGCCCCGATGCTGTTCCGCTGCTACCGGGACGGGTCTACCGGTCGGGTCCTCGGACCGGACGGTGACCGATCGTGGTTCGCCACCGGGGACGCGGGCCAGTTCGAGGAAAACGGGAACCTGGCCGTCTCCGGACGCATCGACGATGTGATCACGACCGGCGCGGAAAAGGTGTGGCCCGACGTCGTCGAACGCGTGTTGAGTGCCCACCCCGACGTCGCCGAGGTGGCGGTGTGGAAGCGCTCGGACCCCGAGTGGGGTGAACGCGTCGTGGCCTGGATCGTGCCGGCCCACGACGCTCCCTCGCTCGACGACCTGCGTAAGGTCGTCGCCGACACGATCGCACCGTGGGCGGCGCCCAAGGAGCTCGTGATTGTCGACGACCTGCCGCGGACGGCGTCGGGAAAGGTCCGCCGGCGCGCGCTGTCCTGACCTCGATCAGGACTGAGTTTCGAGGTGCGTGCTCAGGCGGGCCAGCTTGTCCGGATTGCTCACCACCCGCACGCCGACGATGCGACCCTCGAGGATGTCGAGCACCAAGGCCGCGAGGACGGCGTGGTCCTCGACGAACACCGTTGCCGGCTGCCCGTTCAGGACAACGGAGCGGGGCCAGCCCTGGACCTTCTTGGCCACGTTGATCAAGAAGCGCGAGGCACGGTGGGGTCCGATCACCGGCCGCAGGGCGGCACGGACCTTGCCACCGCCGTCCGTCCACACCACCACGTCGTCCGACAACATGGCGAGCAGCCCCGACACGTCGCCGGTCGCACAGGCGACGACGAAGCGATCCGTCAGTTCCCGGCCGTGCTGGAAGTCGGCGTCGAAGCGCCGGCGGCGCTCGTCGACATGCTTGCGGGCGCGGGCACCGAGCTGCCGGCACGCAGCCGGACTACGGGCGAGTGAGACCGCGACCTCCTCGAACGAATATCCGAAGACGTCGTGCAGGAGGTAGGTGGCCCGCTCAAGGGGTGTCAGCTCCTCGAGGAGCACGAGGAACGCCAGCGACAGGGAGTCCGACTGGTCGACGGCGGCAACGTCGTCCTCGACGATCGGTTCGGGGAGCCAAGGGCCCGAATAGGTCTCTCGCTGCACGCGTGCCGAATCGAGTTGGTCGAGGCACAGCCGCGTCACGATCGTGACCAGGTACGCGCGCACCGATTCGACGGGCTGTGGGCCGCGCCGGAGCCACCGGATGCACGCCTCCTGTACGACGTCCTCGGCATCGGTGGCGCTGCCCAGCATGCGGTACGCAATGCCGAAAAGCAGGGAGCGCCACTCCTCGAACGTCGCCGCCTCGGCGTCGAGATCAGGCGACGACATCGGGGCGTTCGTCTGCCTGCGGGGCGATCTCGGGCATCGGGACGGCGCAGGAGTCGGAGAACCCCTGGCTGCGGAGTCCGAGTCCGGCGTTGAAACGCGAGCGGAAGTTCTCGAGCGCCACCCAGGCGGCGAGCTCCACGAATTCGGCATCACTCAGGTGGCCTCGGACGCGTGCGGCAAGTTCGTCGGACACCTCGCCGGGGCACCCGGTCGCCACTTCGGCGTACTCGAGCACGGCTCGTTCACGCTCGTCGAACAGCTGGCTCGACCGCCAGCCTTCGACGACGGCTTGCACCTTGGCGGGGTCGATGCCGTCGTGCATCCCCTCGTAGTACCCGTAATCGATGCACCACGAGCAGCCGATACGCGCAGCCGTCGCCTCGATGGCCAGCCACCGGAGCGTCGGGTCGAGCTTCTTCCAACCACGCTGCGCAGCGGTCTCGAGGCTGCCCATGGCGACCAGGACTCCCGCATGGTGCGAAGCGGCCGCGGTGGGCTCGACCATCTGGCCGAAGCGGTGCCGGGTGTAGGAACGGGCGAGGCGGGCGATCGTTCCCCCGCCCTTGTTCAGCAATGGGACATGGGCCATGAGGGCCATCCCTCCTTTCGTCTCTTCGGGTCACCCACTGAGACGGGCAAGGTCCCTTGGGTGTGACACTCCAGCCCGAAGCAAGACGCCGGTCCGGGTCAGCCCACGCCCCCCGAGGGTTGGGCCGTGGTCCCGCCGTCGACCACGAAGGTCTGACCGGTCACCCACGACGACGCCTCCGAGGCGAGGAAGAGTGCCGCCGTCGCGATGTCGTCGGGCAAGCCGATGCGGCGCAGGGGGATGTGGGCGGCAATTCGCTCTTCGCCGGGCCCCTCCCAGAGAGCGGCCGCCAGCTTCGTCTTGACCAATCCGGGCGCCAATGCGTTGACCCGCACATCGGGCGCCAGCTCGAAGGACAGCTGCCGGGTGAGGTGCAGCACTGCCGCCTTGGTCACGTTGTACCACCCGATGTTCGGCTCGACACCGAGGCCGCCCACCGATGCGACGTTGATGACGGAGCCGCGCAAACCGGCCTTTACCGCCGCTGCGGTCCACACGAGGACCGAGAGCTGGTTCACTTCGAACGTCTTCTGCGCGCGGACCAGGTCGATGTCGATCATCGGCCCGAAGTAGGGGTTGGTCCCCGCGTTGTTGACCAGGATGTCGAGGCCCCCGAACCGGGCGACCGTGTCGGCCACACTGGACGTTGCGTCCTCCGGCCTCCCGACATGGGCGGTGCGCCAGGCGACCCGCTCCGCGTCGGCACCTCTGGCCACCAAGCCCGCCGCTGCTGCTTCGAGGTCATCGGACTTGCGCGAAACGAGCATCACGTTGGCGCCGGCCTCGGCGAAGCGGGCCCCCACGGCCAGGCCGATGCCCCGACTGCCGCCGGTGATCAGCGCGGTCCTTCCCTTCAATTCAAGATCCATTGCACGAGCCTTGCACGGGCGGCGCACCTGGAAAATCGGCGCTCGCCCAGCGCGGCGGCTGTCTAGCATCGCCTTTGGTGAACCACCTGGCCGACGAGACGAGTCCGTATCTCCGTCAGCACGCCGACAACCCGGTGCAGTGGTACC
>DATHPK010000019.1:0-8611 GCA_035483935.1 Acidimicrobiales bacterium
GCGCCCCCGCCGTCTTGAGTCGAGGCCATGCCCACGATGTGCGCGCCCGACGGCAAGGACAGCGCCGAGAGGGCTGGTGCCGCACCGAAGTTGTAGATCTTGCCGTTCTGGGCCGAGAGCCAGTAGCCGTTCTCCGCCGGCGGCGCCGCGATGGCCGAGATGGGCGAGGGGATCGCCATGCCCCCGAGCGAGCCGTAGAAGTTGGCCCCACCGAGCGCGAACACCCCGCCGTCGCCGCCGGCCATGAGATAGCCGTCGAAGCCTGGCGAGTTGGCGAGACCGATGATCGGGGCATTCAACTTGTTGCCGGCCAACGAGCCGTGGAAGGTCAGCCCGAAGTCAAAAATGCCGCCCTCGTTCGCCACCAGGCGATAGCCGTTGAGGTTGGGGCCGGCCACCGCCACCTCCACTGCACCGATGTCGCACCCAGGCCCCTGGGGCCTGGTGATGCCACGCTCATCGGTGGTGATGCCACTGGCCAGCCCGGTCTGGCAACTGGCTGCCGGGATCGCGTCGATGAGCGGGCTGCCGGTCTGCGGCACCATGGTCTCGCCGATCCCTCCGTTTGCGCCCAGCGCGCCAAGCATCGGGTCTGGCGCGTTCTGCCTGTCAGTCGGCTGGGTCAGCGAGCAGGAGCTGTCGCTCGCGTTGTTGTACCCCTGCGACGTGGTCGTGAGGCCGGCGCCGAAAGCGCAGTCGGTGCCACCGGTGCCCGGCGCGGCAAGCACCGTGCCGAACATCGTGAGGACGTCGGAGGACCCGCCTGTGACCTGACCGAAACCGGCGCCGTTCCCCGTGAAGGTGTCGTACGCCAGGTTGTATTGCGAGACGTTGCCGGTATCGATCGCCGAGAACGAATTGTTGGTGATCGTGGAATTGGTGACGGTGATGTTTGCGCTACCGCCCGCGTCGATCGCGTCGTTCCCTGCCCCGGCGATCGTCGAGTCGGACACGACCATGGTCGCGGATTCGCCGTTGTCAATCCCGTCGTTCTGGGGGTTGGTCAGGGCGGATCCGGTGACGGTGATGGTGCCTGAACCACTGTCGACGGCGTCGTTCCCTGCCCCGGTGATCGTCGAGTTCGTCACCGTGATCGCCCCTGTGCCGTCGTCGATGGCGTCGTTCGAAGTCCCCGAGATCGTCGAGTTGGTCACCGTGATGGTGGCGGCAGCGTTGGCATTGACACCGATGTCCCCGCCGGTGATGGTGATGTCATCGAACGACATACCGCCGACTCCACCACCGGTGGTGTCGAAAACGTTGGCTCCGCCAAAGCCGACGACGGTCACCCCGTTTCCCTCCACGGTCAGGTTGTGCGTCGTGCCGCCACCGTTGTAGGGCGGCAGGGCGCTCGCGAGCGTGATGGTTCCGAGCCCCGACGCGACGTCGATCTCGACGTCGTCGGCCGTGGTCAAGGCGGCATTCATTGCCGCGCGTAGCGATCCGGCCCCGCTGTCGGCGTTCGTCGTCACGGGTATCACAGTGAGCGCACCGGCGGGGATCGATGAAGCGCCGAGCCATGCCAGCGGCGCTCCGAACAACAAGAGCGGAGCGAGGAATCGCCTTGCACGAACGTGTCCACGGTTACGCAGCATCTGTCACCTCTAAGGACTGAAGCTTTGCCCCGACGGATTCGAAGGTACCACAGGGGTTTCTGGTCAGAACGGGTGAAGATGACCGGCGGGGTGCCCTCGACAACGTGGTCCGAAGCAAACCCGGAACTGGCAACAGCGAGCTGAGTTTCGCCTGAGTTCTATCGTCGAGATTGAGGCCTCAAGCCTCAACCAGCCCGGTGCGTCTGCCGGACGTGCACGCGACGCCCCACATCACCCCAGGGGCTGTGGATCCCTCCACATGGTCCAGATGGACGGCCCGTCGTCGGGCAACTTCACCTCGTGGACGACCTCGAAGCCGTACCGCCGGTAGAACGGCACGTTGCGCTCCTTGGAGGACTCCAGATAGCACGGCAGCCCGGCCGCGTCGCAGTGCGTGAGGACGGGCCGCATCAAGGCGCCGCCGATTCCCTTGCCCTGCAACTCGACGGCGGTGCCGAGCGTGGCGAGATACCAATGGGGCTCGTGCGGGTGCATCGACTCCATCTTGTTGAGGATGCGCAGCGTCGTCGGCAGCCGGTTCCACACGTACGGCAGGACCGGCAACATCGTCAGGACGGCCTTTGCTCCGGTCAGGAGCGGCTTGCCCGCGGGGGCCCAGATGGCCGAGCCGGCGTAGCCCTCGGTCGTGTAGCAGCCGCCGAAGGGGAGATAGTCGGCGCGCATCTGGGTCGCGAAGAACGCGCGCAGTCCGGCGTCGCGCCGTGCCTCGCGCCGGAAGATGTGGCTCGTGACCGGGTCATCCCAGAAGGTCTTGGCGAGCTGGGCAGCCATCGAGTCGACGTCGGCCGCGGTCGCCCGGCGGACGAGCGGCAAGCCCGGCGCGGCTCCGGGCGCGGGCTCTACTGGCAGGGCAGGTTCGGGAACCATGACGGGGTCGATGGTGGCATCGTCCCCGGCCACGCGCCACCCGGCGAGGCGAAGGCGTGCGCCTGCCCCAGCGCGAGCAGGTCCGGCAGGAGCCGCAACCCGACGTACTCGCCGCCCGATTCCGAGAAGTGGACCCCGTCGTTACAGCGGATGTTGTAGGGCCCGATGGTGGGCGAGTACTTGCCGCTGGGGTCCACGAGCTGGTTGAGGTCGAACACATAGACCTTGCCGTCCGTCGCCGTGCCCGCCCCGGTCGACGACGCCGACGCCACCTGGTGGATGGTCGAGTTGTCGATCTGCACGCGGGCCGGCGCGTCCTCGGGCCACGGGCTGCCGACGGCCTGGTCCCCGCTGTCGTAGTAGGGCGACGTCATGAGCACCACGGTGGCGCCGCGGGAGCCCAGCGCGTTCACGGCCTCGCGGTACCGGCTGGCGACGTAGTCGTCGAAGGAGGCCTCGCCGAGGTTCTGCCACGTGCCGCCGATCTCTTGATCGAACGTCTCGCCGCGGGCGACGTACAGCACGACGTCAGGGTTGTACGCGTCCACCCACTTGCGCCACGTGGCGAAGAGCGCGTCTGGGTTCGTCGCGCTGCACGGAGGGTTGGGCGGGACGGTGTACCAAAGCACCTTGATCTGCTCTTGCATCGAGGCCGAACAGCCCGGGGAGCCCTCGTTGGCGAACTGCACCTCATAGTGACTCCGGTTCGCCAGGTCGGCGAGGCCGACGCCGAGCGTGCCGGCGACGGAGTCGCCGACGATCAACACCTTGACCGGCTTGTCGGCCTGGCCCGACGGCGGCGGGAGCGGCAGCGACAAATAGGTCCGCGCCGGCACCGTCGTCGTGGTGCTCGTCGCGACCGTCGACGAGGTCGACTGCCCCGGCACGACCGGCTGCGTCGTCGGGGTCGAGGCCGCCGTCGCCGCCCCCGCCGTCTGGATGTCGATCGGCTTGCCGACCAGTTCGGTCGCCCCTACCGGCACGAGCGTGCTGATCAAGACCGCCGAGATCGCGACCGCCGCCCCGATGGGCGCCGCCACCCACGATCGCCAATGTCTGAGTGCGCCGCGGCGGATGGGCATTTCGACGAGGTCGTAGCTCAGCGCGGCGATGGCCACCGTGATGCCGACGCGGGCCAGAAACAGCGGGTACACGCCCCAGTGCAGGCGCTGCCCCGTCATCACGAGCAGCACCGGCCAGTACCACAGGTACATCCCGTAGGAGATCCGGCCCCATTGCGGCAGCGGCGGCAGTTCAAGAAGGCGCACGACGATCGAGCGCGGTGCCACGGCGCACGCCAGCACCACTCCCCCGGCCGCCAGGCTGGCGAGCAGGAAACCCCCGCTGAAGGCAAAGACGGAGTTCTCCTGCACCGTCGTCCACAGCAAGGCCGTGCCGGCAACGCCGAGGATGCCGGCTACGCCCGCGCTCGTCCTGAACCAGCGGCGGTGGCTCCCCTCGGGCCACAGGGTCAGCCCGATGGAGATCGCCGCGCCGACCAGCAGCGCCTGGGCCCGGCAGTCGGTGCCGTAGTACGCACGCGTCGTGTAGCCGTTGGGCGCGAAGAAGACCATTGCGAGCGCGGAGGCCAACGATCCGAAGCACGCTACGCCGAAGAGCACCTGGAGCCGGCGGCGGCGCTCCCACTCGGGGTCAACGCTGGCGGGCGCGGGCGCCGGCTTGAGCACCATGGTGCCGCCGCCGAGTATCTCGATGGGACGCTCGCGGCGCGCCCGGCGTCCCCATGATCGGCGGGGTGCCGCATGCCCGCTCTGCCCGCCGCCGTAGCGCCACGCGTACAGGCGCCCGCGCCCGAGTTTCAGCACAGCGAGGACGACGAGCGGCCACACCAGATAGAACTGCTCCTCGATCGCGAGGGACCACGTGTGCAGGAGCGGCGACTGCCCCGAGCTCAACGAGAAGTACGTGGCGCTGGTGTGCGTCGAGTACCAGTTCGAGACGTAGAAGACCGTCGCGATGGCGTACCCCAACATGTGGGGCGCCTCGAGCAGCGAGGGCACGAATGCCATGACGATCCCCATCACGGTGATCAGCAGGAACAGCGCGGGCAGCAGACGGCGCGCCCGACCGGCCCAGAAGCGGCGCAAGCGGATCGTCCCGCTCGAACCCCACTCCTTTACGAGCAGCGAGGTGATCAGGAAGCCCGAGAGGACGAAAAAGGCGTCGACGCCGTAGTAGCCGCCCGGCACCGAGTTCAATCCGGTGTGGAACGCGATGATGGCGAGCACCGAGAGCGCGCGGATGCCGTCGAGCCCCCGGATGTGCCCAAGACTCGGCCGGGCCCCGCGTGCGTTAGCGTCCGTGCTCATGCGAGGGCGCTGCCTATCCCGGGCACTCCAGTTTCCTCCTCCGTCCCACCTGGGAGGAACGCCCGTGCACGCCCCGACTCACTGTTCGCCTCAGTCTCCGCCTCGCGATGTGCCCCGATCCCGCCCCCATACCCAGCCCGAGGGCGTCCGACCCGGGGCCCGGCCGGAGTGATCCTCAGGGCCCAGGTGACCGCCGCGTGCTGAGGATGGGGATCCTCGGGGCTGCCCGGATAGCCCCCACGGCCCTCGTCAAGCCTGCCGGCCGGACGGGCGGCGTGGTGGTCACCGCCGTCGCCGCCCGGGACCGCACGAAGGCCGAGGCCTTCGCCAACAAACACAAAATTCCCCGCGTCCTCGACTCGTACGCCGCCCTGATCGAGGACCCCGACATTGACGCCGTCTACAACCCCCTGCCGAACGGCCTGCACGGATATTGGACGATCGAGGCGGTCAAGGCAGGCAAGCACGTCCTGTGCGAAAAGCCGTTTACGGCGAACGCCGACGAGGCGAGGGCCGTGGCCGCCGCCGCCAACGGCACCCCCGGTTTGGTCGTCATGGAGGCGTTCCACTACCAGTACCACCCTCTGGCCAAGCGCCTTGTCGAGATTGTGCGCTCCGGCGAGCTGGGCAACATCACCGACATCGACGTCGCCTTCTCGGCGCCCCTCTGGAAGAAGGGCGACATCCGCTACCAGTTGGCACTGGCCGGCGGCGCGACCATGGACATGGGCTGCTATCCCGTCAGCCTGCTGCGACTGCTCGCGCCCGGGCCCCGCGTGATCAACGCATCCGCCAAGCTGTCCTCTCCCGGCGTCGACCGCGCCATGGACGCGCATTTCTCCCTCCCCGACGGTGGCCGCGCCCACATCGGCTGCTCGATGTTCTCCTCCTCGGTGCTGCGCATGCACGCTGACGTCATCGGCGACACCGGCAAGGTCTCGGTCTTCAACCCATTCGGACCTCACTACGGCCACCGCATGAAGGTGACGACGAACCTGGGCAGCCGCCGCGAGCGCTTCAGCCGCAAGGCGACCTACGACTTCCAACTCGAGGCGTTCGTCGCGGCCGTCGAGGACGGAGCGTCGTTCCCGACGACGGCGACGGACGCGATCCGCACGATGGAGCTGATCGACTCCATCTATCTGGCGGCCGGCCTTCCGGCGCGCCAGCCGACCCCTCCGCAGGGGCCTGTGACCGGGCCACCCGCCGCGGGGCCGCCCGAGCGGTGAGCCCGCTCGCCGCCGACGAACTCGGCGCGCTCACCGACGCCGCGCTCGAAGCCGCCTCGGGATGCCAGGCCGCCGAGGTCCGCGTCGAGCGCATCCGCAGCCAGATCGTGCGCCTGCACGACGCCCAGCCCGAGACGACGATCGACGGCACCGACTTCGGCATGGGGGTGCGAGTCGTGGACGACGGCGCTGTCGGCTTCGCCGCCTCCGTCGACGTGCGGCCCGAGGAGGCGGCCGCACTCGTGCGCCAGGCGCGGGAGCTGGCCCGTGTCACCCGCCACGCGGGCGGAGGCCGCGTGGAGCTGGCTCCCGAGCCCCCGCACGGGGAGGTCTCGTGGTCCAGTGCGTTCGCCGTCGACCCGACCACGGTCTCGATGGCCGACAAGGTCGACCTCCTGGCCGAACGGAGCCGCCGCCTCGGCGAGCACGAGGTTGTCGCCCACACGAGCGCCTCGCTGCTCGCCGTCTCCGAGCGCACCTACCTGGCCGACCTCAACGGAACCCGCGCGACGCAGCACCGAGTGCGCCTCCACTCCCAGCTCGAGGCGCTCGCCCTGTCCGACGCAGGGTTCGAGACGATGCGCACGATCGCCCCGCCGGTGGGCCGGGGCTGGGAGTACCTCGCCGGCCCCGTTACCGAGGGCAACTGGGACTGGGACGACGAGATCGACCGGATGCCCGCGTTGCTGGCCGAGAAACTGGCCGCGCCGTCGGTGGAGGCCGGCACCTACGACCTGGTCGTGGACCCCTCCAACCTGTGGCTCACCATCCACGAGTCGATCGGCCACGCCACCGAGCTCGATCGGGCCGTCGGCTACGAGGCGGCGTACGCTGGCACGTCGTTCGCCACCTTCGACAAGCTGAACGAGCTGCACTACGGCTCACCCGTCATGCACGTCACCGGTGACCGCACGGTCCAGCACGGCCTCGCCACTGTCGGAATCGACGGCGAGGGCGTCGAGGGCCAGTCCTTCGACCTCGTGCGCGACGGCGTGCTGGTCGGCTACCAGCTGGACCGCGCCATTGCCGCCGCCATGGGCTTTGGGCGTTCCAACGGATGTGCGTTCGCCGACTCGCCGATGCACGTGCCGATCCAGCGCATGGCCAACGTGTCGCTGGCCCATTCGGGCGAGGACGGACCGAGCACCGAGGAGCTCATCGCGGGCGTTGACCGCGGCATCTACGTCGTGGGCGACAAGAGCTGGTCCATCGACATGCAGCGCTACAACTTCCAGTTCACCGGGCAGCGCTTCTACCGCATCGAGAAGGGGAGAATCGCCGGCCAGCTCAAGGACGTCGCGTACCAGGCCACGACCACCGATTTCTGGGGCGCCATGGAGGCCGTCGGCGGGGCGTCGACCTGGGTCCTCGGCGGCGCCTTCAACTGCGGCAAGGGCCAGCCGGGCCAGGTCGCCCCCGTCTCGCACGGCTGCCCCTCGGTGCTCGTGCGCGGGGTGAACATCCTCAACGCGCGCGCCGAGTCGGGACGCTGAGCATGACAAGACCGGTCGGACCTCCCCCGGCACCCGGAGCGTGCGGGTGATCCCCGCCCAGGAGGTCGTCGAGGCCGGACTCGGGGCCGCGTCGAAGGCCGGCGCCGACGGCTGCGTCGTCCTGGTCCACGAGGGCAGCCATGCCGACGTCCGCTTCGCGTGCAACACGACCACGACCAACGGCGTCCACCGCGCCCGCGACGTGAGCGTCGTCGTCGTCGCGGGTGACACGGTCGCTACGGCCGCCCGCGCCGGCGTCGTCGGGACCGATGGTGTCGCCGAGATGGTCAACGGCGCGCTCGCCGACGCCCGCCAGTCCGCACCGGCCGAGGACGCGTACGCGCTCGTCGAAGCGCCGGACGGCGCGCCGGTTCGGCGAAGCTTCGACCTTGGCCCCGTGGAGACGGACGCATCCGCCCTCGACGGCGTGCTCTCGTCACTCTCGGGTGCCTTTGGGCGGGCCCGCGCCCGCGACGCCGTCCTCGCCGGCTTCGCCGAGATCGACGTCGGCACGCTGTACCTCGGCAGCTCGACCGGGTTGCGCCTCTCACACGCGCAGCCGACGGCGGCGATCAACCTGGTCGGACGGACGGCCGACGGCAGCGGTTCGGCTTGGGTGGGCGAGCCGAGCATCGACCCGTCGCTCGAGGCGATGGAGGAGGAGATCTGGCGTCGCCTCGACTGGGGCAAGAAGCAGATCGCGCTCGACGCCGGCCGCTACGAGGTCATCCTGCCGCCGTCCGCGGTGGCCGACATGATGGGCTGCCTCACCTTCTACGCCCTCGGCGGCCAAGATGCGGAGGACGGCCGCACCACCTTCTCCGCCCCCGACGGCCGCACGCGCGTCGGCGACACCCTCTCCCCCACACCCTTCACCCTCTACAGCGATCCCACCGAGGCGGGCATCGAGTGCCTCCCCTTCGTCGCCGTGGGCTCGTCCTCTTCGGAGAGCTCCGTCTTCGACAACGGGCTCCCACTCGGACGCACCGACTGGATCCACCAGGGCAAGCTCGAGCGCCTGCGCTATCACCGGGCGGGAGCGGCGCGCTCGGGCGTGGCGGTGGCGCCCTACATCG
>DATHPK010000020.1:0-24916 GCA_035483935.1 Acidimicrobiales bacterium
AAGTTGTCGGCCCAGCGGTCGTGGGCACCGAGGGCGTCGGGCCCGATGAGGTCCACGGCCAGGTTCCCGAGCTCCTGGTCGCAGTAGGCCCAGGAGAGCTTGGCCAGGCTGCCGAGCGCGCCGGACGCCTCCGAGGAGTCCGCCAGCGAGCGCTCGGTGAGGTGGCGCATGACGCGGATGGAGGCGTAGACCCGGGCCAGGCGGTCGCGCAGGACGGGGTCGGCGCGACCCTCGGCGGCACGGGGGTCGGCCAACAGGTCATCGAGGCGGCGGGCCAGCGAGAGATGGAGGCGCGCCACCCCGGCGCGCTCGAAGCTCAGCGTCGTCATGGCGACGGTCCAGCCGCCGTGCAGCGGCCCGAGCATGGCCGAGCGGGGGATGCGGGCGTCGGTGAAGAAGAGCTCGGCGAACGTCTGGTCCCCGGTCATCGTGGTGAGCGGTCGCGCCTCGATGCCCGGTGTGCGCAGGTCGACGAGGAAGCAGGTGATCCCGGCGTGCTTCTTCACCGTCGGGTCCGTGCGCACGTAGAGCTGGCACCAGTCGGCGTGGTGGCCGAGCGAGTTCCACGTCTTCTGCCCGTTGAGCACGAAGTCGTCGCCTTCCTCCACGGCCGCGGTGCGGAGCGACGCGAGGTCCGAGCCGGCATCTGGTTCGGACATGCCCTGGGACCAGATCTCGTCACCGCGCAGCATGGGTTGGAGGAAGCGCTGCTGTTGCTCGGGCGTGCCGAAACGCATGATCGCCGGGGCGATGTTGGAGACGCCGATGACGTTCACCGGTCCGGGCGCACGCAGGCGGTTGGTCTCCTCGAGATAGGCGAGTTGCTCGGCGACGCCGGCACCGCGCCCGCCGAACTCGACCGGCCACGCCGGCGCGGCCCAGCCGCCGTCGGCCAGCGTCCGGTTCCAGGCCCGCTGTATCTCGAGCGCGCCTTCCTCCATGTGGCGCTCGCCCGCCTCGACGACCTCGGGCGTCAGGTTTTCGGCGAGCCAGGCACGCAACTCGGCGCGGAACGCCTCGACGTTCTCCTCACCCGACCCGCCCTGCGACTTCGCCATGTCACCTCCTCGATCGCCGCCGGGATCATTCCGCATCGGACTTGCCGCGAACCAACTTGCCTACACGCGTCAGGGCGATGACGTGGAGGAACGCGCGGAACGCCTGCTGGAGCGGCCCTTGACAAAAGACACGAACATGTGTTCGATAGATCTCCCGGGCCCAGGGTGGGTCCGGCGGATGCGGCACGGCCCGGTCGAGGGGTCGGAACCCTGCGCGAGAGCGTGAGTCCCGTGGTCGCGTCGCGCCACTTGTTCGCCGGGAGACCGGCGGGAAGGAGATGGCCGTGGGAGTGATGAGGATCATCGATGAGACCGGCGACACCATGGTGACCTGGGATCTCGGGGACACCGAGACCCTCGAGCGGGCCACAAAGTTGTTCGACACCGAACTGGCGAAAGGCAGCTTGGCCTTTTCGATTCCACCGGGAGGGCGTGACCGCGACGCCGATCGGGTCATGAGCTTCGACCCGGGCGCGGACGAGATCGTCTGGGTCCGTCCGGTGGCCGGCGGCTGAAGGCGAATGCCGGGCGGCGGCGACTTGTCTTGCGTTGCCGAAGCGGGCGCTGTCAGTGCGCGGCGACCGCGGGACGATCTTCCGCAGCAGGCGACGCCCGAATCGCTCTTCGAAGTCGTCGCTGAGCATGGCGATGGGCGCATCACCCTGCGCTTCACCTCGGGAGCGCTGGCCGGACGGTGCGTGACGGCATTCACCGACGCACAGTGTGTCCAGCCCTACGAGCCCAGGCTCACCCCGCGAGAGAAGGCCGAAGACCTTCTGGTCTCGTTGCTCGACAGTGAGCAGAGGCTGGCGTGGCGGGAGAAGAAGCGGTTCCGGCTCAGCACCCCCTACGGGGTGCTCGAGCTCGGGGCACTGCACAACATGGCCTTTTGGCCGAAGGGACCGCACTGGGATCCCGACCGTCCGGGGCAGGTGCATCTGTGCGTCGTTCCCAGCGGCAGGATCGACCGTCTCCCCGAAGCGGACATATGGACCAACCTGCTCCTGGTGGTGCGCGCCGAGCCCGAGAGATTCTTCGGGGTGGCCAACTGGCGAGCCCCCCGGAGCAACTTTTGGTACCTGCCTCCGATCCCCGGGCTGAAACTGCGTTCGGGATCCGTCGGGGCTTGATGAGCGGACGGATCGTAAGCAGGACGTCGGCGTGCCCCGTTAGGGTCCGCCCATGCCGCGTGAGGTAGTGACCGGATACTGCTGGCCCCAATCGGTGGCACCCGGCGACCGGGTCGGGCTGCACCTGTCGTCGTCGGGTGACAAGGCGGTGCGCATCGAGGTGGCCCGTGTCGGTGGGAGCCGGGACGTCGTGTTCCGACACCACGCCGTCGCCGCCGACGAGCACGCCACGCCCAAGGACGCGTCGTCCAACGGCTGCGGCTGGCCCGCCGCCCTCACGCTCGACGTCGACCCGGCCTGGAGGTCCGGGTACTACGAGGTCGTGATGGAGATCGACGTCGGCGACAAGGTGCGGCGTGACTACGCCTTCTTCGTCGTGCGCCCGAAGCCCGGGACGGCGCGCATCGTGCTCGCCCTCGCGACGAACACGTATCACGCCTACAACGACTTCGGCGGCCCGAACCTCTACAACGGCGGGACCCAGGTCGCCATGCAGCGGCCGATGGCGGCTGGATACCTCTTCAAGCCCCCCGGAAAAGGACGCCGCGTGACGGGCACCGGCGCGCCGGACCCGCAGAACGCGGCGCACGTCGGCTACATCACGCTCAACCACCTCTCGGGCTGGGCCGGGTCGGCCGGGTGGCCCGACTGGGAGCTGCCCTTCATCGAGTGGGCCGAGCGCAACGGTTTCGAGATCGGTGTGTGCACCAACGCCGACCTCGAGCACCATCCCGAGGTCCTCGACGGCGCCCATCTCTACCTCTCCGTCGGCCACGACGAGTACTGGTCCAAGGGCATGCGCGACACCGTCGAGGCCTTCGTCGCCGGCGGCGGCAACGCCGCCTTCTTCTCGGGCAACACGTCGCTCTGGCAGGTGCGCCTCGAGGGACCCGAGCGCGACGTGATGGTGGGGTACAAGGGCTTCTTCAAGAACGACCCGCTCATCGGCACCAGCCGCGAAGCCGAGGTGACGACCTTCTTCTCCGACGTCGTCGTGGCGCGCCCCGAGAACGTCATGACCGGCGTCTCGTTCACACGCGGCGGCTACCACCGCATCGGCCGCAACGTGACCAACGGGCTCGGCGGCTACACGGTGCACCGGCCCGGCCACTGGATCTTCGAGGGGACGGGACTCGGCTACGGCGACGTCCTCGGCGCCGGCGCCACCGTCGTCGGCTACGAGTGCGACGGCTGCGTGTTCACCTCCCGCGACGGGTTGCCGTATCCGACCGGCGAGGACGGCACGCCGCCGACCTTCGAGATCCTCGGCACCTGCCCGACCCAGCACTTCACCCGCGAGACCGCGCCCCGTCCGCCCAAGCCCGACGAGCCGAGCGAGCTCGAGTACATCGCCGCCCGCATCTTCGGGACCCGCGAGCCCGAGGCCATGGAGCGGATCCGCCACGGCCACGCCGTGCTCGGCGCCTATACGAACGACGCCGGCGCCACGGTCGTGACCTCCGGCTCGACCGACTGGGCCCACGGGCTGGCGGCCCGCGACCCGCAGATCGAGCAGATCACCCGCAACGTGTTGACGCGCTTGGGGTAGCGCAGCCGCGCCCCCGACCGGCTCCGGCGAGCCAGTGGCGGTGGCGGCGCCGGCGTAGGTCGAAAGCTCAGGCGACCTGGAGGGCGCGGACGGCGAGGACGTACGACGCGAGGGGGCGCGCCTCGGCGTAGCCGAGTTGGTTGTCGTGGCAGAAGGCGCGCACCATCGCCTGGGCCCGCGCCAGGTTCGGCCGGGGCATCGTGGGGAACAGGTGGTGCTCGATCTGGTAGTTGAGGCCGCCGAAGAGGAAGCCGGTCAGCCGGCCCCCCGACAGGTTGCGCGCCGTGATGACCTGGCGCCGGGCGAAGCACATCTCGGTCCCGTCCTCGAGGAGCGGCATGCCCTTGTGGTTGGGGGCGAAGCTGCAACCGAGATAGAGCGAGAACGCCGCCTGGTGCACCGCGATGAAGGCGATCGCCTTGGTCGGCGAGAGCACCCAGAACACGACCGTGAGGTACAGCGCGACGTGCGCGACGAGGAGCGCTCCCTCGGTCAGGACGGATCGCTCGCGACGACGGCGGATCACATCCTGGAACCCCGAGACGTAGAGCCCGGTGCTGCGCAGCAGCATCAGGGGGAAGAAGAGCTGGGCCTGCCAGCGGTCCAGCCATCGGGCGACACCATGCAGTTCCCCGTCGGGGTCGTCCCGGTGCGCCCCCGCGCTCGGCAGCCCGACACCGATGTCCGGGTCGCGGCCGAGCTCGTTGGGGTGGGCGTGGTGGGCATTGTGCTTGGGTACCCACCAGCCGTAGCTCAGCCCGATCAGCCCGTTCCCGATCCCCAACCCGAGGAGGCGATTGGCTCGTCGGGACTCGAAGATCTGCCGGTGGCCCGCATCGTGACCGAGGAAGCCGAGTTGGGTGGCGGCCACCCCGAGGAACGCGGCGATGGCAAGCGTGGCCCAAGAGTCACCGAGAAGGAAGAACCCCAACCACCCTGCGCCGAACGCGGCGACGGTGACGACGACCTTGACGCCGTAGTAGCCGAGCCGGCGCTCGAAGAGACCCGCGGCCCGGACCGCGAGGGTCAGTTGTTGGAACTCACGAGGCCCCGCCTCTGTCGTAATTGCTGTCTGCAAGGATTCCTCCCGCTCGAATGCGATGAGGAGCGCCGTGTGGAACGGCTGCGGTCCCCGTTGTCCATGCCCGACGGGCGACCGGCATTTGCGGTCGCGTGGTCGGGCCCTGACTCAGACGGCCCGGACGTTCTGCGCTTCCGGGCCCTTGGCCCCCTGGGCGATGTCGAATTCGACCTCCTGGCCGTCCTGGAGGGTCCCCGTGTTCACGTTGGAAGAGTGGACGAACACGTCCTTCTCCCCGCTCGACGGCGCGATGAAGCCGAAGCCCCGGTCGTGATTGAAGAACTTCACAGTTCCTGTTGCCATTTCTCTGTTCTCTTCTCTCTTTTGTTGTTGTAGCTATCTTTGGTTCTTGGCGGTGGATCGGTTCCGTTTGGGCGCGATCTCGTCATACGGCGAGCCGCACGGAGAAGGCCCACCCGCCTCGCCGTAGTTGCGACAGTGCGGGTCGTCACACCATCCGAGGCGGAGATCGCCCTGCAGCACGTCTCGGGTGTGCGTATCGCACAACGGGACATCGGGCAGGATCACGGTGATGGAATACGAGGTGTCGTCCGGATCGGGACCCCGGTCGAGCGTCCGGCGTTTCGGCGGCATCAGTAAGGTCGGGCTCCGTCCGCACAATGCGCAAGGTGTCGGAGCCAACGTCGTCATTTCGGGATGGCTTCCCGCAGTTTCTGCACGCCCAAGAGCCGACGTTCCACCTTGGATACATCTTTTGCATCTCTCTCGCGGATCCGTTGCTCGAGCAGATCCAGGCGTGCCTCTTCGTTCTTGACCAGTTGCTGGCGTTCGTCTCCCTCGCGTGCACCGAGGGCGCGGACGTAGCTGCGATGCGCGTCGGTCGCACGGTCGAACCCCAGTGCACGCGCGATCGCGGAAAAGGAGCTGCCCGATTCGCGCAGCATCAGGGATTGTGCGTCGGTGTCCCCGCTGGCTTGGCGACGACGCGGGCCGCTCGAGCGCTCCGGTGGCGCCGACGTCGAGCGGCGCTTCGACTTGCTCTGGTTGTGCCTAGGCACGGGCCGTTCCCGGGAGGAGAGAAGCACGATCCGAACCGCGGTTGCCATGAGTGGCCGGGTCCGAATCGGACCTCGGCGCGACGATCACGACAATTGAGCCCTTCAGGGCTCCGTGAGGAGGCTGGGAGATGTATGGCTCCGTTCAAATCGGGCCAACTCGGGTTTCTCGACCAGGCCACACCAGCAGCGTGCTGGCGACGACTCCATCCTAGCAGCCGCGTGGTCGGCCCGTTCGTCGTTGTGATCGGATGGTTACAAGGAGAAGCTGTAGCCCGCGGTCGGATGCCGCAGCTTCGACATCGCCTTCGCCTCGATCTGGCGGACCCGCTCGCCGGTCAGGCCGATCCGCACGCCAACTTCCCGGAGCGTGAGCGGCCTTCCGCAGTCGATGCCGAACCTGAGTTTGAGGATCTCGCGTTCGCGCCCGTCGAGGCAGTCGAGCATCGTGGACACCTCGCCGGCGAGCATGGCCGATGCCGCGAACTCGAAAGGCGACACCGCGCTTTGGTCCTCGACCATTTCGCCCAGCTCGGCCGCGCCGTCGTGGCCCATGTGCTCTGACAGCGACGCCGGAATGACTGCGTGCCGGAGGACGACGGCGACCCTGTCGGCACTGACCTCGAGGTCGTCGGCGATCTCGTCGACTCCGACATGACGGCCCCGTTGGGCTTCGAGATGACCGCGCGACCGCGTGATCTGGTTGAGAAGCTCACGAACCTGTGGCGGGAGACGGATGTTGCGGCTGCCGTCGGCGATCCCGCGGACGATGGCCTGGCGAATCCACCACGTGGCGTAGGTGGAGAACTTGAAGCCCTTCCGCCAGTCGAACTTCTCGAGGGCGTGGATCAGGCCGAGGTTGCCTTCCTGCACCAGGTCGAGCAGTGGCAACCCGGAGCCTTGATACTTCTTGGCGATCGACACGACGAGGCGGAGGTTGCCGTTGGTGAAGGTCTCGGCGGCCTGCTCTCCGGTCCGTACCGTCCGGCGGAGCTCGCGCGCCCGTGCGAGGCCCACCTCCTGGCCGGTGGCGAGCGCTGCGCTGGCGTCGCGCCCGGCCGCAGCGAGCTGGGCCAGACGGACTTCGTCGCCCTTGGACAGCAAGGGGTAGCGGCGGATCTCTCTGAGGTACTGACCGAGCAGGTCCTCCTCATGCGTCGGCGCGCGCATGCTTGGCGATGGCCTCCGTTCCTCGAGACCGGATTGCAGGGTGCAGCAGACGAGTGCTCTCTCGCGGTGCGTCTGATTTCGCCAACATGCCGGGGCGGTGTGCCGACGATGTCGGCGGTGCCACGCTAGCCGTCGAGACGAGCTGGTCCCTTCGATCGCCTCGTGTCCGCTATGCTGTATCTCGATACCGCGTGCGTTCGCATTGCGGTGGCCGGCCAATCGTGCCGGCAGGGCCCACGAGACATCACATCGAGTCGGCCATTCTTCGCCTTGACCGATTGGAGTCTTGTGACCATCTCTACCTCTGCGCTCGCGCCTGTCCGTTTCGCGGACCTCGGCGTGCCCCGAGCGCTCTCTGCCGCCCTGGAACGGAGCGGCATCGATCGCGCCTTTCCGATCCAGGCCGCGACCCTGCCCGACGCCCTCGCCGGGCGGGATGTCTGCGGCATGGCCCCCACCGGTTCGGGAAAGACCTTGGCCTTCGGGCTGGCGATCATGTCGCGCCTGGCCGCGCGCACGGGCCCACGCCCCAAGCGTCGCCATCCCTCGGCGCTGGTCCTCGTCCCGACGCGGGAGCTCGCCGCGCAGATCGAGCACGCCCTCGCGCCGCTCGCCGTCGCCGTCGGCGCCCGGGTGACATCGATCTACGGTGGCGTCGGCTACGGCCCCCAGCGCACGGCGCTGCGCAACGGGTGCGACGTCCTCGTCGCGTGCCCGGGTCGTCTCACCGACCTCCTCGCGCAGGGTGCCCTGAGGCTTTCCCACGTGGACGTGGTGGTCGTCGACGAGGCCGACCGCATGGCGGACATGGGCTTCCTCCCCGCGGTCCGTCGCCTCATAGATTTCACGAGCGACTCGCGCCAGACGCTTCTCTTCTCGGCGACGCTCGACGGTCCGGTCGACAAGCTCGTCCGCGACTACCAGCACGACCCCGTCTTCCACGAGGTGGCGTCGTCCGCCGAGGACCGCGGTGAGGTGGACCACCATTTCTGGCGGGTCGAGCACGCCGACCGCGTGGACGTCACCGCCGACGTGGTTCGTGCGAAGGGGCCGGCGATGGTGTTCTGCCGGACCAAGCGCGGCGCGGATCGGCTCTCGCAGCGTCTCGGCCGCTCCGGTCTCAAGTCGGCCGCCATCCACGGCGACCGCAGCCAGAGCCAGCGCGAGCGAGCCCTCGCCGCCTTCCGGACCGGCCGGCTCGATGTGCTCGTCGCAACAGACGTCGCCGCGCGCGGCATCCACGTCGATGCGGTGCCCCTGGTCGTCCACTTCGACCCGCCCACCGACCACACCGACTACGTGCACCGCTCGGGCCGGACCGGGCGCGCAGGCGCCGACGGTCTCGTGGTCTCCCTCGTCGGCCACGAGCATCTCCGCGGTACGAAGCTCCTCACGCGGCGGCTCGGGTTGTCCCCGGACATCTCTGTGCCCGACATCCCCTCCCTTTCGTCAGCGGTCGGTGCACGTACGCCGCGGCCCGCCGCCCCTCGCGCCTCTGGACCCTCGGGCGTCCCGGGCGGCAACGGCTCCGCTGCATCCGCCGAGCGCCCCCGCACCTCGCATCAAGGGCCGGTCCGGTCCGGACGGGTACCGTCGGGACGCCGTCCCCGTCGAGGAGGTCGACGCCCCCCACGGCGCTGAGCGTCGTACCCACATCGCTCGAGCCCGGCTGCCGTCGCCGGTGGCTCCGAGACCGCCGCGCCGGTTCCGGCGGGCCCAGGGCGGCGGCCGGACCCCGGATGGCCGGGACCCCAGAGGGCGTCGTTCAGGGTCCCTGAGGGTCACCCGACGTTCATGTTGCGGGGCGTCGGGTCGTGTTTCCACCTGGTCGGCGTTAGTTTGTGGAGAGACGAGTTGGGCATTCATCCCCCCGTTGGATAGAGCGGGCGGAAGGGGCGATGACACGCAGCGGAGAGAGCGACGGACACGTTCGGAGACGGCGGTGACCCCGTCCGCGCGCACCTCCGAATCGTCGATGTCGGACACGGTGCAGTTCCTGCGGCTGCACCCGACCCGTGACGCCGGCGCCCTGAGCCGGGCCTTCGTCGAGCCCCTCGTCCAGCAGTGGAAGCTCGGGCCGCTGGACTACGACGCGGCCCTGATCACGACGGAACTGGTCACGAACGCCGTGCTGCACGCGGAGTTCGACGTCGTGGTGGCGTTGCGTCCCATTGCCAACGGTGTCCGCATCGAGGTGACCGACCAGTGTCCGTCGGTACTCCCGCACGCGGCGCCCTACAACACGGGCGACCTGTTCGCCCTGACGCTCGGGCTGAGTGGGCGAGGGCTGCGGGTCGTCTCGGAGCTGGCGGCGCGCTGGGGCGTGGACTCGACGCAGAAGACGAAGACGGTGTGGGCGGAACTGATCACCGGGCAGAGCGGTCCGAGCGAGCCGCTGCTCCAGCTCGAGTACGAGTTGGTCGTGCGCGACGGGTTGACGCTGCGCTTGTTGGACCTCCCGACCGATGTCGCCATCGAGAGCGGGGTGCAGATCGAGGACGTCGTGCGGGCGATCCAGCTCGAGCACGGACCGGTACCGCCCGATCAGGGCACCGTCGCCCGCATCTATCAACTGTTGCTGTCGACGGCGGCGGACCGCTTGGCCGGCCGCGATGCCGTGTTGTGGGCGTCCACCGAGAACCGCCCGGCCTTCGACCTGGAGGTCGTGACCACCATGGAGGCGATGCAGGACCTAGGTGAGCTGTGGCGGATGCTCGAGGACCCGAGCGGGCTCCTCGAGATCGAGCCGCCCCCGGCGCCCGAGAGGGTCGTGGCGTTCCGGCACTGGCTCCGGGACGAGGCTCTGCGGCAGGTCGGCGGCGAGGCGCCGCACCCGTACGGGTCCGCCTGAGCGCGGCGCGTGTGGTGAGGTCGTGCGGGTGGCTGCGTCGTGGTCGCGGTCGCGGTCCTAACGCGGTGCGGCCGTTCCGTCCTTGACCATCGTCTCGTCGAACTTCTCCCACCCCATGTGGTAGCGGGTCCGGGCGTTCCCCGGGATCCAGTCGATGGTTCCCTTGCTGATCTGGAGCTCGCCGAGCTTCTCTTCGTCGCTCCACACGACGAACTTCACATCCGCATGGAGGACGATCCCGGTCGGAAGGTCGACGGTGACTTCGTGCGTGGCCATGCCTGGAACGGTACCGGCTTGTGTGAATGTTGACGCCTGACGTGACTTATATCCCTATGGGAAAAGGCCGGGTTGCGAGAGGATGTGGGGATGGGCGGGCAGAGGTCTCTGGAGTTCCGCGTCGCATGGGGCTGAGACGACCGAAGCCGGGGGGCGCTCGGGCGGGACGCATGGTGTGGCGACCGTTCGCGATCGGTCTCCTCGGAGTGGTGGCGCTGCTCTGTTCGAGCTGTGCCGGCGGTCCTCAGCATCCCGCCGCCACGAAGGCAGTGAACCACGACGCGGCACGTGTCAGGACCGCGCCGGCGACCGACCTGGTTGCACCGACGACGACCACGACGACGTCCGCTGCGAAGGCCGCCGCTCCCTTCATTCCTGCCGCGCAGCCGGCCCCGGCTGCACCGTTGCCTACGACGACAACCACGACCACCCCGGTGCCTCCCGGGTGCGTGTGGACCGCGTTCGCGACCAAGGTCTCTACGGATCAGGGCAACTACTCGCCGGGCCAGCCAGTGCAGATCACACTCGAGTTCGAGAACACCGGGCCGGCGTGCACGGTCAATTCGACGGGCTACGCGTGTCCGCTCGTCAGCATCCACGACGCGGCGGGGGCTCTGGTGTGGTCGAGCGCCGCGCCCGTCGCGACGGGATGCCCGTCGACCTTCACCGGACCGATGACGCTGGCGGCGAACTGGTCGCAGAGCTTCTCGTTCACCTGGACCCAGGGGTCGTGCACGCCCGGGCAGACGCAGGCGTGCCCCGGGCCGCAGGTGCCGGCGGGTCAGTATCAGGTCACCGGTCAGAGCGGCGGCGGTTCCAGCCAGATCCCGGCGGGCGCGCCGGTGGCGATCAACCTCACGGCCGGCTGACCCCGTAGCCGAGGAAGTTCCGGGGACCGGCGCGGAACACTGCCGGGACGGTTCCGGCAGGTCGCGGCGATGGCTCGGCACGAGGGGGAAACGGTCCCCCGGAATGTCGCGGCCACCCGTCACACTGTTCATATGGCGACCGTTGTGATCAGGCCGAAGGATGCGTCCTTCGCGAAACACTGCCCCGAGCGGGTGCAGCTCGACGTGCTGCAGCCGTGCGAGCCCCTGCCCGACTCGCCCTTCCTCCAGAAGCTGTTCCGGGCGGGCGACGAGCACGAGGAGGAGACGATCGGCGGGGTCTTCGACGAGGTGGAGGGGGCCGTCGTCATCGAGGCGGATGATCCCGACGCCCGCGAGTGGCACACCCGGCAGGCCATCGCCCAGGGGGCCCGCCTGGTTGCGGGTGGACGGTTGCCGGTGGACTTCGACGGGCATCGAGTCGGCGAGCCCGACCTGTTGGTGGCGTGCGGTCAGGGGTACCTGCCGGTCGACGTGAAGTCGCACAAGTCGCTGGAGCCGTCGCGGCCGGACCGGACCGGGGGCGGGTCCGCGTTGGTTTCGCCCGTGGCGGCGCCGTACTTCGAGTCGGCCCGGGTCGATGTCGATTGGATGGCCCGCCGGCACGTGGGCGACCTGATGCAGCTGGCCCACTACCGGCGCTTGCTCGAGGCGGCGGGTTGGGCGTCGACGGGTCTGGGCCACAACGTCGGCGGCATCTGCGGGACCGAGGGCGTGATCGTCTGGTACGACCTCGATGCGCCGGTGCTTGAGGCGCCCGAGCACGTCGTGGCGAGTGGGTTGCCGCGTCGGATCAGCGCGATGGAGCGTTACGACATGGAGTTCGCCTTGCGGCTCGACGTCTCGGTGGCGGCCGAGGCGCATCTCGACGACGCGTCCGTGCCGTTGCTGGCCGAGCCGATCGTGTGCCGCGACTGCGGGATGTGCCGTTGGCGGGACTGGTGCGGGGCGCAGATGGAGTCGGTGGCGGACCTGAGCCTGGTATCGGGGGTGGGCGTGGCACGGCGGCGCCTGTACCTCGAGCACGGCGTGTCCGACCTGTACGCGCTGGCCGGTCTGGACTGGACCACGGCCGAGCTGGTGCGGAGGGGCGTGGACCTCAGCGACCTGTCGGACCGGGTACGGGAGGGTCCGTGTCCGGGGTCGACGCCCTTGGCCTCGGTGATCCCCAAGCGCAAGAAGCAGCTCGAGGACCTGGCGGCGCTCGGGTTCGTGACGGTGGGGGACCTGGCCGGGTTGGACGGGCGGACGTTCGTGCTGTGCGCCGGGGGTGGTGGTTCGAGTGTCGCGGGGCAGATCGAGCTGGCCCGGGCGAGGGTGGGCGGATTGCCGGCCTACCGGCGGCGGGACGTCGTATCGGTCGAGGTGCCGCGGGCGGACATCGAGGTCGACGTGGACATGGAGAGCATCAACGACGGCTGTTACCTCTGGGGTGCGTTGGGCACCGACCGGCGTACGGCCGGGGCGGCGGCGGAGTACGTGTCCTTCGCGACGTGGGACGTCGACATCGAGTCGGGCGAGCTCGTCGCCTTCGAGAAGTTCTGGACGTGGTTGTCGGCGGTGCGTGCGCGGGCGGCGGCCGAAGGTGCCTCGTTCCGTGCCTACTGCTACAGCCGCAGCGCCGAGGAGGGCCAGATGACGCGGCTCGCCGACCGGCTCGGCGTGCGCGACGAGGTGGATGCGTTTCTCGGGTCCGACGAATGGGTCGACCTGTTGGAGGTCGTCCGCAAGCAGCTGCTCACCGGCCGCAGCATGGGCCTCAAGGAGACGGCGCCGCTGGCCGGGTTCTCGTGGCGCTTCGACGACGCCGGCGGGACCCTGGCGATGGTCAAGTACGACGAGGCCGTCGACGTCGAAGCGGACCCTTCGAGCCGGATGGTGGCGGCGCAGTGGATCCTCGACTACAACGAGGACGACGTGCGGGCGACGGCCGCACTGCGCGGCTGGCTGGACGGCGCGGCGCGGGTGTTGCCCTCGATCGCCGCATGGGACGAGGAGCGACGCTCCGCCGCTTGAGACCGGCCGGGTGCGGTCGATGGTCGACGGTCGATCAGGCCGATGCGTACACGCGCTCGCCCGCGACCCAGGTCTCTGAGACCGAGGGCGGGTGGAGCGGGTCGAACTCGCCCTCGAGCACGACCAGGTCTGCCTGCAGGCCCGCCTTGAGCTGGCCGCGGTCGTTCTCCTGTCCGCCCGCTCTGGCGGCGTCGACCGTGTAGGCGCGGAGCCAATCCTCGTAGGGGATCGATTGCGTGGCGTCGAGGACGGCGCCTTTCGAGGTGACCCGGGTCACGCCGCGAGCAGACGTGAGGAGCGGCTCGCGGAAGGCGCAGGGTGCGTCGGAGGAGCCGGCGATGGCGACGCCGGATGCGGCGAGCTCGCCGAACGGCATCCAGTTGGATTCATCGAGCTGGAAGCCCTGGACGGCCCCGCCCATGTGGTGCAGGAAGCCAGGTTGTACGACGGCGATGACGCCGAGGTCGGCCATCCGCCGCGTCTGGTCCCCGCTGAGCAGCGTCGCGTGCTCGATCCGGAACAGGACCTCGTCGTCGGGGCGGACTCGGGCGGCGGCGGCGAAGGCGCCGAGCGTCGCTTCGGCGCCGCGGTTGCCGAGGGCGTGGACGGCGATGCCGAAACCGTGCTCGACGACCCTCCTGACCTCGGCCTCGAGATGGTCAAAGACCAGGCCGAGCGAGATCGGGTGGCCGTTGATGTGCCCTCCGATGGCGGGAAGCACGCCGCCGTCGGCGAAGAGCTTCACCGGCCCAGTCCGCAGGCGCTCGTCGCCGTCGCCCGTCGGTGGTCCGTCGAGCCTCGGGGCGTCGAGGGGGCCGAGGAGTGCCTCGCCGTGGGGCATCAGGACCATGCTCACGGGGAGCCGTTGGTGGCGGGCGAGGGTGCGGTACACGTGCTCGGCGGACGGGGGACAGGCGGCGTCGTGGACGCTGACGATGCCTTCGCGCAACAGCCCGTTGGCGGCGTCGACGATGTGGTCGGCCCAACGATCGGGGTCGCGGTAGGGCGCCATGGACCGCTCGTGGGCAGCGCTGAACGCCCGCTCGTAGAGGACGCCGTTGAGCGCGCCGGTCTCGCTGCGGCCGAGCGTGCCGCCGGGAGGGTCGGGCGAGGTGTCGGACAGGCCCAGCGCGTCGAGACCCGCCGACGACACCACGCACTCGTGGTAGCTGTAGTGCACGGCGATGACCGGCCGGTCGAGACCGAGGGCGTCGAGGTCGTGGCGTGTCGGCGTGAACCCGTCTTCGATGTCGCTCCAGCCCACGCCGCGCACCCACCCCGCCTGCGGCTCGGCGTCGGCCTGGGCTCGGAGCGCGGCGCGCAGGGCCTCGGGGGTGCGCACGTCGCCGAGGTCGGCCCAGCGCGGATGGAGCGCGGCGATGCAGAGGTGGTTGTGCGCGTCGATGAAGCCCGGGGCCAGGGTGCGACCGGCCAGGTCGACCGCGTGCGCGTCGGGGTAGCGGTCTGCGAGCTCGGCGTCGCCGACGGCGACGATGCGATCGTGCTCGACCACGACGAGCTCGGGGGTGGGGTGCGCCCGGTCCATCGTGAGGATCGGACCGCCGGAAAAGATCGTGACGGGCACGGGTGGAGAGGTTGCGTCCGTCTCGGGATCAGGCCGGCGTGGGGCCGACGGGGCGGTCGCCGCGCAGCGTCACCCGGTGCATGACCCGGTTGTCACCCTCGTAGTCGAAGATCCCGAAGTGCATGGTGGCCCGGTTGTCCCAGACGGCGAGTGTCCCCGGGCTCCAGTGGTAGCGGACCACGAACTCGGGCCGCGTCATGTGGTCGTAGAGCAGGCGGAGGAGGCCGTCGCTCTGGGCCTCGGGCATGTCCACGATGCGGATGGTGAACTTCGGGTTGACGAACAGGTTCTTGCGGCCGGTCTCGGGATGGACGCGCACGACGGGGTGCGTGGCAGGGAGGAGACGCGTGAGCTTCTTGCCCTCCCAGACGTTGCCGTGGCCCTCGGCGACGGCCTGCGCGTAGTACGGCTCGAAGTGATAGGCGCTGAGCCCGTCGCAGAGCTTCTGGAGCGACGGGGCCAGCGCCTCGTAGGCGGCGCGGGTGTCGGACCACATGGTGTCGCCGCCGGCCTCGGGCACCACGATGGAGCGCAACATGGAGGCCATGGCCGGCCGCGTCATGAACGTGATGTCGGTGTGCCAGAAGTCCGTCCGGTCCTTGCCGCTCTCGATGGAGTGGACCTCCTTGCGTTCGAGGACCTGCGGTTCGACGGGGTGGCTCTCGGTCAGCTCGCCGAAGCGCTCGGCGAACGCGATCTGCGCCTCGTCGTCGAGATGCTGGTCGGGGAAGAAGACCACGAGGCGCTCGAGCCAGATGCGGCGGATGGCGGCCACGGTGTCGTCGTCGAGGTGGGTGGCGCAATCGACGCCGTGGATCTCGGCGCCGATGGTCGGGCTCAGCGGGCGGACGTCGAGCTGGGTCCGGCTGATCGTCATGGCGCCATGATCGCAGGGCCCGGTCCGGGGTGCCGGACGGAGTCGCGCCGATCAGGCGGTCAGCGACTCACCCGTGCCGATGGTCTGCAGGTCGTGGGCGCCCAGCAACCAGCGCGCGGCCTTGGCCTCGAGCGGCCGGCCCAGGTGGTACCCCTGGGCGAGGTCGCACCCCATCAGGCGCAGGCTCTCGAGCTGCGCCGCGGTCTCGACGCCCTCGGCGATGGTTGCGTAGCCGAGCGTCCGCGCCAGCTGGATCAGCGCTGCGGCCATGCTGCGGCTGTCGTCCTCGCCCTGGCCGAGCATGTCGACGAAGGACTTGTCGATCTTGACGATGTCCACCGGCAGCCGGAGGAGGTGCAGGAAGGTCGAGTATCCCGTGCCGAAGTCGTCGAGGGCGATGCGCACGCCGAGCTTGCGCAGGGCGGCGATGTTCTGCAGCGTCGCCGCGTCGTCCGTCAGCACCTCGCTCTCGGTGATCTCGATGACCAGCGAGGTCGGTTCGAACTCGCACTCACGCAGAGTGGCGGCGATCCGGTCGGACAACAGCTCGTCGACGAGCTGTCCGGCGGAGAGGTTGACGCCGATCTCGAGGTCGGGGCCACAGATGCCGGTCTCCACCCACTCGCGGACCTGGCGACACGCGGCGCGCATGACGCACGAGTCGATCTCGCCGATCAGCCCGATCTCCGTCGCCAGCGGCACGAAGTGACGGGGATCGACGAGTACGCCTTCGGGGTGCGGCCACCGCACCAGTGCCTCGAAGCCGACCACCCGGTTGTTCCGGAGGTCCAGCTGTGGCTGGTAGTACGCAATGAGGTCACCGCTGGAGATCGCGGCCCGCAACTCCTCCTCCAGCTCGATCCGCGCCAGCACGAACGTGTGCATCTCGGGGCGGTACTCCTCGAAGCGGTCCTTCCCGCGTTTCTTCGCCTGGTACATGGCGATGTCGGCGTTGCGGAGCAGCTGCTCGCTCGTGATTCCTTCCTCGTCGAAGGCGATGCCGATGCTGCAGGCGCCGCTGAGCGTCTTCGTACCCAGGCGGACGGGGAGCCGCAGGGACTCGAGGATCTTCTGGGCCAGGTCCTCGACCGCTTCGCGCGACGGCACGTCCTCCATCAGGACGGCGAACTCGTCGCCGCCGAGGCGCGCCGCCGTGTCCGACGGCTGCAGGAGATCCACGAGCGTCGTGGCGACCCGGCGCAGTAGCTGGTCCCCCTCACCGTGCCCGAGGCTGTCGTTCACCGTTTTGAAGTCGTCGAGGTCGAGGAACAGCACGGCGAGGTGGGAGTCCTTGCGGACCATCCGGGTCAGGGCATGTTCGAGACGATCTTGGAAGAGCGCCTTGTTGGCCAGCCTGGTCAGCGAGTCGTGGAAGGCACGGTAGGCGAGCTCGTCCTCGAGGACCTTGCGATCGGTCACGTCGCGGAAGCTATAGACGCGCCCGAGGACTTCTCCGTCGACGATCTGGGACCGCGCGAAGCGCTCGATGACCCGCCCGTCCTTGAATTCGAGCAGATCGAAGAATTCGTTCTCGGGGTCGGCGTCGAGATCCTCGATGCGGGACACGAAGTCCTGGGGACGGATCAACTGCTCCAGGCACATGCGCAGGTTGCTCATGTCGTCCTGACGGGAAACCCCGTCCTCGGGGAGGCCCCAGATGTCCGAGAAGCGCCGGTTGAAGTCGGTGATCCTGCCTTCGACGTCGATCACGAGGATCCCGTCGGCCGTGGAGTCGAGCGTGGCCGTAAGCCGCGACAGCGCGTCGCCGACCTCGCGCTCGGCGGTCACCTGGGCGGCGACGTCGTGGGCCGTGACGACGATGCCTTCGACGGTCGGGTCTTCGAGCAGGTTGACGAAGTTGAGCTCGAAGGGGACATCGCCGCCGTCGTGGCGGCGCAGGCCGACCCGGGCGATCACCGGTGAGACCGCGGTGGCGCCCCGGCGGGCCGCGGCGAGAGCGACGAGAAACTCTGCCTGGTCCTGCCCGGCCACGATGTCGGCGAGCGGCCGCCCCTCCAGGAGCTCGGGGTCGTGACCGAGCAGGCGGGTGATGGCCCCGGAGACCGATTCGAGGTTCCCCTCGTTCGACACCAGCATGATGATCGAGCCGGCGTTGTGCACGAGCGAGCGGAAGGTCGCCTCACCGCGCCCGCTGGCCACCTCGTAGCGGCGTCGTTCGGTCAGATCCCGCATGGAAAGGAGGACCACGTCTTCGCCGGACCAATGGGTGCGGGTGCCGATCATCTCGATCAGGCGCCATCCCGACGTCGCGCTCACCCGGATCTCGATGGGCGAGCCGACCTCCTTGCCCTGGACCGAGGACAGCGACCGCAACACGAATTCGTGGTCGTCGGGATGCACGAGGTCGAGGCCCGACCGGCCGACCCACTCGTCGAGTGTCCGCCCGAAGATCCGCTCGGCGGCGAGGTTGCCCCACACGATGGTCCCGGAGCCGTCGACGAGGACGACGGCGTCGGGAAAGTGCAGGAACGCTTCGGCCATCTCGCCCCGCGGTCCGCTTTCGAAAGAAGGCTCCGGTTCGCGCAGGTCGTGGCGGCGACGCGCCGGGTGGTCCGGCTGCCGCCTCGGGTCGGCGTCCGTCGACGCATCCGCGTCGCGCTGCAGCCGCTCCCTGAGCATCGGTTCCCCCTCCAAACAACCTGGTCTCCCTATTCTCGGCCGTTTGAGGCGGATTCTCGGTGGCAGTCGGGTTGCAAGTTGGGGTCGGGCGTGCGTGGGCCCTGCGGATTTCCGGCGTATGCACCGCGAGTCGAGGTCGCATCCCAGGATCGCCCGCGACGCGGGCCGGTTGGAGGACGCCGGTTTCGTTCCTTAATGTCCTAAGCGTGTCCGAGCCCGCCCCGCCCTCACCCAAACGCGAGGGTGCCGAGCCCACCTTTCGTCACCTCGACGATCCCGACGTGCCGTGGCAGGCGATCAAGGCCCAGCGCAACGCGGACGGTTCGGTGGCGCACGTCTGGGAGAAGTGGCTGGCCTTCTCGCCCGACCCGCAGTACCTGACGCTCTACGCGCGTTACGACCCCGGCATGGTGGTCCGCCGCCACGGCCACTTCTCGCCCCACGTGGTGTTCGTGCTCGAGGGCGAGGTGTCGTTCGGGAATCGGCGCTGCCCCGCCGGGACGCACGTCGAACTGCCGGTCGGGGCCGCGTTCGGCCCGATCGTCGCCGGGCCCGAGGGCGCGGTGATGTTCGAGGTGATGATGGGCGATCCGCGCAGCTGGGGCGACGATCCCGGGGCGTTCGAGGCCGCACTGGCCGAGCGGGGTGCGGACGTGTTGCCCGATCCGCCCCTCGAGTTCCCGGCCTGGCTGGCTGACCTGCGTACCCATTGGGCCGGCGCTCCGGAAGCGGAGGACTGACGGTGTGCGCCGGGTCGCGCCGCCCGTCGCTTTAGCTCAGGAGGGTCGTCACCTCAGGACGCACGCTCGATCATGAAGGGCACGAGGCGCTCGATGAACCGGCGCGCCGGTGAATCGTCCAGACCGGCGAACGCGACGTCCATCGCGGTCATCGCCGAGCCGGCCACACCTGACGCGAACTCGCCCGCGAAGCCGATGCTCCCGTACTCCAGCATCAGCTCGTAGACGTTGCGGACCTCGTCCACGTGCCGTTGCTCCGGGAGGAGAGACAGGTAGTCGACCAGCCAGCGCCGGTCGGACTGGTCGGCGGCGGCCAGAAGGTGGATGAGCATGAGCGTCCGCTTTCCCTCCTTCAGGTCGCCCCAGCGCTCCTTGCCGTACTCGCCAGGGTCGCCGACGAGGTTGAGGATGTCGTCGCGGATCTGAAAGGCGGCACCGAGATGGAATCCGAACTCGATCATCGGATCGAGCTCCGCGAGGCCGCTCGACCCGAGGAGGGCACCGACCCGCAGGGGCAACACGGTCGTGTACCAGCACGTCTTCTTCATGATGAGGTCCAGGTAGTCGTCCGGTTCCAGGTCGGTCCGGTTGTCCCGGCACCACCCCAGCTCGAGCGCCTGCCCGGCGACGGTCTGCCGGCTCATGAAGTCGAACTCCACCATGACGCGGCCCGCGAGCCGGGGCCCCACCCGATCGACGTTCTCGCGGAGCGTGCCCATCGCGAGGAGGGCCAGCCCGTCACCCGCGTTCAGCGCGAGCGGCGTCCCGTAACGCCGGTGGAGGGTGGGTTGGCCGCGCCGCAACAGGCTCGCGTCCTCGATGTCGTCGTGCACGAGAAAGGCGTTGTGCAGCAACTCGATCGCGACCGCCGACGGCAGTGCGTCCTCCGTTGCGCCACCGAAGGCCTCGCAGGTCGCCAGGCAGAGGCTCGGGCGCAGGGCCTTGCCTCCCCGCGTCGGGTAGTCGCTCATCGGCGCGGCGAGATAGGGGTCGTCCGCCTCGTCGGCGAAGCGCCGACGCAGGTCGGCACCGACCAGGGCGCCGTAGCGCGCCAGGCTGCTGGTTGGCTCCGCCGCGGTCGTGAGCATCGACGTCAGCGATCCGTCGCTTGCCGCACACTGACGCGTAGCGGGAACACGATGTCGGGCTGCCCGTCGACGAGAAGCTGCCCGTGGTAGGTGCCCGGGGTGGCGCCCTCGTCGACGGCGACGGTGATGACGAGCTCGCGGCTCGATCCGGGCTCCAAACGGTCGATCCGTTCGGGCTGGCACGTCACGGCGGTGGACGGAATGTCCGCGCCGGAAGGTGAGGTCAGTCCCGGTGACCACGGCCGGAGACCATTCGCAGTCGCCGATGTGGTGTTGTGGAGCCACAGACGGGAGCTGGCCCGGCCGCCCGGTGCGACGTCGGGCAGGGACACGTCGTCGCCTCCCGCTTTCTGCGGCTCCCACCAGCGGCCGGCAGTGAAGAACCGCATGCTGGCTTCGTTCAGCTGGCTCAAAACTGCGAGGTAGGCGTCGCTCGCCCGCAGCATGTCCGATTGCATCTGCCGCATCGAACCGTCGGTCCCGCCGAGCCAGAAGGGCGGGATCCAACCGCGGCCGGGCGCCGCAGCCCCTCCGTTGCCGCTGGCCGCGGTGAATTCGGCGAACATCTCGACGAAGCGTTCGACGACGGTCCGCGCCGCGTCGAAGCCGAGGCCCTGCACCTCTCGAGCGAGGCGCGCCGCCTCGGCTGCGCTAGCGCTGAAGGCGTCGCCGTCGGTCGTGCTCACGCGTCGCCCACGCTGCTCAGGTTTGCGACCTGCTCCCGCACCGCCCGGGCCGCCAGTTGGCCCGAGAGGGCCGCCGCCTCGACGCACCCGGCATTCAGGCCGCAATCGGTCCAGTCGCCCGCCACGACCAGGTTGGTGAATCCCGTGGCGCCGGGCTGCATGCGGTACTTGTCGGTGCCCGGCAGGGACTGGACATAGAGGTCGGATGGGTCGATGTTCGCCCGCCAGTACTGGGTGTCGAAGCGCTCCTCGCCCGGCGTTGCCGACGTGACACTCGAGCCGTCGCACAGCAGCTCCCAGCGGAATTCGCCGTTCTCGACCGCCGCCGGCCAGAGCGTCGCCACGTCGCGACCGAGGAACGTCTTCGCGCGTGCTCGGACGGCTCGGCTCTCCCGCTCGACGTCGGGTGCGTTGTCGTCGTGGGTCCCGGGTGTCGCCAGCACGCTGCAAAAATAGGCGATGGTCGACGGACGGTCGGACTCGGCCCAGTTCTCCTGCGGCAGCAGGTGCGGCATCGACGCCCAAGTGTCGAACGGCGTGACGAATCCGCTGACCGTGACCCCGTCGGGGCCGCTCCAACCGAGGCGCCGTTCGTCTTCGGAAAGCCACAGCTGGAACGCCTGCGTGGCTACCACGCCGACGTTGTCGACCATCGAGCGCCATGCCGGCGATGCGACCATGAGCTCATCGCAGAGGTACGGCACCATGCCGAGCGAGATCGCGAAGACGACGGTGTCGAAGTCCGTGCCGACCTCGAGGGTGCGGCGTCCCACGTCGCGTCGCGGAGACCAGAACGACTCGGTATCGACCCCCTCGACAGCATTGCCGTCGCGCAGCTGCGAGGTGAGCGGTGCGTTGGGCCAGCACGGCAGGTCCTTCACCTGGATCAGCGGGTCGTAGGCATCGCCCCCGTCGGCCGACTCGGCCTGGAGCCCGAGGTCGATCGCCGCGATGGATCGTCCGTCCTCGGCCAGGCGGAGCGCATCGACCCGGTGGAAGAACCGGAACTCGACCCCGCGATCGCGCAGCACCTGGTACAGCGGGGCGAAGATCACCTCGCCCATGCCCGCCTGCATCTTCCAGAACGGCGCCCCCGAGTACCCGAGGAGCATCTTTGTCGCCAGCTCCAGGCCGAGCCCCGCGCTGAAACGCGGACGCGTCGGATCTCCCTCTTCGAAGCCGAAGACGAGGTCGTACATGCCCCGCAGGATCGGCGTCTCGAGTGCCAGAGGATCGATGCCGTGGCGGAGCAACCACTCCCGGTAGTCGAGGTCGTTGATGGCCCCGTAGCCGTCCGGGTGGGACAGCAGACCGTCGGCCAAGACGCCGGACATGTTCGTCAGGACCAGCTCGATCAACTGGTAGCTCCGACGGGCCGCGGTGTGCGTGCGCATCGCCGCGCGCAGGCCGTGGCGTAGCGGCTCGATGATCGACGGCAGTGTGCGCTCCAGGTCACGGTTGCCCGACCGCGACGCGGCGAGACGGATGGCGCGCTCGGCCCACGTCAGCGGGAGCGTCAGGCCCAGGAGGCCGGCACCTCGCACGACGTCGGCCATCGAAGCCGCGGACGATGCCGTCGACGAGCGCGGCGTCGGCGAGGCACTGAGTTCGATGGCGCCGCCGGTCGCGGCACCCGAGAGCGGGAGCGAAGCGAAGAAGTCGACGAGGAGACGCAGCGAGCGGATCACGAGCTGCGACATGCCCGGTGGCGCGGACGCGTCCGTTCCTCCGGCTCGCTCGCCGGGGCGGCCCGCGACCGGGCTGAAGCGAGCGACCCAGGGTTGCCATTCGCCGCCGGCGGGGTCGACCACCCCGATCAGGTTCGAGGGTGCCACGGCATCGTCCCAGGTGCGGATGGGACACGCCGGGTGTGACCGATCGCGGTCGAGTGCCTCGTAGCAGCGGCGCATGACGTCGAACGTGTGGTCGTAGTAGCCGAGGAGGACGTGCAGACCGTGCTCCTCGATGCGGCCGTTCGGCCCGCGACTGCTGGCGCCTTTTCCACCGAGGCGCCAGCCGCGCTGGTAGACGGTGATGCGGTCGAACTGCTTCGTCCAATCTCCCTCGGTGAGCTCGAAGGCGGTCGTGAGGGCGCCCATTCCGCCACCGAGGATGGCGACGGAGCCTCCCGAGCGCGCCACGTCAGGCCCCGAGCAGGTGCAGCGCTTCGGGGAGTTCGGGGCTGGAGGAATTCGGCGGGAACCGGTCCATCACGGCCTGGATCCGCGCGGCCCAGTCGGCTGGCCGCCCCTCGTCCGGGAGCCGGGCGAGATCGTTGGCGGCCCGCAGCGCGAGCACGAGGGAGCCCTGGTCCATGGCGCAGGTGACCGCGGCTTCGAGGTCCACGACGACCTCGTCGATGTGTTCGGGATGGGCGTCCGCGGTGATCTCGGCGCGGAGGCGCAACAGGTCGGGCAGGTGGACCAGCTCTCCGGACGTCCTCGACTGCTCCATGGCGTCCCCGAGCACCTCGAGCGCCCGCTTCGGATCGCCCAGGTAGTGGTGGTTGCGGGCGACGTTGCCGAGGAACCAGGGACGGAACGCCGCGTGACCCACCAGTTCCATCGCTTCGCCACAGTGCACGAGCGCCGCCTCGTCGCACGGTCGGCCGGGCTCGGGCAACAACAGGTACTGGCTGCCGAGGAGGCGGAAGTAGTCGAACCGGAAACGGTTCGCGGTGTCCAAGGTTTGCCGCCCCACATCGCGTGCCTCGTCCAGGCTGCCCACGAGCGTCCGGATCCACGCCATGTAGACCGAGACGAAAGCCAGGCTGAAGGGCCCGGCCGGGAAGTCGAGCTCCTCCGCCGACGCGACGGCGCGCCGTTCCCACATCGCGCTCTCGTCGGTCGAGCCCCGGAGGGCGGCGACGCAGGCGAGCGCGACCGCCGTGATCGGGACCGGGTCGTGCGGCAGCGGCCAGAAGGGGGACGCCGCCCCCTTGGCGCCCTCGACCGACCGCGAGCGGTATCCCTCCCACGCCTCTTCGAGCCAGCGGTGCGCGTCGTCGAGCCTGCCTTGGTAGAACGCGCTATAGCCCATGCACGATTTGATCTCGGCGGCGAACCAGGCCGTCTCGGGGTCGTCGACCACGTCGACGAGGGGGTCGAGCACCGTGCTCCCGGCCATGACGTTGCCGCGCACGAGCAGGTAGCTCCAGATGCCGACCTGGGCCGGCAGGATCTCCTGTCGGTCGGTGAGCCTCGTGCAGATCTTCTCGGCCACCGTGAAGTCCTCGTACACGTCGGGATAGCCGTAGCCGAACAGCGAGCTGGTGCTGACGGTCCGCTGCATCCGGATCATGAGCTCGGTCAGGTCGCGCTCTTCGGACTCGGGCATCGTCTCCGACAGTTCGAGCGCGCGATCGAGCTGGCGGCTGGCCTCGGTGTGGCTGGCGGCGGACTGTGCCGCCGCTCGGGCCGCCGCGACATACGCCGCGATGGCCTCGATTTCGTCGCCGGCCAGGTCGCGGTGCTGGGCCAGGACGGCAAGGTCGCCCGGTGACGTCGCGGCCGACGCGAGGAGATCCGCGATCCTGCGGTGGGTTTCCTGCCGCGAGGGCAGTACCTGCGTCTCGTACGCAGCGTCGCGGAGCAGCGCGTGCGAGAAGCGGTACCGTCCCAACCGGACCTCGACCGGTTCGATGATTTCCGCGTCCTCCAGCTGGACCAGCGCCTCGTCGATCGGCCGCGCCGCCAGCTGCCGCAACGGCTCCTTGTCGAATTCGGCACCGAACGTGGCCGCCATTTGCGCCACGCGCAGGTCGACTCCGGGAGCCCGGAGCCGGGCCGTGAAGATCTCGTGCAGCCGCGGCGGCAGCGCCTCTCCGGGCTCAATGGTCAGGGCGCTTCGAGTGAGCTCGCGCAGGAACAAGGGGTTCCCCGTCCCGCGCTCGACGATCAGCCGGCGCTGGTTCTCGTCGAGGCCGCCTTCGGTGAGCGCGGCAACGAGCCCTTCGGCCTCTTTGCCCTCGAGCGGCTTGAGCTCGATGTCGAGCACGGAGGTCGCCCACGGTGTATCGATGGGGAGCCGGCTCGTGATGAGGATCATGGTGCCCGGGACGTTTTCGGTCGCCAGGAGCCCCAGCAGATCGACCGTGGTGGGGTCCGCCCAGTGCAGGTCCTCGAGGACCACGAGGGTCGGCGTGGATGCCGCGGCACGGCCGAGCCACGCGACCAGCGCGGCGAGCGTCTCCTGGCGGAGTGCGAGCGGGTCGACCTCGGGGCGCGCCACCCTCTCGTCGCTGCCGAGCCCGAGGAGCGGAGCCAA
>DATHPK010000021.1:0-10757 GCA_035483935.1 Acidimicrobiales bacterium
ATCTCGAGGACCGAGACGCCGTCGACCTCGTGGATCTCGCTCTGGAGCAGGTCGATCAGGTCCTGACCGATCTCGAGGACGAACTCGTCAACGGCGCGCCCGTCCTCGCGCTCCAAGATGTTGATCGCCACGATGTCGCCCCCGACCGCACCGATGCGGCTGGCCACGAGCCCCAAGGCTCCGGGCCGATCGGGAAGGGCGATCCGGACGACGTAGCCGGCCATGGCGGCCACGTTAGGCGGTCAATGTGAACTGCCTGTTTCGAATCGTTGACGAATCCGCTGGGCTGCGGGAACGGTCAGGACGCCGCGGCGCCGGCCCGTGAGGGCACGTACTCATCGATGTACTCACGATCGGAGAGCCGGGCGATCTCCTTCATGAGTTCGTCGGTGAACGCCCGGCACTTCGTGTGATCGTGGTCGAGTGGATCGTCGGGGTTCTCCGGCGGATCCATCCGCATCGGCGGACCGAAGCGGATCCGCACCGTCTTGAACGGACGCATGAAGTTGGAGTTGACGGGCTGCACGTCGACGGTGCCGATGACGCCCACCGGGATCACCGGCACGCCGCACTCGCGAGACAGCCGGGTCACGCCGGTCCGGCCCTTGTGGACGTACTGGTCGAGGGTCCTGGTGCCTTCTGGATAGAGCCCGAGCAGCCGGCCCTTACCCAGGACGTCGGCCCTCGCTGTCTCGAGCGCCCGGTCCGACGCCTTGCCGCCGCCCCGCCGGATCGGGATCTGTCCCGCGGCCCGGAAGAACCAGGCGGTCTTCCAGGTGTCGAAGTACTCGGCCTTGGCCAAGAACGTCACCTTGCGCGCCACGACGAGCGGGATGAAGAACGAGTCGCAGAAGGACTGGTGGTTGGCCGCGAGCACGGCAGGGCCGTGCTTCGGGATGTTCTCCCTGCCTTCCACCTTGACCCGGAAGAGCACGAAGAAGATGGGGGTCAACACCGCCTTGAGCAGCCAGTAAGTCACAGGCCAAACGTACCGCCGCTGGAGCACCGACGCAGCGGGCAAACCGGGTGTGGTGAACTGCGGGCCGACCCGCACGGGAGGTGCCGACGTGACCGAGACCCTTACCGCCGAGCCGTTTCTCTCCGGCCTCTTCTTCGGCGAGTGCCCTCGCTGGCACGAGGGGCGGCTCTGGTATTCGGACTTCTTCGACCATGGTGTGTACTCGGCCTCGCCCGACGGCGAGCGCCGCCTCGAGGTGCCCTTCGATGGCGAGACCGGTGGAATCGGCTGGCTCCCCGACGGCCGGCTCCTCGTCATCTCGCGCCTCGACCGCGTCGTACTGCGCCGCGAAGAGGACGGCACGCTGGTGCAACACGGGGACCTCCGGCCCTGGGCCACCTGGCACGCCAACGACATGGTGGTGGCAACGAATGGTCAGGCCTACGCGGGCAACTTCGGGTTCGATCTCGACGGCCTCTATGACGGGAGGGTCCCTGCCAGCGAGATCGCCCCGACGTCCATCATTCGCGTCGACCCCGACGGCAGCAGCTGTGAAGCCGCCGACGGCATCAATTTCCCCAACGGGACGGTCATCACCGAAGACGATGCCACCCTCATCATCGCCGAGAGCCTGGGCGGGCGGCTCACGGCATTCGATCGCGAGGCGGATGGCAGCCTGACCAACCAGCGCGAATGGGCCCCACTCCCCGGCGTGGCCCCCGACGGCATCTGTCTGTGCGAGGACAACACGGTCTGGGTCGCCAACGCGCTCGGGGCAGAGTGCCTGCGCGTCGCCGAGGGTGGGGAGATCCTCGAGCGGGTGACGACCTCGATGAACTGTTTCGCGAGCATGCTCGGCGATGTGGACCGCCGCACCCTCTATCTGGTCACGGCGCCGTCCAGCCACGACGTCGTGGCGAAGGCAGAGCGACGCGGCGCCATCGAAAAGGTGCGGACGAGCGTGCCGGGCGCCGGCCGGCCCTGATCGCTCCGCGACTCAGCCGAGCTTGGTCAGCGCGGTGCGCAGGTTCCGAACGGCCTGGCCGATCCGCTGCTCGTTCTCGATGAGCGCGAAACGGACATGCCCGTCGCCGCCCGGCCCGAAGCCGACGCCGGGCGAGGTGGCGACGTCCGCCTCGTTCACCAGATACTTGGAGAACTCGAGCGAGCCCATCTCGCGGTAGGGCTCGGGGATCGGCGCCCACACGAACATGGTTCCCTTCGGCGGGACCAGGCGCCACCCAATGCGGTTCAGGCCGTCGCAGAGAGCGTCGCGGCGCGAGCGGTAGATCTGATTGATCTCCTTGGGGTAATCGGGCGCTTCGTTCATGGCGACGATGGCGGCGATCTGGATGGGCTGGAAGGTCCCGTAGTCGAGGTAGGTCTTGAGCTTGGTCAGCGCCTGGACGATCTCGCGATTGCCCACGACGAAGCCGACACGCCAACCCGCCATGGAGAACGACTTGGTCATGGTGTAGATCTCGACCGCCACGTCCTTGGCGCCCGGCACCTGCAGGATCGAAGGCGGCTCGTAACCGTCGAAGCCGAGGTCGGCATAGGCGAAGTCGTGGACGAGCACGACATCGTGCTCGAGCGCGAAAGCGACCAGACGCTCCATGAACGAAAGGTCGACACATGCCGTTGTCGGATTGTGGGGGAACGACAGCACGATGACTCGCGGCTTGGGCCACGATTCCTCGAACGCGTGCATGAGCCCTTCGAAGAACGCCTCTCCCGGGTCGGGCGCGCCCTCGTCGGCGACGTCAGGACCGCGCAACGGGACCTGGCGAACGTCGGCTCCAGAGAACAGCGGGCCCCAGATGTGGATCGGATAGGACGGAGACGGCACCAGCGCGGTGTCCCCCGGACCGACCAGCACCCACATGAGATGCGAGAAGCCTTCCTTGGCACCGATCGTCGTCACCACCTCGGATTCGGGGTCGAGCTCGACGTCGAACTTGCGCTTGTAGAGGTCGGTGACGGCGCTGCGCAGCTTGGGGATCCCGCGTGAGGCCGAGTAGCGGTGGTTGCGCGGGTTCTGTGCCGCCTCGGCCAACTTGCTCACCGCGACGTCGGGTGAGGGCAGGTCGGGGTTGCCGAAGCCGAGGTCGATGACGTCCCGGCCGGCTCGCCGCGACAACGCCTTGAGGTCGTTGATGGTCGCGAACACATAGGGCGGCAGCCCGTTAATCCGGCGGAACTCCATCGGTTGATTCTACGACCCGCTCGCGCTCCCCCCGGACCTCCGTCCTCAGAGGCCGCGTGCGGCTAACACCAGCTCGTCGAGGTCGACGGGCCAGCCGAAGATCGCCCAAGTGGCTCCGGCATCGTGCAGAGCCCGGACACGCTCGCCCAACGGTGGGATTGCGGCGGGCGGCGGTCCGGCCCAGGTCACCTCGATCTCGTCGCGGCGCTCGGCCACGACCGCCGCCTCGGCGTCCCAGAGATTGAGGACGGCACCGGCCGCGCGTGCCTCCTCCGCTCGTCTGTCGTTCCCCCCTGCGACCCACACGATGAGGCCGGCGTCGATGAGCTCGCGGCCCAGACTGACCATGTCGGCGCGGCGCTCGGCGGCCGTCGGATACGGGACGCCGTAGGCGACGTTCTCCTGTTCGCTCAACCTGTCGCCTGTCCCGAGCCCGGCAATCACGCGCTCGGGCGCGAGCTCGTTCAGCGCGATGAACTGCGAGACCAACACGTCGTTGGGTACGAGCCCCACACGCGCGACGAGCGTGCCCAGAAAGGGACCACCTTCCTCCTCTGCTCGTGCTGGCAACTGCGCCGCCAAGGCACCCAGAACGGGGAAGGGCGCCAGTGCGGGCCGCTCGGGTTGACCCATGGGCCAGATGTGGTCGTAACAGAACAGACCGTCGACACCCGTTTCCACCGCCTCGGCCGCGGCGGCGAAGGCCTCGTCGGGTGTGTCGCGGAACGTCGGCAGCACGATGCCGGTGCGGATCACCAGAGTCCCCCTTGGCGCGCGGCCAGGGCCCCGCCGATCGCACCGGCCCGTTCGCCGAAGGCGGCCGGGACGACCGTGGCGAGCGGCCGGCGCTCGCGTCCTTCGACCAGCGCCTCGAATGCCGCTCGCGCCGAATCGATGAGCAGGCTCCCTGCCTCCACCACACCGCCGCCGAGCACGAAGCATTCCGGGTCGACCACACAGGCCAGATTGGCGAGGCCGAAGCCGATCCACCACCCGACCTCCTCGATGACGCGACGCGCCGCCGGGTCGCCCGCCGCTGCCGCAGCCGACACGTCCTCGCCGCGCACGCTCTCGGGATCACCGCCGGCGACGCGCACGACCTCGCCCAGCCGCCCGGCCAAGGCTGCTTCACGGGCCCTGACGCCCAGCCCGGCGCCGGAGGCGAAACGCTCCCAACAGCCGCTGCGGCCACAGGGACAGGGGGGGCCGTTGGGATCGACCACCATGTGCCCGATCTCGCCCGCGAACCCCGACGCTCCCACCTGGACGCGGTCGTCGACCACGATGCCCCCACCGATTCCCGTACCGAGCGTGACCATCACGACATGATGGAAGCCGCGGGCGGCGCCGAGGCGGTGCTCGGCCAAGACGGCGAGATTGGCGTCGTTCTCGATGACCACCGACCGACCGGGTAATCGGTCACCCACGAGGGCGGTCCAGTCCACGCCGTGCGCCTGCGGCAGGTTCGGTGCGAAGCAGAGCCGACCCTCGCGGTCCACCATGCCGGGTGCGCCGACACCGACGGGTGCGGGGTCCGCGTCGATGCCAAGCATGCGGTCGAGCTCACCGACGACCTGCGCGACGGCCTCGGCGACATGGCTGCCAACGATCTGCCTCGTACCGGTCGGCGTCGGGACGCGCGTCTCGCCGACCACTTCGTTGTCCGGGCCCAGCGCGACGCCCAGGACCTTGGTGCCGCCGATATCGATCCCGTAGGTCACGCCGGCACCGTCGTGCCGGGTCGTGCCGGAGCTCACGACGTGGACTCGACCCGCGCCTTCAGCTCCCGCATGGCCGTCGCCATGATGCGGCTGGTGGCCCGCATCTTGATGAAACCTGGAATGGGAACGCGCAGTTCCGCCTCGAGGTGGTACGTCACGTCCGTCGTGTTGCCCTCGCCGGGCTCGAAGACATAGCTGCCGTCGAGCTTGGTGGTGATGTCGCCCTGGGTGAGCTTCCACGCCAAGGTGTGGGGGGCGTCGCTGTAGTCGTAGGCCAGGGTGTAGGTCGTGCTGCGCCCGAAGGCCGCAGCCCGGAAGGTCACGAGCTGCGGACGACCCTCGGCGTCTCGTTCCTTGATCTCGACTTCCTTGACGTCGTTCGCCCACTCGGGGTACCGCTCGAGGTCGGACGCGACGGCAAAGCAGCGCTGGGGCGGCGCTGCAACCGAGATGTGTTCAGTGGCTTGATCGGCCACGATGCCTGTTTCCTTCCTCTCCAGCCGTTCCCGTTTCGGCGAGCGTCAGATTGCCACTCCGGCCAACGCCTCGGCCAGCCTAGAAGCGAGAACGTCGATGTCGAAGGATTCCCGCACCCTCGTGCGTGCGGCTCGACCCATGCGGCGCCGGAGCGGAGGATCGGCCAGCAACGTGCGTATGGCCTCGGCCACCGTCCCCGGATCGGACGGGTCGTCGGCGACCAGGCCCGTCACGCCGTCGAGGACCGCCTCGGAGGCGCCGCCGCTGTCACCGGCGATCTGCGGAACGCCGAAGGCCGCTGCCTCCAGGAAGACGATCCCGAACCCCTCCTGTTCGAGGCCCCCCCAACGGTTGCGGCAGGCCATGACGAACACGTCCGCGGCGCCGAGGAGCGTGGCGCGGTCGTCGTCGCCGAGGCGCCCGAGTATGCGGACGTCGGCGGTGCTCTCCGCCGCCATCCGTTCGAGTCGGCGTCGCTCCCGCCCGTCTCCGGCGATGGCAACCACAAGATCGGGATACGAAGGAGCGAGCCGGTTCGCCGCTTCGATCAATACGTCCATGCCCTTCCGGGGCACGAGACGGCTCACGCTGGCCAGCAAAGGGGCTGCCGCAGGGAGTCCCAGCTGTGTTCGGGCCGCGCGACGTCCCTTCGCGTCGAGGGGCGCGACCCCCGCGGTCTCGACGCCGGGTGGGATCTCGAGGAGCGGGGTGGCGAGTTCGGATGTGACGCGGCGTCCTTCCGCGGCGGGATAGCGGCCGGCCGAGATGACGATCGACGCGTCGCCCAGGACACGCGCGAGTGCGGAACGAGGCCCGGGTAGGCGGGCAGGGACCGCGACCTCGGCCCCGTGGAGAATCACGCCGTACGGGACGTCGAGGTGCGGACCGAGGAGTCCGAGTGGCAAGGCGGGGTCCAGGAGCACGAGGTCGACCCCATGGCGGCGCACACAGTCGTCGATGTCTCGGCGCACCTTCGGTGTCGGAAAGAACAGGATCGATCCCGGCACGCGCTCGATGCGCACCCCACGGGCGGCCTGCGCGGCGTCGAACGACTCCGCCTCGTCGTCGGACGTCGCCGTCAGGACGACGAAGGACGCAGGATCCAGGCGGCTCCAGAGATCCCAGAGATAGTTCTGAATGCCGCCGACCTTGGGCGGGAAGTCGTTGGTGACGAGAAGGTGACGCTTCATGCGCCACCCGGGGTGGTGTCAGCCGGCGCGGTGGCTGAAACGCAACGTCGGCACGAGACCGGCGCGGCCGAGCATGCGCATGGCACGCGCCTCGTCGGCATCGATGACGACGGCGTCGTTGGGCTCACGGTCGAGGAGAAAGGTGACCACGCAGTCGTCGCAGGCGTGGGTCGCCTGCAGCGCGCAGTGGTCGCAATCGATGGTGAGCCCGCCTTCGGGCTCGATGTCGGTCTCCCTGGACTGCAGCATGTGTGTGACCCTCTCTCTTCAGGGTCAGCATGACGACAGGCTGTGACACGGCGGTGCAGATGCACCTCGTCCGTCATCCTTCGGGCGCCTGGGGGACCAGTGCGGCGCGGGCGGTGCGCAAGGTGTCGTCCACGCCCCACGCCACACCCTCGACGAGGACGGCGGTGGAGGTGGCGAGCGCCAGGAACGGCGCCGCAGCGTGATAGTCCGCGTGGGCGGTCGGGCTCATGACGACGGGCGCCCGGAGATGGCCCTTGTCGTCGGACGCCAGGCCGGCGATGGCCGCCGGGTCCTCGGCCGGCGGGGCCTTGGTCACCACGGCCAGGCGGGCGTCGCGGCCGAGGCCCGCCTGGAGCTCGGTGAGGCCCGCCCACAGGTCCCGACAGCCGATGCAGTCCGCCGAGAGGAAGAGGAGCAGGACCGGCGCGGTGGCCTCGACCACGTCGATGCGGACGGCACGGCCGTCGGGCGCGACGCCCACGACGTCGCGCGGAGTTGTGCTGGGCGGGCCGACGGTCGTCGGGATGGGTCGCAGCCGGCGCAGGATGTCGGCCGGCGGCTCGGTCACGAGACCTTCGACTGCGTGCCCGGATCGCTCTCTTCGTCGGTGATCTCGACCACGCTGCGCCCGTGCCCGCACCAGCGGCAGACGACCGCGTCGACCTGCCGGGAGACCACCTCCTCGTCCTCGACGACCAACTCGCCGCCGACCGTGAAGTGGTGGAACGCCTTGGTCGTCTGTGAGATCGTGACGTCGAAGCGGGTGAGGTTGCCGCAGGCGTCGCATCGGTATCGAGCCATGCTCACGGCGTCCACGGTAGTCCGCCCGTAGGCGCTCCCGGCCGGCTTCAGGCGCTCGCGAGGACCTCGCCGTCCACGACCCGCGTGAAGGTCACGCCCGGCGCGTTGTCGCCCTCCTTGGGCGCACCCGCAAGCGACTGCTCCTTGCTCTCGAACACGACGACGGAGGTGCCATGGTTGTCGGCAAGACTGATCCAGTAGCCGGCGACGAAGCCGGGGGCTCCCTTGACCATGGGGAGCACGCCTTCCTCCAGGCCCTTCATTGCCGCTTCGCGGTCGTGGATCTCGACGTCGACGACGACTGCATGCATGTGGAAGCTCCTTCGATCGGTTGGTTCGTGTCCTAAATGCGGTTGAGGAGCTCGCTCTTCTTGGCCGCGAACTCCTCTTCGGAGATGATGCCGCGTTTGCGAAGGTCGTCGAGCTCGATGAGGCGGTCGCGGATCTCGAAGGGGACCGCACCGGACGGCGGGACCCGGGTGCCGGCGTTTGATCCGGGGTCGGTGTGCTGCTGCGGGTCGGAGGCCGATGCGGCACCGCTGACGCCGAAGGGCGGCGTGTCGTGCTGATCGGTGTCTTGGAGGCTGTCGTAGTTCTGATCGTCGCGGCGGTGCCGGCCTCGCTGGTCACGGGGCAGCATGTCCTCGGGGATGGCCTCTCGTTGGCCGCCGCCCACGATCTCGTTGATCTGCGAGTTGATGACTCGCTGTACGACCGCCGGCTTGCGCATGTACTCGAGCGTCATCGAGTCGTCCTCCCCCTGCACGTCGATGACGAGGCTGCCCGTGCCGAGGAGGCGTTCGAAGAGCTCCTGTCGGATGTTGACCTCGGTGATGCGCTGCAGCCGCAGCTGCACGGTGTCACGGCCGAGGATGCCCTGGCGCACGAGGATGCGGGTCGATGTCAGCGCCACGTCGTAGGAGCGCCAGCGGACGTAGCGGCCCAGGAGCCACAGGCCCGGGATGAGGGCGAAGATCACGATCGGATAGTTGGTCCAGCCCGGCGGGTTCGCCCACACGATGAGGATGACGATGATGGCGGCCCACACGCCGATGGAGGTGAAGAGAGGGCCAAAGAGGAAGATCCAGTGCGGTTTCAGCTCGGCCAGCAGCTCCTCGTCCGCGTTGAGGAACTTCCGAGGCACGGCCATCGGGTCCAGCGTACCGGCGGGGCCTCCGCAGCCGAGGACGGGGGGCTGACCGGTCGCGTCGCCCCGGGCCTCATAGGGTGGGTGCGATGTCGTACACCGAGGTGGAACCAGCGGAGGTCAAGGCGCGTATCGCCCGCGGCGAGGACGTCTTTCTCCTCGATGTGCGCGAGCCATTCGAGGTGGAGGAATGGGCCTACCCGATCGGTGTGAACATCCCGCTCGGAGAGCTCGGCGACCGCCTCGACGAGGTGCCGACCGACAAGACCATCGTCGTCGCCTGCCATATGGGTAGCCGCTCGGCGTCCGCAGCGAAGGCGCTCGGCAACGCAGGCTGGACGGCGGAGAACCTCACCGGCGGGGCCGTGGCGTGGGCGGAGGGCGACGCGTAGTCAGCTGGGGCGGGCGCGGTCGCTGTCGCTGTTGCGTTCGACCATGCTGACCACGGTGGCGGACAGGGCCATCCGATGATCCTTCGACCACGGTGGTCCCAACGAGGCGCGCGGGCCGTACAGGACCTCGTCGGCGCGATCACCCAGGACTCGAGCCGCCTCGGCTTCGACGTCTTTGGCCTCGTAGAGGTGGATCGACATTCCGCGTGCGCGCCCGAGCTCCGCCAGGATCGCTCGGTACATGACGGAGTCGGCACGGCTCTCGTGGGGAACGCGGCGTTGGGTGGCGATATCGGTGGGAAAGTCGTCGGGCCACGCACGGAGTGACATCGAGACGATCGGTCCGGGCGCCGCACGGGTGATCTCGTCGAGCGCGGCCGAGGTGGCTCGCACGGCTGAAGCCCGCACCTTCGTGACGAGTGCCCCCAGCGCCTCGTCGTCGAGGGGCTCCCCGTGGCGATGGAGGAGATGGGGCCCGCCTTCGTGATGGATCGGCGCCGCCGGCAGTCCGGGCTCGATCAGCTCGACCCGGCGGCGGTCGACGACCTCGTGGTCCGGAGAGGCCGTGACGGCGACCGCCCAGCCGAGGTGGTGGGCAATGCCAAGACGCATGCGGCCGATTATGCCTTCGCGGTTCGGGTAGGGCTGGTGGGGATCGAACCCACGACCCAAGGATTATGAGTCCTCTGCTCTGACCACTGAGCTACAGCCCCGCCGGGATGTTACCGACGGCCAACCCGTCTACCTGTGCCTAAAGTTCTGCATGAGGCCCATCGGCTTGGAGGGTTTGGCAACATGACCCGGTGCCGACGCCGCGAACGAGGGCGACTCCTGCACTCCCGACGTTCCTGACCTCGTCGTGACGACGGCCCCGACCGTCACGGGCGGGGACCAGGTCGCCACGCCCGAGAAGCGCATCGCCACTCCGGATCTGCGGGACCCGTGGTGGCTGCGCTTCGCTCCTTGGAGTCTCGTCGTCATCGCCATCATCTGGGGGTTGGTGGAGCTGCGGCCCGAGCTCACCGCTGTCCCGTACCTCGACGACAGCTCGATCCACGAGCAGATGGTGCGCTTCGCGTCGACCCGGATCAGCCAGGGCCATCTGCCGCTCACCAGCTGGTACCCGTATCTAGGACTCGGCTCGCCACAGTTCCTCCATTACCAGAGCCTGCCGTCCATGATCACCGGGCTCTTCGGCACGTTCATCGACCCGGACACGGCGTTCCGCTGGTCGATGTACCTGTTGTTGGCGCTCTGGCCGTTGGTGATTTATTGGGCGGCCCGCGTCTTCGGGCTCGGCCGCTGGACCGCCGGCGCGGCTGCGCTGATCTCGCCCTTGCTCACGTCGGCAGCCGGCATCGGCTACGAGGACATGGCCTACATCTGGCGCGGCTACGGCGTGTGGACCCAGCTGTGGGCGTCGTGGACGCTGCCGATCGCCTGGGGCTTCACCTACAGGGCCCTGTCGTCGCTGCGCGCCATCTTCCCGGCCGTCCTCTTCATTGCGCTGACGATCGGGCTGCACTTCGAGACGGGCTACCTCGCCCTCGTCCCGCTCGTGATCTGGCCCTTCATCGCGCCCGCCGACCTTTGGCGCCGGCTGGCCCGCGCCGTCG
>DATHPK010000022.1:0-4841 GCA_035483935.1 Acidimicrobiales bacterium
CGTCCGCCTCGAGCCCCACCCGAGCGCGCTGGCTCTCGCGGCGGACGCGGTCGCGCTGGTGCTGGCCGGCGGACCCCCCACCCGCATCGCCGCCGCCTGAGCCTTCGGGGGCGGATTTCCGGCACACCGCTGGACGCGGCCGGGGGTGCCGGGGGCGTCCTCTATCGTTGGCTCCCCCATGGGACGACGCGAGGACATCCGAAACGTGGCGATCGTGGCCCATGTCGACCACGGCAAGACCACCCTGGTCGATGCGCTGTTGCGCCAGACGGGGGCCTTCGGCGCCCACCAGGAGCTGACCGACCGCGTGATGGACTCGGGCGACCTCGAGCGCGAGAAGGGCATCACCATCCTGGCCAAGAACACGGCCGTGCGCTGGGGCGGCGTGAAGCTCAACATCGTCGACACCCCCGGCCACGCCGACTTCGGCGGCGAGGTCGAGCGGGGCCTGACCATGGTCGACGGGGTGCTGTTGCTCGTCGACGCCTCGGAGGGCCCGCTGCCCCAGACGCGCTTCGTGCTCCGCAAGGCCCTCGAGGCGCGGCTCCCGGTGGTGCTGGTGGTCAACAAGGTCGACCGGGCCGACGCCCGCATCGACGAGGTCGTCCACCAGGTCGAAGAGCTGTTCCTCGACCTGGACGCCGACGAGCACCAGATCGACTTCCCCATCCTCTACGCCAACGCGAGGGCGGGGTGGGTCAGCACCGAGGCGGGGGTCGAGGGGGACAACGTGGAACCGCTCTTCCGCGCCATCATCGAGCACGTCCCGCCGCCGTCCTTCGACGACGACGCGCCGACCCAGGCGCTGGTGTGCAATCTTTCGGCCTCGCCCTACGTCGGACGCCTGGCCGTGTGCCGCGTGCACAACGGCATGCTCACCAAGGGGAGCCCGGTGGCGTGGTGCCGCCTCGACGGCTCGATCGAAACGGCGAAGGTCACCGAGCTCTACGTGACCGAGGCCCTCGACCAGGTCCCGGCGGACGAGGCCGGCCCCGGCGAGATCGTCTCGGTCGCCGGCCTGGCCGACGTCACGATCGGCGAGACGCTGGCCGATCCCGACAACCCGGTCGCCCTCCCCGCGATCACGGTGGACGAACCGAGCCTGGCCATGACGATCGGCATCAACACGTCCCCGCTGGCGGGCGCGGACGGCAACAAGCTGACGGCGCGGCTGCTCAAGTCCCGACTGGACGCCGAACTGGTGGGCAACGTCGCCATCCGGGTCGGCCCGACGGAGCGCCCCGACATGTGGGAGGTCCTCGGCCGGGGCGAGCTCCAGCTGGCGGTGCTGGTGGAGACGATGCGGCGTGAGGGCTTCGAACTCACGGTGGGCAAGCCGCAGGTGGTGACGCGCGAAATCGACGGCCGGGTGCACGAACCGGTGGAGTTGGTGAGCATCGACGTGCCGGACGAGTATCTCGGCGTCGTGACCCAGCTGCTGGCGTTGCGCAAGGGCAGCATGCTCGAGATGGTCAACCACGGCACCGGGTGGGTGCGCTTCGACTACCGGGTGCCGGCCCGCGGGTTGATCGGGTTCCGCACGGAGTTCCTGACCGAGACGCGGGGCACCGGGATCCTGCACCACGTGTTCGACGGATGGGAGCCGTGGCACGGCGAGCTGCGCACGCGGCGCAACGGCTCGATGGTGGCCGACCGCCGTGGCGTCACGACGACGTTCGCGTTGATGAACCTGCAAGAACGGGGGACCTTGATCGTGGGGCCCGCCGAGGAGGTCTACGAGGGGATGATCGTCGGTGAGAACGCCCGCGCCGAAGAGATGGACGTGAACCCGACCAAGGAGAAGAAGCTCACGAACATACGCTCGTCCACCGCCGACGAACTCGAGCGGCTGACGCCGGCGTTGACGTTCTCTCTCGAGCACGCGTTGGAGTTCATCGCGACGGACGAGTGCGTCGAGGTGACGCCCAAAGCCGTCCGGCTGCGCAAGGTCGTCCTGGACCAGGCGATCCGGGGCCGCCAGCGCTCCCGCGCCCGCGACCAGCGCGACGCGGCGAAGGGCTGACAGGCCGGTTCGGGTTGGTTCGGGTCGGTTCGGGCCGTCTTCGGGCCGTCGCCGTTCGTCTCAGATTCGATTCGGAACACGGGGAGGTCGCCATGGCCAGCGGAGCGGTGCGGAACGAGGGATTCGACCACATGACCGTGGTTGTCACCGACCTGGATGCGGCCCGCGGGTTCTTCGGGTTGTTGGGCTTCGTCGAGCGGGTGGCGGTCGTCGCGCGCGGCGAGGAGATCGGGCGGTACATGGGAATCGAGGACTGGGAGGCGGACCACGTCACCCTCGTGCTCGACGGCGCGACCGTGCACCAGGAAGTGCAGCTGTTGCGGTTCCACCACCCGCAAGCGCTTCGGGATGAGGGTGCGGGGACGCTGACGCGCCTGGGCTTCAATCATGTGTGCTTCCGGGTGACCGACCTGGACGCCACGCTCGCCCACCTGGCGGCCCACGGCGTCACGCCGCGCAACGAGATCATGGATTTTCACGACCGCAGACTGGTCTTCCTCGACGGCCCCGGCCTCGTCGTCGAGTTGGCCGAATGGGTGAGCGGTTCCGCGGGACAGGGTGGCCAGCCGGGAAGCCCCTAGCATTGACGCTCGCGGTTCTCCGGAGGGATGGCAGAGCGGACGAATGCACAGCTCTTGAAAAGCTGCGAGGTGCAAGCCTCCGTGGGTTCGAATCCCACTCCCTCCGCTGTGTGCACTCCCTCCGCTTGCGTCGGAGGGACGAGATCGATGTCAGCCACCGTGGTCTGTAATCCACACCGACCGACTCGGACACGCATTTTCCTTCGGAATCCCTCGCGCAACGTCTAGTTGAGCTGTAGGTTCCGCCACGTCCCGTGAACGGGAGGGTCTGCGGAGTCGCCTCCCGTCGTCGACCAGCCACGAGGCAGCTCATGTTCGCGGCATACGTCGGAACGAGCTGGCGCTCGAGGTCCGGCCCCGTGCATTCGAACCGGTCAATGCCTACAATTCACGGCACCCGACGGCGGGCCACCAGAAGGAGACCTCAGATGTTTTCCTTTAGGCGACTGAGTCGCTTGCTCCCTTCAGGTCCGTCGATCGTTGGAGCGGTGCTCGTCTGCGTTGTCCTGGCGTCGCTGGTCGGATCGGGGGTCGGCCCTCGATCCGCCGGCGCTTCGCCGAAGCCGGCAGCCGCGGGCGACCAGTTCCTGATCTCACCCACGTCGCTCGATTTCGGCAGCGAGCCGATCGGCACCACTGCGCCGTCGCAGAACGTCGTCGTCACCAACGTTTCGGGTTCGTCGGCGTCCATCTCGGTGTCCGGTGGCGGCGCGGTCGCGCCCTTCTCCGAATCGCAGACCTGCGGGCCCACCCTGGCCGCCGGCGCATCCTGTCAGCTCACCTACGACTTCGATCCGAACGCGACCGGTTCCGTTTCGACCACGGCGACCGGATCCGTCAACGGCCAGGCCTTCACCGTGACTCTCGCCGGCGCCGGGACCGACCAGTTCCAGGTGACCCCAACGGGCCTCGATTTCGGTAGCGAGCCGATCGGTACTACAAGCCCGGGACAAGTGGTTACCGTGACCAACGTATCGGCCTCCTCGGAAGTGCTCTCGTTGGGAGGCGAGGGCGTCTACGGCGCCTTCTCCAAGACCGAGAATTGCGACGGCACCACACTGACGGCCGGCGCTTCGTGTCAGCTCACCTACTTTTTCGACCCGACGATGCTGGGCTCAGCTTCCGCCGTTGACGTGGGGTCCATAAACGGCCAGAGCTTCAGTATCAGTCTGACCGGAACCGGCACATCGTCGGACACAGGTCAGTTCGTCATCTCACCCACGTCGCTGGACTTCGGTAGCGAGCCGATCGGCACGCAGAGCCCTCCCCAGGTCGTCAACATCACCAACGTCTCGGGCTCGTCGGCAATCATCTCCGCGGCCGGAGGCGGAGTGGGGGCGCCCTTCTCCGGGTACCAAAACTGCGAGAGCGTCACGCTGGCGCCTGGCAAATCCTGTCAATTCACCTACTTCTTCGACCCGACGGCAACGGGTCCCGCGTCGGGATCCACCTTCGGTGCCGTCAACGGCCAGAACTTCAGCCTCACGTTCACCGGCGTTGGTCTCCTCGCGACCGGGTTGGGTATTACGAGCGTCGATGCAACGGTCATACGCGCGGGAGTCCCTGTTTTCTTCAGGGTGACGACGAGCAGCCCCTCACCACCGGTCATCAAAGCAAGAGGGCTCCCCCGCGGCCTGACTCTCACCAACGACGCGGACGGGACGGCAACCATCGCCGGGATCCCTGCTCTCAAGGACGCCGGCTTCACTGTTCCTACGATCACCGCCCGCATCAAGGGTCAGCCTGTGGTCAGCCAAAGCTTGATCTTCACCATCTACAACGCGGGACATTTCTCCTCCAAGGATGACTTCACGGACAGGGCGGCGGGTGGAGCGTTCAGCATCCCGATCACTGTCGCTGCTGCATATCCGACTCCCGCCATCACTGCACAGGGCCTGCCCGCCGGCGTAAGTCTCACTGACGAGGGCAACGGCACCGCACTACTCAGCGATCCGGGTCCGATCGATGACGGAGGCACCTACAGCTTCACCATCACCGCCGACAGCAGCTCGGGGAACTCGGGACTGGCTCCGATTTCCCAGAGCTTCACCCTTACCCTCTACCAGCTGCCGGTGGTCTCGTCGATCGCGGGCACCACGATCACCGCCGGATCGCCAATGCTTCCCATTCCGGTCACGGCCGTCGGGTTCCCTGCGCCGAAGGTCACCGCCGCGGGACTCCCCGTCGGGGTCAAACTGATGACGGGTCCCGAGGGCGTCGAAATCGCCGGTACCCCG
>DATHPK010000023.1:0-17034 GCA_035483935.1 Acidimicrobiales bacterium
CAGCCGCAAAGGACGCATGGGGTTCGCGCCATATGCGAGGCGAAAAACGCGCGGCACTCTGAATTTGGTGAATTGGGGCCGACGAGGCGGCCCGCCGGAAAGCTCAGGTCGACGCGGTCGCCGGCGTGAACTTGCAGTCGAGATGCTTGATGCCGTTGATGAACGGCGAGAGCAGGCGGTCCGGCTCGCCCACCGCCTCGATGTCGGGCAGCCGCTCGAACAGCTGGCGGAACATCACCGAGATCTCCTGGCGGGCCAGGTGCGCGCCGAGGCAGAAGTGCGGCCCCGCCGCCCCGAAGCCGATGTGCGGGTTGGGATCGCGCCGCACGTCGAAGGAGTACGCGTCTTCGAACACGTCCTCGTCCCGGTTGGCCGAGTTGTAGAACATGATCACCTTGGCGCCCTCGTCCAGCTCCGTCCCGCCCAGAACGGTGGGGGAGGCGACGGTGCGGCGCATCCAGATCACCGGCGATCCCCAGCGCACCACCTCGTCGACACCCGTGGCCGCGATGCCCACGGGATCGGCCTGCCACAGCGCACGCTGCTCCGGGTTCTGGGTCATGGCCAGCAACCCGTGGCTGATCGCGTTGCGGGTCGTCTCGTTGCCGGCGACGACGAGCAAGATGAAGAAGGCAGCTACTTCGGTGTCGGTGAGCGCCTCGCCGTCGACGTTCGTGTTGACCAGCGCGGACGTCACGTCTTCGGTGGGATGCTCCTTGCGGACCTTCGCCAGGTCCAGCATGAGCAGGTTGAGCTGCTGGGCCGCCGTCATGAAGGCGACCATCGGGTCGGAGCCCTCGGGCACGTATTCGGGGTCGCCGTTCGACAGGATCACGTTCGACGCGTTGAACACCGTGTCGTAGTCCGCCGCCGCGATGCCCATCATGTCGCAGATGATCTCGAGCGGCAGCCGGGACGAGACCTCGACGACGAAGTCGCAGCCGCCCTGATCCGCCACCCGGTTGATCACGTCGTTGGCGACGAGCTCGATCCGGTCCTCGATCGACTTGATCATCCGCGGGTTGAACGCCGCCGACACGATGCGGCGGAGCCGGGCGTGACGCGGGTTGTCCATGTTGATCATGGAGCCGAAGAAGTCGAGCATCTCCTCGGGCATGTCGATCATCGACGTGGCCCCCGCACCCGACGTGAAGATCTCGGGGTGCCGGCTCGCCTCCGAGATGTCGGCGTGGCGCGTCAACGCGTAGTACCCCGGGCCCCGAGGCACGACATAGGACAACGCCTCGGGGATCTCCGGCTCCTCGAAGAACGGCATGGGGCGCTCGCGTCGCAGCGTCTGGAAGGCGCCCTCCCGCTCGTCCCAGGGTCGCGCCCAGAACTCCATGTCCGACAGGTTGATGTCGTCGACTGACAGGACGGATCGAGGCTGCATGCGACCCACGATACCCACCTCCCTACACTTCGACCCATGTGCGACACCCTCTGTGCACGGGGACCTTCGGGCATGGTGTTCGCCAAGAACTCGGACCGGCCACCGGGAGAGCCCCAGATCACCTGGCCCTTCGGCCGGCGCTCCTCAGCCGGGTGCTCGCTGCGGACCCAGTACCTCACGATCGGCGACGCCGGCGCACACGCCGCCTTGCTGTCCTGCCCCACCTGGCTGTGGGGCGCCGAGCACGGCGTCAACGAGCACGGGGTGGCCATCGGCAACGAGCGGGTGGCGACGACCCACGACTCGTCGGCGGCCGAACCCGCGCTCATCGGCATGGACCTGGTGCGGCTGGGCCTCGAACGCGCCCGCACCGCCGCCGAGGCCGTCGACGCGATGACCGGCCTCCTCGAGGCCTGCGGCCAGGGTGGCATCGCCGACGCAACGCACGGCGAGGCCTATGACTCCTCGTTCCTCGTTGCGGACCCGACGTCGGCCTTCGTGCTCGAGACCGCCGGTCGCGACTGGGTGGCGGCGCCGTTCTCCGGCGGCGCCGCCGTCTCCAACCGCATCTCGCTCGGGACCGAGTGGTCCCGCGGCTCGCGGCACCTGGACCCCGGGGCGGACTTCGGCCGTTTCCGTGACCCCGCTGAACAGACCGGCTACGCCGATGTCCGCCTGGCGGCCAGCCGAGCCTTCCTCTCCTCGACCCCTCCCGGCGGGCTGACGCCGGCTGCCACCGCGGCCCACCTGCGCGACCACGGGACGGGGCCGTGGGGTGCGCCCGGCGCGCGCAGCCACGTGACGCCCCCGCCGCGCCGCGTCGGACCGGACTTCAGCGGCGTCAGCGTGTGCATGCACGTGCGCGGCCGCTACGTGACGGCGGCATCGATGATCGCCGATCTCCCCGAGACCATCGCCGACGGTGCACCCCTGCGCGTCTGGGTCGCCCCCGGGAGCCCGTGCGCCAGCGTCTTCGTGCCGGCGTTCCCTCGCAGCATCGCCGGGCCGCCACCGTTCGTCCCCTTCGAGCTCTCAAGCGAGGAGATGTGGCGGGCGGCCGATGCCGTGCGCCTGCTCGTCGAGCAGGACCCGGACGCGCTGGCCGAGGTGCGAGGCACGCTCGATCCTGTCGAGGACGAGCTGTGGGCAGAGGCCGAGGACGTCCTCGATCACCCGGCCCGATGGGCCGAAGCCGGCGCAGCGTGGGGCGCCCGGGCGCTGCACGCGCTGCAGGCCTGTATCCACGAATTCGGCGAAACCCGGGGTTAACCTCGAAATAGGGGCGAAATGCACTCCTGCTCGCCAAGGAGGGACGGCATGACGTACGCACTCACCGAAGACGACATCGCGGTCGGTGACGCAGTGAGCACCCAGCTCCAGAAGATGTGGGGCTGGTACCTGGTCGGCGGCATCGTGTCCATGCTCTTCGGCTTCCTCGTGATCAGCTGGCGTCACGCCACCGTGTACGCGGTCATTTACTTCGCGAGCGCCTTCTTCATCGTGGGCGGTGTGTTCGAGATCGTCGGGTCGATGAGGATGGCGCGTCAGCGCTGGCTGCACCTGGTCTTCGGAGTGCTCTGGGTCGGCGCCGGCATCGTGGGCTTCGTGTGGCCGCACATCACGATCTTCATCATCGCCGTCCTGATCGGTTGGAGTTTCCTGGTGCTCGGCATCTTCGACATCATCTCGTCGCTGCGCTTCCACCAGCTGCCCTATTGGTGGGCCTACCTGATCCGTGGCGTGATCGCCGTGGCGCTGGGCTTCCTTTGCATCCGGCACCCCGGTGCACCGATCACTGCCCTGGTCGTCTTCATCGGCATCATGGCCATCGTGTTCGGGGCCGTCGAGGTGGTCGGCGCCATCGTGGCGCGGCACGCCACGAAGAACTGGGAGAAATACAAGACCGAGTTGGGCTAAGCCAGGGGGCGATGCGCCTCGTCAGCTTCTCGACTTCGGGTGTACCGACTCGGCCGGGCCTGGTGCTCGGCGACGAGATCGTCGACCTCAGCGATGCTTCGACCGGTCTGCCCGCGACCATGCGCCGGCTGCTCGCCCTCGGTCCGGACGCCATGGACCAGATCCGTGGCGCCGAGACCGGCCGGGCGCCGCGCTACGCCCGGTCGGAGGTGACGCTGCACGCACCGGTCCCCGACCCGCCCGCCATCTTGGCCATCGGCATGAACTACCGCGCCCACGTCGCCGAGATGGGACGCGAGCCCCCCGAATGGCAGTACTGGTTCAACAAGCAACGGACGGCGATCGCAGGGCCCGGTGACCCGATCGTGTTGCCGACTGTGTCCGACGCGGTCGACTACGAGGGCGAGCTCGCCCTGCTGATCGGCCCGCACTGTCAGAACGTGCCCGCGGCCCGGGCCCTCGAGGTGGTCGCGGGGTACACGGTGATCAACGACGTCAGCGCGCGCGACTGGCAGTGGCGCACCCCGACCTTCACGATGGGCAAGTCGTTCGACAGCCACGCACCGTGCGGGCCCGAGCTGGTAACCGGGGACGAGGTCGGTGACCCGGGAAACCTCGGCATCCGCACCTGGGTCAACGGCGACCTGCGCCAGGACTCGTCGACGGCCGACATGATCTTCGGCTGCGCCGAGATGATCGAGTACCTCACGACGGCGTTTCCGCTCGAGCCGGGCACGATCATCGCCACGGGCACGCCGGCGGGCGTCGGGGCCGGCTTCGACCCCGCTCGCTTCCTCGCCGACGGCGACGTCGTGCGCATCGCCATCGAAGGGGTGGGGGAACTCGAGAACCCCGTCGTGCAAGGCCCGGCACCGCGGCCGGTCGGGCTCAGCGAGACGCCGCGGTTGTCGTCGGAGGAGGACCCTCGCTAATTCGCGCGCAGGATATCGGCCATGCCGTGCATCACCTGCAGGGCGAACGTCGGAGTCTCGTGGATCAGGAACAGGAAGCGGTGACGGTCGATGACGGCCAGTTTCGTGGCCTCGGTCGCGACCGCAGTGGCGCTGCGGGGCGAACTGTCGACCAGCGCCATCTCCCCGAAGCACTCGTCGGGGCCGAGCTCGATGACGCGCCCGTCGTGTAGGCGCAGTTCGACCTTGCCCTCGATGACGCCGTACATCTCTTCGCCTTTCTCGCCCATCTCGAAGATCACCCCGTCTGCCGGCACCTCCCGCGTGCTATCCGAGTTCCTGAATAACCCATGGACCTTCATGACCAGACCCTTTCGCCAAAGATGTAGTTCCGTCGAGGATGCTAACCGTCCGAGCACCTTGTTCACAGAGACGTTTCTGCTGGTGGAAGGCGGGTTCCCTCCTGCGGCCGGGTAGGGGCGCGCGCACGGCAGAATAGAGATGTGACCGAAGCAGCGTTCCAGCTCAGCAACGAGGAGAGAGCCGACCGCCTGGCCAAGCTCCAAGGGATCATCGACCTCATGCGGCCCGCCGTGCAGGCCGACGGCGGCGACCTCGTCCTCGTACGCGCCGATGTCGAGACGGGTGTGGTCGAGGTGGAACTCCAGGGGGCATGCAGCTCGTGCGCCATCAGCGAGGCCACGCTCTCGGGGGGTGTCGAGCGGATTCTCCGTGAGCGCCTGCCCTGGGTGACCGAGGTCGTCGGGGGTCTCGACGACTCGCTGGACTACGAGGAAAGCACCGCCCTGGGGACCGGGGGCTACGTCCCGAGCCTCTGACGCCGCCGAGTTGGTCGCCGCGCGGCTAGGCCGGCTTCGGCTCCTTCGGTAACCCGAGCGCCCGCTCGCCCACGATGTTGCGCTGGATCTCGGCGCTCCCGCCCCAGATCGTCTCCGAGCGCGAAAAGAAGTAGAGCGACTGGATGTTGTCGACCGGGTAGCTCGCCTTGGCGTGCCGCGCGCCGGGCAGGAGCGTGTCGTCGCTCGCGTTGCCTTGGAGGACCTGGCCCTCCATGCCCAGGATGTCCATGGCCAGGTTCATGGTCGCCTGGTGCGACTCAGACCAGAACATCTTGTTGCACGCACCGAGCTTGGCGGTGTTGTGGGTGCCGTTGAGGGCGTCGGTCAGGGTCCGCCAGCCGTTGATCTGCATGATCTTGATGTTCGACCACGACCGCGCCAGACGCTGGCGCACGAGCGGGTCGCTGTCCTTGCCGCGCTGGCGTGCGGACTCGAGGATGTCGTCGAACTCCTTCTGGAAGCGGCGGTGCCCCGTGGTGGCCGAGGTCCCCCGCTCGAACCCCAGCGTCGTCATCGCGACCTTCCAGCCGTTGTTCACCCCGCCGACGACGTTGTCCTTGGGGCAGCGCACGTTGGTGAAGAAGACCTCGTTGAACTCGGCCGAGCTGTCGATCTGCTCGATCGGGCGCACCTCGACGCCGGGCTGCTTCATAGGGACCAGCAGGTACGAGATGCCGGCGTGCTTCGGCGCGTCGGGGTCGGTGCGGGCCAAAAGGAAGATGTAGTCGGCGTACTGCGCCTGCGTGGTCCAGACCTTCTGGCCGTTGATGACCCACTCGTCGCCGTCGAGCTCCGCTCGCGTCTTGAGGCTGGCGAGATCAGACCCCGCATCGGGCTCACTGAAGCCCTGGCACCAGGCGATATCGCCCTTGAGGATGCCGGGGATGAACTGCTGCTTCTGCTCCTCGGTGCCCCATTGGAGGATCGTCGGACCGACGAGCGTGTCGCCGAAGAAGTCGCCCCGGAGCGGGGCGCCGGCGCGGGCGAACTCCTCGTTGAGCACCACCTGCTGCAGGAGCGTGAGGCCCTTGCCGCCGTATTCGGCGGGCCAGCTCGCGCAGATCCAGCCGCCCTCGAACAGCTTGTCCGTCCACTCGTCGTTGAACGCCTTGCGCTGCTCGGGCGTCATGACACGCCCCGGCTCGCCCCAGCCGTCCGGGAGGTTGTCCTTCAACCAGCCGGCGATCTCGGCCCTGAACTCCTCGGCTTCGGGCGGGTAGGTGAGGTCCATGGCGCTCACGGTACCCGCCTGCTGCCAGGGCCGATCTCCGGCGCGGCCGGGTTGCACCGCCGGTAGGAGCCCGGCGGCCGACGCCCGGCCACGCGGCGGCAGTGCCGCCACCGCAGGTGAACGCGGCGTCAAGGCGTTTGCGCCGGACCTGGGCGTTCGGGGAGGCTATGACCTCCATGTCGGGCCGAGTCGAGACATACCTTGCCTAAGACTCCCCGCCAGAAGTGGATCGAGACCAAGGAGTCCTGGGAGCGGTCCCGCCATATCGAGGTGCCGACCCCGGTGCCCGCCGCCCCGCCCCGTCCCGGGGGCCTGCGCGTCGCCTACCTGACTTATCGCGGGAATCCCCGCTGTGGGGGCCAGGGCGTGTACAGCCGCCACCTGACCCGTGAGCTCGTGGCGCTCGGCCATTCGGTCGAGGTCTTCTCGGGACCGCCGTGGCCCGAGCTCGACCCGGGCGTCGGCTTCACGCCCGTGCCGGGGATGGACCTGTACCGTGACCCCGACCCCTTCCGCTTTCCGCACCCGCGCGAGTTCGCGTCGCGGGAGGACTGGATCGAGTTCGGCGTCATGTGCACCGCCGGCTTCGGCGAGCCGTTGGCGTACTCGCGCCGCGCCCGCCAGCTGTTGGCGCAGCGGCGCGGCGACTTCGACGTCGTGCACGACAACCAGTGCCTCGGCGACGGCATGCTCGGCATGGTGGCCGACGGCTGGCCACTGCTGACCACGCTGCACCACCCCATCACGGTCGATCGCGAGCTCGCCCTGGCCCATGCGACGAGCCGGTGGCAGTACCTCACCCAGCGCCGTTGGTTCGGCTTCTTGGGCATGCAAGTGCGCGTGGCCCGCGCGCTGCCGGCCGTGGTGACGGTATCGGAGAACTCGCGCCGGGACATCGCGGCACAGATGGGGGTCCGGCCCGAGCGCATGACCGTCGTGCCCGTCGGCGTCGACCACACGGTGTTCCGCCCGATCGACGACGTCACGCCGCAGCCCGGGCGCATCATGGTCACATCGAGCAGCGACGTGCCCATGAAGGGCCTGGTGCCGCTGCTCGAGGCGGTCGCGAAACTGCGCACCGAACGCGACGTCGAGCTCACCGTCATCGGGCGCCCCAACGAGGGCGGCCGGGTCGATCGGGCCATCACCCGGTTGGGGCTGGCCGACGCCGTGCACTGCGTCAGCGGCATCAGCGACGACGAACTGGCCCGCCTCTACGGCGAGGCCGAGGTCGCAGTCGTGCCGTCGCTCTACGAGGGGTTCTCGCTGCCGGCGATCGAGGCCATGTCCTGCGGCGTCGCCGTCGTGGCGACCACCGGCGGCGCGCTGCCCGAAGTCGTCGGCAACGACGGCGAGACTGGATTGCTGGTGCCACCGGACGACCCCGGCGCGCTGGCCGGCGCCATCGCGCGGCTGCTCGACGACCCGGGCCTGCGGGCGCGCCTCGGTGCGGCGGGCCGTGAGCGCGTCGTGCGCCGCTTCACCTGGCAGGTGACGGCGGCGGGTACGGCCGCGTGCTACCAGGCGATGCTCGAGGGGCGGCCGCTCCCGGGCGCGGGGGCGCCGACCGTGGTGCCGGAGGCGTCGAGCCCGTGCTGACCGTCGACTACGACCGGCTCGGGGTCAGCCCGGGTGAGCTGGTGCTCGACCTCGGCTGCGGCTTCGGCCGCCACGCTTTCGAGGCGGCCCGCCGCGGCGCCTACGTGGTGGCGCTCGATGCCGGCCCCGAGGAGGTGGCGCAGGTGCGCGCCACGCTGGGCGCGATGGTCGAAGCGGGGGAGCTGGCGGCCGACCACCCCGCGTCCGCGGTGCAGGGTGACGCGCTGGCGTTGCCGTTTGCGGACGGCACCTTCGACCGCGTCATTGCGTCAGAGGTGCTCGAACACATTCCCGACGACGTCTCTGCCATGCGCGAGCTGGCCCGCGTCCTCAAGCCCGGCGGCTCCATGGCGGTCACCGTGCCGCGCTGCGCGCCCGAGGCGGTCAACTGGGTGCTCTCCGACGAGTACCACGACACGCCGGGGGGCCACGTCCGTATTTACCGGCGCTCCACGCTCGAGCGCCGGCTCGCCTCGACCGGGCTCGAGCCCAATGGCCATGGGCACGCGCACGGGCTGCACTCGCCCTACTGGTGGCTGCGCTGCCTCGTGGGTGTCACCAACGATTCGCACCCCGCGGTGGCGGCCTACCACAAGGTGCTGGTGTGGGACATCGTCAAGGCCCCACTCGTCACGCGCACAGCCGATCGGGTTCTGAGCCCACTCATCGGCAAGAGCCTGGTGGTCTACCTCTCCAAGCCCGCCGTGGCCGTCGCCGGGCTGCCAGACGCACGCCCGTCGTTGCCGCGTGGTGTGCCGGGCCGGCGCGGGCCGACGTCGCCGAAACAGGGGGCGGCCGCATGACGACCGAGGACATCCGCTCGTTGCACTCGATCCGCTCGGCCCGGGTCACGATCCCCGAGGTGCCGGGCATCCTCACGGCCTCGGACGTGCTGGCGACGGCGCAGGCCATTGCCGACGTGCAGCGCTACGACGGGATGATCCCGTGGTTCGAGGACGGCCATTGCGACCCTTGGAACCACGTCGAGGCCGCGATGGCGCTGACCGCGTGCGGCCTGGTCGACGAGGCCGTCGCCGCCTACCGCTGGCTCGCGGACCGGCAGCTGCCCGACGGGAGCTGGTTCAACTACTACCGGCGCGACGCCGTCAAGGACCCGCGACTCGACACGAACGTGTGCGCCTATCTGGCGGCGGGGGCGTGGCACCACCACCTGATCACCGGCGACGTGGAATTCCTCGGTGAGCTGTGGCCCACCATCGAGGGCGGCATCGACTGGATCCTGCGCCTGCAACAGCCCGATGGCTCGGTGCTGTGGTCGCTCGACTCCGCGGGCCGGCCCGAGGGGTACGCGCTGCTGACGGGCTCGTCGTCGATCTACCACTCCCTGCGCTGCGCGGTGGCGATCGCCGAGTGCCTGGCCAAGGACCGCCCGGACTGGGAGCTTGCGGCCGGCCGGCTCGGCCACGCCGTGGCGCACCACCCGAACGCCTTCGCACCCAAGGTGGAGTTCGCGATGGACTGGTACTACCCCATGCTCTCGGGCGCGCTCGAAGGCGAGACGGGCCGGCGCCGCATCGCCGAGGGCTGGTCCACGTTCGTGTTGGAAGGACGCGGCGTGCGCTGCGTGTCGACGGGGGACTGGGTGACGGCGGCGGAGACGGCCGAGTGCGTGCTCACGCTCGACGCGCTGGGGTTGGACAACGCCGCACGCGAGCTGTTCGTCGCGGGGCAAGGCCTGCGGTTGCCTGACGGCTCGTACTGGACGGGGATGGTGTACCCCGACGAGGAGACATTCCCGAAGAACGAGCGCACGACGTATACGTTCGCCGCCATGGTGCTGGCCGCCGACGCGCTGTCGGATACGACCCCGGCCGCCGGCCTGTTCCGCGGCGAGTGCCTGCCGGCGCCGTTGGATCTGGCCGAGCCGCACTGCGGGGACGCCACCGAGGGGTGCACGGTCCTGGAGTACTCGGAGCGGGCCCGGCGCGACTGAGCCGCGGCCGGGTGGCTGGGCGGGTCTGACTACTAGTGCGGTGTCGGCGCCACGCGGCGCACGACCCGCAGGCTGCCGCACGCAGCGTCATCCACGAACTCGCCCGACTCGAGAGCGGCGCAGTACAGCTCGTACGGAGGTCGGCCGCCATCGGCCGGGTCGGGGAACACGTCGTGGATGGCCAGCCAGCCACCGACGGCGACGTGGGGGGACCAGCCGCGGTAGTCGGCCCAGGCCGGCTCATCGCCGTGCCCTCCGTCGATGAAGCAAAAGGCCAACGGCCGGTCCCACCGGGTCGCGACCGTGGGGGAGTCGCCGACGATGCCCACAACGGTCGACTCGAGACCGGTGGTCGTGATCGTGTGGCGCCAATGCAGGAGCGTGTCGATGCGGCCCGCCTCCGCGTCCACGAGGTCCGCCTCGTGATACTCCCACCCCGGCTGGTTCTCCTCTGAGCCGCGGTGGTGGTCCACCGAGAGGAGGACGGCGCCGGTCGCCTCGGCTGCGGCGCCGAGGTACACGGTCGACTTGCCGCACCAGGCGCCGATCTCGACGAAGGTGGCGGGTTTCGCGGCCGGGAGATCGGCCCGGCCCGCCCGCAGCGCAGCTTCGTACAGCGCCTCGCCCTCGTCGTCGGGCATGAACCCCCGGGTGCGTCGTGCCGCCGCGAGGAGAGCCTCGGTGCGCGCGTTCTCCGAGTCACCCTCCGCGGCGTCTGCGGGAGTGTTCATGAAGGCGCGGTGGCGGACGACAGGATGCGTGCCAACTCGGCGCCCTCTCTCGCGGCAAAGGCGACGTTGACCCCGAGTCGCTCGACCGACTGTGCGACCCGACGTGGGCCGGAGGAAAGCGGGTGGTCGTTGAGGAAGGAGATCGCGGCCTCGGCGAAGTCGGCATCGGCACAGAGCGCGGGCACCGACTCGAGGATGCGGACCGGCGCGTTCTTCGGGAAGCGCTCGAGGATCGCGTCCCACTGCTCGGTGATCCGGTTCCACACCGCCTGGCATCCGACCGGATTGGCCAAGAGCGCGCCGATGACGGCAAAGCCGTTCTGGCTGCGGACCTCGGTCATGGCGAGATCGAAGGTCCGCAGGCAGAGCTCGACGTCGGGGAAGGCCGCCAAGGCCCCCAGCGAGCGCATCTCTTCCTGGGGCGTCGAGGCGGAGCGGTAGCGGGCCAGCACGGTGTCGTAGTCACCGGCTCGGAGCAGTTGGGCGACAACGGCCAGGATCGCGACCTCGATGTCGGCGGGTATCGGCGTCGTGCCGCCGGCGATCGGCGAGGCGTCGAAGCGACGGGCGGCTTCGGCACGCATCTCGTCGTCCGCCCCCACGGTGCCGAGAAGGTTGATGGCGAGCGCGCGCAGCGTCGGGGTGCGCTCGCCCTCGCCCGGCGTCGGCTCGAAGCCGAGGCCGCGGTGCACGGGGCCGACGAGAGCCGCCACCGCCTGGTGCAAGGCGTGACGGGCATCGGGACGGGCGATCCTGTTGCACAGGACCAGGGCGGCGCCCACGGGCGCCCACGCACCAGGGTCCGGCTCGACCCCGAGCTTCATGGACACCCGGAGGAATTCTTCGAGCCGTGTGTGGCCGGCCAACGTCGTGGCCCAGGTGTCGCCCATCAGGTTGGCGCGCTCGAGGGGCGTCAGCTCGGTGAGGTGCTCGGCGAGGGCCAGGCGGTGTTCGGTCCCGTAGCCCACGCGGAACACACCCCAGCCACCTGCGTTCACCACAACGGTTCCTTGTGCGACCTCAGGGACCGGCGCCGGCTGCGGGCCGAGAACCAGCCGGCGCAACGGCGCGCCGCGCTGCTCGGCGTGCGGAAGGGCGCGGACGGCAACCGGGACGTTCCACGTGGTGCCGATGGCCGACTCGGTGCCGGCGGGCACCGGCCCGTAGGCGAAGGGCTGCTGGCGCAACTCGTCGCCGACGAGGGAGACGAGCGGATGACCGCCCTGGAGGATGAAGGTGTTCATGATGTCGCGTACGGGTGCGCCGCTCGCGTCCTCCAGCGCGTCCCACAGGTCGGTCGTGACCGTGTTCCCATATGCGTGCGCCTTGAGGTACGTGCGCACCCCGTCCCTGAAGACGTCGGATCCGATGTGCTGTTCGAGCATGCGCAGGACCCCGCAGCCCTTCTCGTAGGTGAGGAGGTCGAACATGCCCTCGGCCTCCTTGGGCGGCCCGACCGGGTACTCGATCGGGCGCGTGGAGTGCACGCCGTCGACGGCGAGCGCGGCCTCGCGCGAGGGGGCGAAACCGGCCCAGCGGTCCCACGAGGGCCGGAAGGCGTCGACGCACATCATCTCCATGAAGGTGGCGAACGCCTCGTTCAGCCAGATGCCTTCCCACCATCCCATCGTCACGAGGTCGCCGAACCACATGTGCGCGAGCTCGTGCGAGACCACGTCCGCGACGCGCTCGAGCTCGATGCGAGCGGCCTGGGCCGGGTCGACGAGGAGGGCGGTGTCGCGGAACGTGATGCAGCCGAGGTTCTCCATCGCCCCGGCGGCGAAGTCAGGAATCGCGACCAGGTCTACCTTTTCACCCGGGTACGGGATGTTGAAGTATTCGGTGAAGAAGCGCAGTGCGAAGGCACCCACTTCGAGGGCGTACTCGCCCAACGCAGCCTTGCCGGGCGTGGAGACGACGCGGAGCGGCACGCCGTCCACGTCGATGGTCTCGGTGGTGTCGAATTGGCCGACGATGAATGCCACCAGATAGGTGGACATCTTCATGGTCGGCGAAAACGTGATGCGTCGTTTCTCGCCGACACGATCATCGGCGATGATCGGCGAGTTGGATATGGCGTCGAGATCGGCGTCGACGATCAGCGTGATCTCGTAGACAGCCTTGCGGTCAGGCTCGTCGAAACATGGGAAACAGCGCCTGGCGTCGACCGACTCGAATTGGGTGGTGGCGATGGTCTGGGTCTCACCGTCCAGCGCGGCATACGTGGAGCGGTAGAAGCCACGGAGCTTGTCGTTGAGGGTCCCGGTGAAACGGCAGCTCAGGGTGCAGGGACCGGCGGGCAGCTCGGACGGCGCCCGGAAGGTGACCCATTCGAGGTCGTCGTCGAAGGTCACCGTGCAGCCAATGGTCGTGCCGTCCGACAGCCGGACTTCGACGTCGCTCACGGCAAGCTCGACGGCGTTGAGCACGATCTGGCTGACGGGCTCGTGGATCAGGGCATCGATCGCCACCGTGCCCGAGAAGCTCGCGGCACCCAGGTCCGGCTCGATCTCGATGCGATATGTCTCCGGCTCGACGGTGCGGGGCAGGCGAAACGCGGGGCTACCCGGTACGTCAGAGGACGTCGTCGTGGGGGGATGCATCCGGGGAAGGCTACCCGCCGCGTTCCGGTAGGTTCTCGCTTCGTGCCCGTCCCCGAGCCAGCAAACGACGCCGACCCTGTTCCGTCCCCGATGGGAGACAAGGCGGTCCGGCACGACCTTGACGTCGTGGCGATCGGATCGCCTCTGTTGGACGTGATCGAGCTGGCGAGCACCGAACAGCTGGCCCAATCGGGTCTGGCCAAGGGGTCGATGACCCTGATCGACTTGGAGAAGGCCAGGGAGATACAAGCGCTCATGCGCACGGCGCGCCACGTGTCGGGGGGGTCCGTGGCCAACACCACCGCGGGGATCGCCGAGCTGGGTGGCACCGCCGGTTTCGTGGGTGCCGTTGCCGACGACGAGGTCGGCCACGCCTACGCCGAGAACCTGCGCGCCGCCGGCGTCGAGTTCGAGCCGCACTACAGCGAGGCAACGGCCGAAGCCCTCGGCACCGGGCGCTGTGTCGTCCTGATCACCGACGACGCCGATCGCACCATGGGGACCTATCTCGGCGCCGCGTCGACCCTGACTCCGGCGGGCGTGCCCGAGGCATTCGTGGAGCGGGCCTCGATTGTGCTGCTCGAGGGCTATCTGTGGGACGTGCCGGCGGCCAAGGAGGCCATGCGTCACGCTGCCGCCAGCGCGCACGCCGGCGACGGGTCGGTGGCCTTGTCCCTCTCGGACCCGTTTTGCGTGAGCCGGCACCAGCGGGAGTTCTTGGAGCTGCTGCTCGACGACGTCGACATCCTTCTCGGCAACGAAGAAGAGCTCACGATGCTCTTCGGCGCCGACTCCGTCGACGCTGCCCTCGAAGCCGCCGAGGAGACAGGGTTGCTCGTGGTGATGACCCGGGGCGCGCAGGGCGCGGTCGTGCTGACCGCGCGCGGCCCGGTCGCGGTGCCGGCGGCAGAGGTCGAGCGAGTCATCGACACCACCGGAGCCGGTGACCTGTTCGCGGCCGGCATGCTGTTCGGCCTCACGCACGGAATGGGACCGGAGGACAGCACGCGTCTCGGAGGCCTTTGTGCCGCCGAGGTGATCGCCCACACGGGTGCGCGTCCCGAGGCCGACCTGAAGGCACTGGCCAAGGCCGCCGGTCTGATCAGCGCGTAGCGGCCATGAGCCTTTCGATCGGCATTGTCGGCCTGCCCAACGTCGGCAAGTCCACCCTCTTCAACGCCTTGACCCAGAACGACGTGCTCGCGGCGAACTACCCCTTCGCCACGATCGAGCCCAACGTCGGGGTCGTGGCGGTGCCCGATCCGCGGCTGGCCCAACTCGCCGCGCTCTACGACGGCGCGCCGGTCGTGCCGGCGACCGTCACGTTCGTCGACATCGCAGGGCTGGTGCGCGGGGCGTCCCAGGGCGAGGGGCTCGGCAACCAATTCCTGGCGGCCATCCGCGAAACGGATGCGATCTGTCAGGTCGTGCGCGCCTTTCACGACGACGACGTGGTGCATGTCGACTCCCGGGTGGACCCGGCGGGCGACATCGAGACCGTCAACACCGAGCTGATCCTGGCCGATCTCCAGACCGTCGAGAACCGACTGCCCCGCCTGGAGAAGGAGGCGCGCGCCACACCGTCGCTCAAGCCCGTCGCCGGGGCGGTCGCCGCGGCTGCAGGCATCCTGGGCGAGGGGCGGACCATCTCGAGCGCGGCGGAGGCCGGCGAGGTCGATGCGACGGCGCTGCGGGATCTGCATCTCTTGACGGCGAAGCCCTTCATCTACGTGTTCAACGTCGACGAGCGCGCGCTCGGTGACGCCCCATTGACCGAGGATCTGGCGGCCCGGGTGCGTCCCGCCCCAGCGGTCGTCCTGTGCGCCCAGATCGAGGCGGAGATGGCCCTCCTCGATCCCGAAGACGCCAAGGAGCTGTTACGCAGCTACGGCCAGGAGGAATCGGGACTGGAGCAACTCGTGCACGTGGGCTTCGACACGCTGGGACTGCAGACGTTCCTGACCGCCGGGCCCAAGGAGGCCCGGGCGTGGACCATCCACGCCGGTGACACGGCCCCCAAGGCGGCCGGTGTGATCCACACCGACTTCGAGAGGGGCTTCATCAAGGCGGAGGTCATCAGCTTCGACGACCTCATGACCGCCGGCTCGGTGGCGGCGGCGCGCACGGCGGGCAAGGCGCGCATGGAGGGCAAGGACTACGTGATGCGCGACGGCGACGTGGTGGAGTTCAGGTTCAATACCTGAGCGGGACCGCTCAGCCGTTCTGGTTCGGGCTCTGGACCGAGAACGACGTCGTGATCTGTCGCCCCCTGGGCCCGAGGACGTACCAGAGCCCGCCGTCCTGGTCGATCGCCTGACCCGTGACCATGCCGGGCGTGAAGTCGAGGTTGTACGTGTACAGCGGGTGACCACCGTAGGAGAGCTGCGTCGATCCGTCGGGCCGCTTGAGCGTGCCGACCAGCGCCGGGCTCAGGCCCCTTTGGACCCGGACGGGACCGTTCGCGACGAGTGGCGGCCACTGGAAGACGCAGCCGTCGTTGAGACACGCGCTGTGGGTCGGCGTGTCGGGGACGAAGTCGTAGAGCGTTCTGCCGTCGCCGGTGGCGAGGATGGGTCCCGCGGGCGACTTCTGCAGCGTGAGCGTGAGCGACGGGTCGGTCGTCGGAGGCGCGGACAGCGTCGTGACGTTCCCGCCGTTGCCGCAGGCGGCCAACGTGAAGGCGGAGAGGGCGAGGGCTGCCGGGACGACGAGGGCGCGACCTCGCAGTCGCCGGCGCATCAAGACCCCGCTGCCCCGACGTTGGTTCCGAGCACCCAGCTGAGCGAGGCGAGGAGGTCGGCCGTCGTCCAGCTGGTGGGCTGCGGATGGGTGAGGTCGTGCAGACCGCCGTCGTCGAGGAGCGACTTGAGCTTCGGTGAGAGGTCGGGGATATCCGGCGCGCCGGCGTCGACGAAGCGCTCACGCCCGTTGGCGTCGATGATGATGTAGCCGTCGGTGTGGTCGACGTCGTAGGTGAGGGGCTGGCCCGTCCACCAGTCGGTCTTGGGCGGCTGTTCCTCGGGCACGATCTGATAGCTCACGCCGAACGGCCTCCAGAACGCCGCGATCTGTGCCGGCGTCCCCGTCCAGAGGTCCCAGCTCGCTCCGAACTCCTTCTGGTAGGCGACGAGGCGGGCGACCGTGTCGCGGCCCGGGTCGACCGTCGCCTCGACGAAGGCAACGCGGTGGGAAAGGCCGGCGGCGTGCACGTCGCGCTGCAGGGAGGTGTACGCCGCGGTGATGAGTGGGCACTCGTCCTGGCAGAGGGAGAGGAACGGAGCGAGCACGACCACTTTGCCCCGCAGCGCGGCCAGCGAGACGGGCCGGCCGTGCTGGTCGATCAGCCGGATGTGTTGGGGCGTGGGCCGATCGAGGGCGAGGCCCTGGTTGGCGGGGGGCGCGGCGGGCGCGGAGGAGCCGCACGCGGCCAGCAGGACGCCGAGGGTGAGGAGCAGGGGGACGAGGAGGTGGCGGGTCGATGGACGGCCCGGTCGACGGCTCAGTCGTCGTCCTCCCCGGGCGGCATGAAGGTGAAGGGGAGGTCGGCCAACGTGATCAGCGTCGAGGCGATCCAGCGGGTGAGGGCGTCGAAGACCGGAGCGATGGAAGCGGGCTCGTCCAGCTGCTGCTCGCTGAAGCGGACCGAGCCCTCATAGGTTGCCTCGGCGGCCCAGCGCGTCGCACCGCCGGAGCCGTCGTCCGCGTCCGCATCGGTGAGCACCTGCTCGATGGTGGTGCCGGTGCGGATCAGGTCCATCGGGTCGCCGAGCGGCCCGCCGAGGGGCAGCGCCGCCATCACCTTCTCGGTGTCGGGCGCCTCGGCCATGCGCTGCAC
>DATHPK010000024.1:0-5918 GCA_035483935.1 Acidimicrobiales bacterium
AGGCCAGCGCGAGCTCGAGCCCGCCGCCGAGCGCGAAGCCGTTCACGGCCGCAACCGTGGCCCGCGGCACGGCGGCGAGCGCGTCGAGGGCGGCGGCGAAGTTCCGCGCCACCGCTTCCGCGCCGATGTCCTCCAGCTCCACGATGTCGGCGCCGGCCGCGAAGATCCTTCGGCCGCCCCACAGCACGACCGCCCCCGGTGGATCGTCCACCAGCCCGGTCGCCGCCTCCTGCAACTGGCCGAGCACGGCGGCCGACAGCGCGTTGGCCTTCGGGCGGTCCAGCCGCACGAGCGCCACGCCGTCGGGCCGGCGCTCGACGCTCACGAAGGTCTCGGCCATCAGCGCACCGTACCTGACCCGGCGGTGGTGCCCGTCGGTCCGCCGGCGGCGGGATCACCGAAGCAACGTTCCTGCACATGCAAGCATGAGGCCGATGCCGTCAGCGGGCTGGTACGCCGACCCCTCGAGCGCGCCCGCCACCTATCGGTACTGGGACGGCACGGCCTGGACGGAGCACACCTCCGCCGCCGGCCCGTGGCCCCAGGCCCCGGCACCGCCCCACGTACCGGCCCAGGCACCGCCGCCGCCTGAGTACTTCTTGCGCCAGCAAGTGACGAAGGTCGAGCTCCCCGAGCCGACGCAACGCTCGCTGCGGTGGGAGACCGTCTTCGTCATGGTTGCGTTCCTCGTGCCGGGCGTGACCAGTGCCATCGTGCTCTTCGCGCAACACGTCTCGGGCGTCGGGACGGTCACGCGGTTCCCGGTCCTGATCGAGGGGCACCCCCTCGAGAACATGATCATCGGGATGATCGCCTACCTGGCGATCGCATCCGTCGCGCCGCTCGCCCTCCTGTTGCTGAGCCGGACGGGCCAGGGCCCGAAGTTCCTCGGCCTGGGATGGCCCGGACTGCGGAGCGACATCGGCCCCGCCATCGGCCTCATCGCGGCCTCCTGGGGCTGCGAGCTCGCCTTGCTCTTCGTGCTCGAGCCGGTGCTCACGGCGCGCACCCGCTTCAACGCGCCGACACCCGTGGGGACGGTGCCGCACTACTACGTGATCTGGGGCCTGATGATCTCGGCGACGACCGCCTTCGCCGAAGAGGTGCTCATGAACGGGTACCTGATGACGCGGCTGAGCCAGCTGGGCTGGACCCCGAAGGCGGCCTTGATCCTGGGGATGGTCCTGCGCACGAGCTACCACGTGTACTACGGCATCGGATTCGTGGCGACGATCCCGATCGCGTACTTCCTGACCCGCTCGTTCCAAAAGCGGGGCCGCTTGACCCGGCCGATCGTGGCCCACTTCCTCTACGACGCCATCTTGATCACGATCGCGGTGTTGACCAGCTGAAGTAGTCCAAAAGGCCTATGGCGGGGGTGCATCCCCCACGCCAGAGTGGAGGTGGGCGGCAGTTCGTCCCTGCGCGTCCACCGGGGGGAAGATGGACCGCACGGAGCTCAGCCCTCGCCGGACCGAGCGTCCGGCGTCAGCGACTGGGGTCGCGGCTGCACGGATTGCGCCGTGGGTGGCCGAGCGGCGCGCGCCGGTGGTGGCGACGCTCGCCATGTTCGTCCCCGTCCTCGCCTACAGCCTCATGGGTCATGCCGGCCTGCACGGTGGCCGCTACGAACTCGTCACGCCCTCGGACCTCTGGGGCCTGGCCGCGAGCTCGTGGGCGCTCGTCCACGGACAGTTCGCCCACATCTACGTGGTGCCCCAGGGCACGCTGACGTCACCCCCCGCGCTCGAGGTCGCCTTGGCGCCGGTCCTCCTGCTCGCCCAGGCGACGGGTCTGGCCGCGCCGCACTCGGGCCAGCCGGTCGGCCTGTGGCTCCTGCTCGCACCTGCGGTCCTCCTCTTCGCATGCACGCTGCTGTTCGCGGTCGACGCCGTCGCCCGCCAGTGGGACCTCTCCGACGGTCGCCGGCTGGCACTGGGTCTTGCGAGCGCGCTCGGCGTCGCCAACGTCACCGGGGTGTGGGGACATCCCGAGGACTGCATCGCCGTGGCGATGGTCTTGTGGAGCGCGCTGGCGCTCGAGCGGCGCGGCGGCGCGGCGGGCCCACGCGCCGCCTTGCTCCTGGGAATCGGGATCGCCTTCCAACCGCTCGCCATCCTGGCGGTCGCGCCGGTGCTGGCACGGCTCGGCTGGCGGTCAGCGGCGAGGACCTCGTGGCGCCTGGTGCTGCCGAGCCTGGTGGTCCTCACCCCGGCGCTCCTCGGCGAGCCCGGCCGCGTCCGGTTCGTCCTCGTCGACCAGCCCTTCCTGCCGGGCTCCGTGTCGTTCACTCCCCTCACCCGCCTCGCACCCGTCATCGGCCACGGTATCGACGGGGGCGGGCCGACCAGGCTGCTTGCGACGGTGCTGGCCGTCGCCCTGGCCGTCGTCGTGTGCCGGCGCCGCCACGACCTCCCCACCGTCCTCACGATGTGCGCGGTGGCGTTCTTCCTGCGCGTCCTCTTCGAGACGGAGTTGAACTGGTACTACCTCTGGCCCGTCGCCGCCCTGTGCCTGCTGCTGGCGGCCCGCCGCAGTGGTGCGCGCTTGACGGTCTGCGCTGCGGCCGTCGTCGCCAGCATGGTGCTGGGGAACCACAACACGGTCCACGACATCGCGCTGTGGTGGCCGGCCCTGATGGCTTTGCTCGTCGTCATGCTGGCCTCCGCGGCGGCGTGGGACTCCGCGGGCGCCCGGACCGGACGGGAGGCGCGGCGCGCGCGACCTACGGACGACGCGGTTCAGTTGGCGAGCAGCCGATCGGCCGCCTGATAGGGGTCGAGCTCGCCGGCCACCAGCGCCTTGACGGCAGAGCTGAACTCCTCCCCCGCCACAAGCTCGTCGATGTGTACCTCGGTGCGGGCCAGGAGCACCCGCCGTAGCTCCAGCGCGAGGCGGTCGGCCCGCCGCGCCGTCAACACGCCCGAGCTCAGTAGGTGGGCCCGGTGGCGCGCCACCGCCGCCCAGAGGTCGGACACGCCCTCGGCTGCGGTGGCCGTCGTGTCGACGATCTCGGGGCGCCATGCGCCGGGCCGCGCCAGGTCGAGCATCTGCTCGAGGTCGCGCCGCGCCTCGCGGGCGCCGGGCCGGTCGGCCTTGTTGATCACGAAGACGTCTGCCACCTCGAGAAGGCCGGCCTTGTTGGCCTGCATCGAGTCGCCCCAGCCCGGCGTCACGACGACGGCCGTGGTGTCGGCGGCGGACGCGATCTCCACCTCCATCTGGCCCACGCCGACGGTCTCCACGATGACGACGCCGATGCCCGCCGCGCCGAGCAGTCGCACGGCGTCGGGCACCGCGAGCGACAGCCCGCCGAGGTGGCCCCGCGTCGCCATGGAACGGATGAAGACGGTCGGGTCGAGCGCGTGCTGGCTCATGCGGACCCGGTCGCCCAGGATCGCACCGCCGCTGAAGGGCGAGGTGGGGTCGACGGCGAGGACGCCGACCTGCGGGACGGGTGAGCCTTCGGAACCCTCGACCGCCGGCCATCCCCCGCGCACCGCGGTGATGAGCCCGTCGGTCAGCGTCGACTTCCCCGCCCCGGGCGCGCCCGTCAGCCCGAGCGTGTACGGCACGTCCGCGCGGTACGCGAGCTCCGCCACCGCGGTCGCCGCCTCTCCCCCGCGCTCGATGTACGACAACAGCCGTGCCAGCGCGACCCGGTCGCCGGAACGGGCCAACTCCAAGAGCGCCGCCGGCTCCGTGGGCAACGGCGGGCGGGCGGGCGCCGACCGCGACGTCGACGAGCTCACCGGCGCGACACCCGGGCGCCCAGCCCCTGCAGCGACGCAACGAGATCCTCGTAGCCCCGTCGGATGTGATGGGCCCCGCTCACCACGGTCGAGCCCTCGGCCACCAGCCCGGCCAGCACCAGCGCGACGCCGGCGCGGATGTCGGGGGCCCGCACCGCCGCGCCCGAGAGCTTCGGCACCCCCCGCACCACCGCGTGGTGACCCTCGGTGCGGATGTCGGCACCCATGCGCCGCAGCTCCTCGACGTAGCGGAACCGGCCCGAGAAGAGGTTCTCGGTGAGGATGCCCACACCGTCGGCCACGGTGAGCATCGCCACGAGCAGCGGCGAGTAGTCGGTGGCCACTCCCGGGTAGGGCAGCGTCGCCACGTCGGCGGAGAGGAGGTGCCCTTCCGACGTGGCCCGCAGGCCCTCGGGGCCGAACGACGTCGCCACGCCCATCTGGCCGACCTTTCGCAGCAGCATCTCCATGTGCTGTGGGTGAGCGTCGGCGATCGTGACGTCGCCACCCGCCATGCCCACCGCCGCCAGGAAGGTGGCCGCGACCACCCGGTCGGGCACCACCGAGTGCCGCACCGGGGAGAGCGACTCGACGCCCTCGACCTCGATCCGTGAAGTCCCCGCACCGCGCACCACCGCGCCCATCGAGCAGAGCATGGCGGCCAGGTCCGCCACCTCGGGCTCCTTGGCCGCGTTCTCGATGACGGTCGTGCCCTTCGCCAACGCCGCGGCCATGAGCAGGTTGTCGGTGGCCGTGTGGCTCGGATATTCCAAGACCACCCGCGCGCCCACCAGCCGCCCACCGGGCACCGACCCCCACACCTCGCCGTGCGAGGACTCGAAGCGCGCGCCCATCGCAGTGAGCCCGTTGACGTGGAAGTCGATCGGCCGGTCGCCGAAGTCGTCACCGCCCGGCAGCGGCATCCGCACCGATCCCGAACGCGCCATCAGCAACCCCAGCACGACGACCGACGCGCGCATCTTCTCGAACAGCTCGGGTGGTGCCGCCGGGACGAGTGCGTCCGAAGCGGGGGACGTCACCGCCATGTCGCCGTTGTCCAGGCGCTCGACCGAAGCCCCCAACCCCCGCAGCACCTCGGCCATGGTGTCGACGTCGCTGATGCACGGGACGTTGGAGAGAACGGAGCGGCCCTCGGCCAACAGGCAGGCCACCATGAGCTTCAACGCGGAATTCTTCGCTCCGCCAGCGGTGACGGTGCCGGAGAGCGGTCCTCCTGCCTCGACGACGATCGTGTCGCTGTCGCTGGGCTTCTGCATCCCCTCAAGTATCGCCGCTCCGGAGCCCCCGAACTCCGACCCTTCCCCCCGATCCTCGATGCCCCACGAACTAGGGTCACTGCCGTGGCGTCGCCCGATCAAGACATGCCCACCGCCCGACAAGCGCCCGACCGCAACCTCGCCATGGACCTCGTGCGGACCACCGAGGCCGCCGCCATGGCCGCCAGCCGCTGGATGGGACGCGGCGACAAGATCGGTGCCGACGGCGCCGCCGTCGAGGCGATGCGCACCGTGCTGTCCTCCGTCCCCATGGACGGCGTCGTCGTCATCGGCGAGGGCGAGAAGGACAACGCCCCGATGCTCTTCAACGGCGAGAAGATCGGCGACGGGACGCCCCCGATGACCGACATCGCCGTCGACCCCATCGACGGCACCACACTCACCGCCCAGGGCCGCAACGGTGCGCTCGCCGTCATCGCGGTCGCCGAGCGCGGCGCGATGTTCGACCCCGGCCCCTGCGTCTACATGGAGAAGCTCGCGGTCGGCCCCCGGGCGAAGGGCGCCTGCGACATCCGCAAGACCCCGACCGAGAACCTGCATCGTCTGTCCGAGGCCCTCAGTCGCCCCGTCCGTGACCTCACCGCCGTCATACTCGACCGCCCCCGACACGACGACCTCATCGCCGAGGTGCGCAAGAGTGGCGCGCGCATCCGCCTGATCGGGGACGGTGACGTCGCCGGTGCCATCTCGACGGGCTGGCCCGGCGCCGGCACGGACATCCTCTTCGGCATCGGCGGCACCCCCGAGGGCGTGCTGGCGGCCGCCGCCCTCAAGTGCATGGGCGCCGAGATCCAGGGACGCCTCTACCCCCGCGACGAGTCCGAGCGCACCGCGGCGATCGAGGCCGGCTACAACCTCGAGAAGGTCC
>DATHPK010000025.1:0-5680 GCA_035483935.1 Acidimicrobiales bacterium
GACATTCGGCCGTCCACGTGAAGTCGGGCAGGACGGTGGCGGTGGACCCGAGACCGAGGTGGACGAAGGAACGGGACAGATCGAACGATTCGCTCATCGCCACGATCCTCCCACCTCGTCGTGACGCCGACGCCGCCGGCCGCGGGGACCCGACGGAACGTCAGTACAGCGGCGACCATGCCGCGCTGCGCAGCAGGCGGCTCTCCCAGCGGTCACGGACCTCCAGCGCATCGTGGAGCCAGGTCCCCGGCGCCGAAGCCTCCGGCGGCAGGTCGTGGCCCAGCATCCACATGACGGCCTTCGGGTTGACGACCCGCTGCCACAGGATGACCTCCGTCGTCATGTGGGTCCCGAAGACAGGCTGAAAGGCCGCCTCGAGCTCGATCATGCCCGTGCCCTCTTCCTTCTGGCTGCTCAACGTGTGGTCGTAGAGGGTGCCCGCCTTGGACAGATAGGCCTGCAGGCCGCCGGCGAAGGGCCAGGCGGTGTCCTCCATGAACAAGGAATTCTTGTGCGTTTCGCCGTCGGCGGGCACGCCCGAGAGGTCGATGTCCTGGAGCGGGGACCAGGGCACGGGCTGGATCACCTTGGCCCGGTGCTCGTGCCGCAGGGCGTCGACCTTGGCCGACCACTCCGCCAGGTCACCCGCGCGCACGCGCTCGGCGAGTTCCGCCCACGCCGTCGCGTCACGACAGCCCGTGATGGAGACCGACGTGTAGGCCTGTCCACTGCCGTGGGCCAGGTGCAGATACCAGAGCAGGCGACTGCCGTCCGCCTTGGCGAGCGCGGGCATGTACTCGTCACGGTACGCCGCGTTGAACTCGTCCTCTTTCGCCCCGGCGACCTGATGCACTTCGTGAAGCAACAGCACGGTGGACCCCCCTTTGGTGATCTCTCGCTCGTATGAGCGCTCTCTCAATGCGTGGTGGCGATGCCCCCGTCGACCGGGATGATTGCTCCGGTCAGGTAGGCGCCGGCCCGCGACGCGAGGTAGATGGCTGCGCCGGCCATGTCGTCCGGACGCCCGATGCGCCGCAGCGGTGCGCTCGCGGCGATCTGCTCGCCGAAGGCCTCGAGCGTGGCCGCCATCATCTTGGACTCGAACGGTCCCGGAGCGATCGCATTGACCGTGATGGCGGGGGCAAGGCGCTTGGCCAGGTGCCGCGTCAACTGATGCACGGCCGCCTTCGAGGCCGAATAGGCGTACGTCTCCATGACGGGCACCTGGATGCCGTCGATGGAGCCGATGTTGATGACCCGGGCCGGCTCTTCCTGGCTCCCGGCCTTCTCGAGGAGTGGGAGCAGGAACTTGGTGACGTGGAACACGCCCTTGACGTTCAGGCCGAGTACCCGCTCGAAGGCGGCTTCGTCGTAGTCGGACAGCGGTGCGCCCCACGTGGCGCCGGCGTTGTTGACGAGGATGTCGAGTTTGTCGATCCGCGACGCCATCTCGTCGGCCAGGCGGCGGCACTCCTCCTCCTTGGAGAGGTCGGCGGGGACGGCCACGCACGTGCCCTTCTTCGAGAGCTCCTCCGCCACCTCTTGGCATACGTCGGCCTTGCGCGAAGAGATGTAGACCGTCGCCCCGGCGTCGACGTAACCCTCGGCGATCATCCGGCCGATGCCGCGGCTGCCGCCGGTGACGAGCGCGGTCTTCCCCTCGATCGAAAAGAGGTCAGCGGAAGCCACGGCCTCATTCTGGCCCGGGAAGGGTCCGCCGCGCCTCTCTGCCTCCTATCCGCTCGGAGCGCCCACAGCCGTCGAACGCGCCGACATGGTGATGAAGTCGCGGCCCCAGGATGCCTCGAAGAAGGTGGCTGCGCCTTGGTCGGCGGCCGGCTGCATGGCCGACCCGTTGGTGGGCCCCGCCGGCGCGCCGGCCGGAGGGTCGTAGGTGGCGAACACCGGCCACGAGGGGTTGATGTCGAGCTCCATGCCGCGCACCACGCCGGCCCGCACCAGCAGCTGGGCCAACTGCAGCGGGTCGAGGGCCGGGCCGGCGACGTAGACGACGGCGCCATCGGCGGTGACCCCGACGCCGGAGCGCCACTGGTTCTCGATCCCGGCGCCCGAGCACGACGACACCCCGCAGGTGGCGCCCCACACGGACCAGTCGGAGTTCGACGCCTGCGCCGTCGGTTGGCCCCCTTCGACCAGGGGGACGAGGTTCTGACGGACGGCGACGACGTCGGGCGTCATGGTCACGTCGTTGCCCCAGGCGCCCACGGTCACCGACCCGTCGGCGTGGATGACGAGCGAGGCGGCCCCGGTCACGAGGGGGTCGATCGTGCGGCCCTCGGTGTAGTAGCCACCCTGGGCGTCCTTCATGAGGAAGCCGCCGTTGAACGCAGCGACGAGCGTCGCGGCCTGCGCCGTCTGCACGGGCGCAGTGAACATGTACGGCCCGCCACCGGGGCTCTTCGAGCCCGAGTAGAGCTGCGCGCCGAGCAGGTTCGTGTCCATCCAGGCGATCCCGGCCTCGATCGTTCCGCCCGGCGGGACCAGGCGCGTCTCGTAGACGGCCGGGAACCCGTTCACGGTGCGGCCCGCCGCCGTCCATGTCCCGTCGGTCGGCGCCGCCGGCGTGAACGGCGCAAGTGCGACCGGGCCGGCCAGAGGCGTAGGGCCTGGGGGTGCGGTCGTCGTGGTCGTGGTGGGTCTGTCCGAGGTCGACGTGCCGGTCGCGCCGCGAGATGTCTGCCGCGACGACGCACCACGCGTGGGGGCGGTGCCGCACGCCGCGAGGAAGACGCCGAGCACGAGGAGCCCGGCGAGACTCGCCCTCCGAATCCTGCGCCTGCCGGGTTCCGGAAATGCCGACCGCACAGGCATTCAGCGCTGCAACGATCCGGCCGGCTCGTGAACGATCGCGTTCGGCTGCTCCCCGTGCGGGCCCGTGGGCACCTGATGCCATCCGCTGGCGTGGGGGGTGACGAGGACGGCGAGGAGGATTCCGAGCACCAGAGCCGACACGAGGAGCCATTGCCGCGCGCCCGCACCGCGGACCTGGCGCCGGGTACGCCGTGACAGGTCACTCCAGGTCAGGGAGGCGGTCTCGAGAAGATGCGCCAGGACATGGAGCGCCATCGCGCCCAACCACAGGACGAACGTGGCCTTGTGGAGGAACAGCCACTGCGTGCGATCGGCGGTCGGCAGGAAGAGGAGCGCGATCCCTGTGGCGAGGACCGCCACGGTGAGCACGACCACGAAGGGGCCGAGGAGCCGCAAGAACACGGGTGGCGGGCCCTTGCGACGGTAGTCGGGGTCGCCGGCGTAGTAGCGGGCGAAGCGCCACAGCGTGCTTCCCATCTTCACGAACACGACGGGAACCATCACCATCCCGATCACGACGTGGGGCGTCAGCAGCTCGTGTACCCGGAGCACCGTGACTCCCTCGGCTGCGAAGAGGAGGAAGAGCACCGTCGCGGTCGAACCGGTCAGCCGCGCGTTGCCCTCCACCGAGCGAGGCTGACGACTCCCACTCCGGGTGGGAACGGGTTGCCCGCCCGGCGGCGCGCCCGTCGGGGTCGGATCGTCGCCGAGGCCGGTCACCGACAGAGCGTACCGACGGTGTCCTGACGAACTGATGACGAGGAAGGTCCCGGGGAACGAAGCAGGAGTCCCCGAGGGAGGGGATCAGCCGGGCAACCCCGGCGCGGCCAGCGCCAGGGCACCGCGCACCAGCACGCTGGCGCCCACGCGCAGCGACTCGTCCTCGACGAAGAAGCTCGGGCTGTGGTGCATCCCGCTCGATCCGTCCGCCGCCGCGCCGCCGACGAAGAAGTAGCAACCGGGCAGGTGGTTGAGGAACTCGCTGACGTCGTCGCTCGGACTGGCGGGTGGCATCCGGAACACCGAAGCGTCGCCCAGTACCGCCTTCGCTTCCTCCTCGACCAGGTCCACCATGGCCACGTCGTTCACGACAGCCGGCGTGTGCTCGGGCAGCTCCAGGTCGACCGACACGCCGAGCTCGGTGGCGATCTCCGCGCACAACGTCTCGAGCCGTCCCACCGCGTCCACGCGCTGCACGTCGGTGAAGGTGCGGAGCGTGCCGGTGACGACGGCCGACGTCGGGACGACGTTGACCGCGGTGCCCGCATGCAGGGTGCCCGCGCTGCAGACGCAGTCCGTCCCCTCGTAGGAGAGGCCCTCCACGACCGAACCCAGCCGGCTCACCAGCGCGGCGGTGGCGCGGATCACGTCGCCCGTCGCGGTGGGCACCGCCCCGTGGCCGCCGGGCCCGCGCAGCGTCATCCGCAGGGAATGCGCCTCGGACATGGTGATCCCGGCCCGCAACGCGACCATCCCGGTAGGGATCACCGACGTCACGTGGAAGCCGACGAGGCGCGCGCCCTCCATGACCGTCAGGGCGCCCCCCTCGATCATCGCCTTGCCGCCGCAGAGCGCCTCCTCACCCGGCTGGAAGAGGAAGAGGTAGCGGCCTGGGAGCTCCTCGCGCCGGGACGCAAGTGCCGACGCCGCCCCCAGGACGGAGCCCACGTGGACGTCGTGGCCGCACGCGTGCATCACGCCCTTGACCTCGGAAACCCCTCCTCTTGTCGGGGGCTCCTGCACCGGCAGCGCGTCGATGTCGCCACGAAGGACGACGGTGTGGCCCGGTCGCCCGCCGTCCATCGCGAAGATCCCACCCGTCTCGGTCACGCGCAGGACCTCTTCGGCACCCAGGGCCGCCATGTGCTCGCGGATCAGCTGGGTGGTGGCCACCTCGTCGAATGCCAGCTCGGGCCGGCGGTGCACCGCACGCCGCACGTCGACCATCTGGTCGAAGACCGCGTCACCGGGGGAGGGGCCGAAGAGCTCGCTCCCGATGTCCCCCGACACGGAAGGCTCAGCGACCCAACAGGTCGCGGGCGATGTGCGTGACCTGGATCTCGTCGGTGCCGGCGTAGATCTGGAACACCTTCGCGTCACGCGCCAACTGCTCCACCCGGAACTCGGACATGTACCCGTTCCCCCCGAACAATTGCACCGCCTCCATCGCGACCTCCGACGCCGCCTGGGCCGAATAGAGCTTCATGGCCGACGCTTCGGCCAACGTCAACGACTTGCCCGCCGCCGCCATCTCGACGTGGCGGAAGACCAGGTTCTCCACGTTCAGGCGCGCGATCTCCATTTTCGCCAGCTTCAGTTGGATCAGCTGGAACTCCGAGATCGGCCGCTCCCACAGCATGCGGTCCTTGGCGTAGTGCACCGACAGCTTGAGGCACTCCTCGATCAACCCCAGCGACATCGCCGCCACCCCGGCCCGCTCGGTGACGAAGTTGCCCTTGGCGCTCTCACGGCCCTCGTTGCCACCCGGCGCTCCCTCGGTCTCGCCCAGCAGCCGCTCGCGCCCCACCCGCACGTCGGAGAGGAACAGCTCGCCGGTGGGCGAAGAGTGCAGGCCCATCTTGCGGAACGGCTTGGACTGTTCCAGCCCGGGCATGCCCGAATCGAGGATGAACGTCAGCACCGGCCGCTGGCGCAGCGGCGTCTCCGACCCGTCGTCCAGTTTGGCGTAGAAGACGATCGTGTCGGCGAACGGCCCGTTGGTGATGAAGGTCTTGTTGCCGTTCAACACGTACTCGTCGCCGTCGCGCACGGCGGTCGACTTCATGCCCCCCAGCGCGTCGGATCCCGAGTCGGGCTCGGTGATGGCCCAGGCGCCGACCTTCTCGAC
>DATHPK010000026.1:0-3628 GCA_035483935.1 Acidimicrobiales bacterium
ATGACCTGGTACGGCGTCATCCCGAACTCGGCGGCCGAGGCCGTGCTCAGCCCGACGCCCTGGGCGTAGCGGTCGAAGCGCGTGACCATGTCCTGCACGATCGTCAGGTCCGACTCGCCGGGGAGGATGAGGTATTGGCCGATCCCGAGCATGCCCTCGAGGTTGTCGGAGCCGGGCGGCGAGAACATGGAGTGCACCACTCCACTCGACGCCGTCTTCTCGAAGCCCGTCGCGGTGTGGCCAGGAATGGCGGACACCTCGGTCGCGACCTCCGAGAGCGTGTTGCCGGGGCGGACATCGACTGGGTAGATGTTGGGCCCGGCCGCGAGCAGGGCGCGGACCTCGCCAAAGCTTTGGTTCTGTCGCAGGGTGTAGCTGCCGGCCTCCACCGTCGGGGTGCCGTGGAAGAAGTCGGAGATCTGGAACGCCAGAGAGCTGCCGATCACGCCCTTGTCGCTCAGTGCGCTGATGATCGAGTCGGTCGACTCCCCCGGTTTGACCGTGACGACGACCTGCTTGCCGGGCGGGCCGAGTGCATGGGACTCGAGCTCGTACCAGAGGACGAATCCCAAGACGAGCACGAGGACGGCTCCTCCGACGAGCGCGACGATCCGCCGCCTCCGACGTACCTGGGCCCGACGGCGCGCCCGACGCTCGTTCGGCTGCTCGTCAGGCCCGTCGGGCTCGGCAGCCTCGTATCCAACGGCGTCCGGAGCGTCAGAAGCTTCGGCTGGATCGCTCGGATCGGGCCGCGGCCAAGGCAGATCGCCCTCATCCTCGGGACCGTTCATGCGCGGTCCAGCCAGGCCTGGAGGAGCACCATGGCGGCAGCACTGTCGATCACTTGGCGGGCCGCCCGCCCCTTCCGCCCCGACGCCGTCAACGCGCGCTGGGCCTCCGTGGTCGTGAAGCGCTCGTCGGCTGTCTCGACCGAGACACCGAGGGGGTCGAGCGCAACCCGCAGCTTCTCGGTCTCGTCGAGCGCGGCTCGGGCGGCCGGCCCCGCAGCGCCCGACAGGCTGAGCGGCAGGCCCACCACGACCACCGAGGCCTCGATCTCACGCACGGCTTCGACGATGGCCGCCCGGTCACGAGCCGGGTCACCACTCCGCTCGATCGTCCCCCAAGGGCTTGCGATGGTCCGCCCGCTGTCGCTGAAGGCCACCCCGACGCGGCGCGACCCGAGGTCGAGGGCCGCGACGCGGCCTCCCGCGTCCCCTCGAGTCGCATCAGCGCCTTTGGAGTTCCGTTCCGCCTCGCTCACTCGGACTTGGAAAGGAGACGCCGTGCCTCGTCCAACGCGTCTTCGAGCTTCGACGGGTCCTTACCGCCGGCCAACGCCGATGGCGAGCCCGGACGGCCGCCACCGCCCCCGCCCACGATTGGGCCCAGCGCCTTGACCAGCTCGACCGCTTCGGGGGTCCCCGCGCTCGCCACCGCGATCGACACCTTCGACCCGTCTGACGAGCCGCCCAGTACGACGGCGCGGACGCCGTCCTGGCGTAGCACCGCCTCGGCGAGCGACTGGAGATCCTTTCCCTCGATCTTGTCGCGGCGGGCCACGATGACACCGTCCCCGCCGGCCTGCGCCGCAAGCGTCTTCGCCTCGGCCTCGCTCGACTGCTGGCGGAGGCCGGCCAGCTCCTTCTCCGTTTCGCGCTGACGCTCCGCTAGTCGCGTGATGGCAGCCACCAGCTCGTCCGGCTCGGTCCGCAGCGCTTCGGCGGCAGCACGGACCAGCTCCTCGCGTTCCTTGGCTCGCTCCAACGACGCCTTGCCGGTGAGGGCGAACAAGCGCCGCGTGTTCGAACCGATTGACCCCTCCGAGAGCAACGTGATGGGCCCTATCTGCCCGAGCGAGTCGACATGGGTGCCGCCGCAGAACTCGAGGGAGGTCGGACCGGCCTGCACCACGCGCACCGATTCGCCGTACTTGTCGCCGAAGAAGGCGATGGCGCCCATCTCCTCGGCCTCAAGGCGCGTCGTCTCGGTCGTCTCCACGCCGACGTCGGTGAGCACGGAGTCGTTGGCCATGGCGAACACGTCGTCGAGCTCCTCGCGCGTGGGCTGCGCGTGGTGCGAGAAGTCGAACCGCAGATAGTCGGGCCCGACCAGAGAACCTTGCTGGCGCACGTGCTCGCCCAGGACGGCTCGCAGTGCCGAGTGCAACAGGTGGGTGGCAGTGTGGTTGCGACGGATCGCCTCCCGGCGTTCGACGTCGATCGTGGCCAGCGCGTCCTGACCGGCCGTCATGTCACCGCTGAGACGGGCCTTGTGCGCCACGAGCCCCGGCAGCGGGTACTGCGTGTCGTAGACGTCCGCAATGCCGCTCTCCGTGACGATCGTCCCGGTGTCGCCGACCTGACCACCCTGTTCGGCGTAGAACGGCGTCCGGTCCAAGAAGATCTCGACCGATCGGCCGGGCGCGGCCTTCTCGTCGTCGCCGCGTCCGGTGCCGGCGGCCTCGTCGGCGTTCGCGCTGTCGCGGTGGTCGCCCGTGCCCTCCAGCACGGCCAGCACGCGGGCGGGCACCTCGTAGTTGGCTGCGCCCCGTCCAACGAACGCGGTGGCACCCTCTTTCTCGAGCAAGGAACGGTAGGCGGTCTCGTCGCCGGCGCGGACCGACTTGGCAGCGGCGCGCGCTCGCTCGCGCTGCTCGGCCATGGCCGCGTCGAAGCCGGCGCGGTCGACCTCGACACCCGCGTCGCGGGCGAGCTCCTCGGTCAGCTCCACCGGGAAGCCGTGGGTGTCGTGGAGGGTGAAGGCCACGTCACCGCCGAGGACCTTGGTCCCTGTGGCGATCGCCTCCTCGAGGCGGCCGAGCCCGGCGCGCAGGGTGCGGTCGAATCCCGCCTCCTCGCGGGCGATGACGTTGACGATGAGATCGTGCTGCGCATGGAGCTCGGGGTAGGCGTCACCGAGCACTTCGGTGGCGGCCTGCACGAGTGGCGGCCCGATCGGCTTCTCGACGCCGAGGCGCCGGGCGGCGAGGACGGCCCGTCGCACGACGCGGCGCAGCACGTAGCCACGGCCCTCGTTGGCGGGCAGGACACCGTCGGCCACCAACAAGGAGAAGGCCCGCCCGTGGTCGGCGAGCACGCGCAGTGCAACGTCGGTGCGCTCGTCGGTCCCGTAGGCGGTGCCGAGGATGGATGCCGCCGTGTCGATGATCGGCACGAAAAGGTCGGTGTCGAACACGGAGTCGACACCTTGGAGGATGGGCAGGTTCCGCTCGAGGCCCGCACCCGTGTCGATGTTCTTGCGTGGCAGGTCGTTCAGGTTGCCGTCGGCGTCGCGATCGAACTGCATGAAGACGAGGTTCCAGATCTCGACGAAGCGGTCGTCCCCGCCGTGCTTGGGGCCGCCCTCGTGGCCGTAGGACTCGCCCTTGTCGAAGAAGATCTCCGAGTCGGGGCCGCACGGGCCGGTCTCGCCCATGGCCCAGAAGTTGTCCTCGTCGCCCATGCGCTGGACCCGCTCGGGTCGGATGCCGACCTTGTCGATCCAGATCTGCTCGGCCTCTTCGTCGGTCTCGAGGACGGTGATCCAGAGGCGGTCACCGTCGTGGCCGAGGGTCTCGGTGAGCAGCTCCCAGGCCATCGGGATGGCGTCCTCCTTGAAGTAGTCG
>DATHPK010000027.1:0-3075 GCA_035483935.1 Acidimicrobiales bacterium
TGGTCAACGCCTTCAAGATGGCGGACGAGGTGCTCCTCCAAGGTGTGCGTGGCATCACCGACCTCATCACGGTGCCAGGGTTGATCAACACCGACTTCGCCGACGTGAAGATGGTGATGACGAACGCCGGGACGGCCATCATGGGCATCGGCTCGTCCATCGGCGAGGGGCGTGCGGCCAACGCAGCCCGCGCGGCCATCACCTCGCCCTTGCTCGAGGCGTCGATCGAGGGGGCGCGCGGCATGGTGCTCAACATCGCCGGCGGCTCGGACCTGGGGTTGTTCGAGGTCAACGAGGCGGCCGAGATCATCCACGCCGTGGCGCATCCGGACGCCAACATCATTTTCGGGGCCGTCATCGACGACAACATGGGTGACGAGGTGCGGGTCACGGTGATCGCAGCCGGGTTCGAGCGCTGGGAGGAGGGAGCGCCCAGCGCCAAGAACGACCTGGCCGCGAGCATCTTCGCCACCCCCGAACCGGTGGACATCTTCGCCGACGCCACCGGGTCCGAAGAAGAGCTCGACCTGGGTGACGACGATTTCGACGTCCCCTCCTTCCTCCGCTAACGACGGAGTCGCCGAGAGGCTGCACTCGGTCCGGCTTCGCATCGAGCAGGCGGGCGGTGATCCGTCCGCCGTCCGTGTCGTCGCTGTCACCAAGGGTTTCGGTCCCGAGGCGGTGGTCGCAGCACGCGCTGCCGGTCTGCACGACATCGGCGAGAACTACGCGGACGAACTCGTGGCGAAGGCGGCGGAACTGGGGGACACCTCTCCGCCACCGACGTGGCACTTCCTCGGTGCGATCCAAAGGAACAAGGTGGCGCGGCTCGCGGCGATCGTCGGCATGTGGCAAAGCGTCTCCCGCGTCGGGGAGGGTGCACCGATCGCTCGGTTCGCGCCGGGCGCGACCGTGCTCGTGGAGGTCGACACGACGGGGCTGCCCGGGCGCAACGGCTGCCCGCCCGACGGCGTGCGCGCGCTCGTGCCGCAGCTGCGCGACACAGGCCTCGACGTGCGCGGCCTCATGACCGTCGCCGCGCCGGGTCCCGGGGCAGCGGCATCGGCCTTCGACACGGTGCGCTCGCTCGCCGACGAGCTCGGCCTCGTCGAGCGCTCCATGGGGATGACCGACGACCTGGAGGCCGCGGTACGTGCGGGCACGACCATGGTGCGGATCGGCCGAGCGTTGTTCGGTGAGCGGCCGGCGAAGCGACCGGTTTGACGGGGAAGGTCAACGGGAGGCTGACATGACCCTCAGCAGCAGGCTGACGGCCCAATCGGCCCCCTCGCCAGGGCTCATTCGACCGCCGGGGCGTGCGAGCAGGCACTACGCTGTGATTCGACAGGAGAAGGCATGTCACCCTCGTTCATGAAGAAGACCATGGTGTATCTCGGCCTGCTCGACGACGAGTACGACGAGTACGACGACCTCGAGGACCGCGCCCCGCGCGGGTTCTCGGCCGCCACGCGGGTTGAGCCCCGGACCCCGGAATACGAGCAAGCGGAGGAGTTCAGCGGGGGCATGACCAGGGTGCGCACCATTCCCCGCGAGTCGGCCGTCCCCAGCCAGCCCCGGCCGGCCGCGAGCAACGTCGCACCCCGGCCACAGGCGGTGCGCGCCATGCCCGTCGACTCGACCATTCAGCCCGTTTCCGCCGCGCCGTCGACCGCCCGTGTCCACGTCGTGGCTCCTTCACGTTTCGGTGACGCGAAGGAGATCGCCGATCGGCTGAAGGACAACCGTCCCGTCATCGTGAACCTGCAGATGGCCGACCGCGACCTGCAGCGCCGCATGATCGACTTCTGCAGCGGCGTCACCTACGCCCTCAGCGGCGAGATGGAGAAGGTCGCCGATCAGGTGTTCCTGCTTGCGCCCACCAACGTCAAGGTCTCGGACGAGGAGAGACTGCGGTTGGCGGAGCGCGGTTTCGGACGCGGCTAGACCCACTACCCTCGCTGTTTGGTGAACATCTTCCGGATCCTCGCGTGGCTGATTGAGGCCTATATCTGGCTGATCATGTTCCCGTACGCGATCCTGAGCTGGTTCCGCATCCAGCCGGGAACCACGTTGGCCCGGGTCCAGCTCTTCCTTTACAGGGCGACGGAACCGGTCCTACGTCCCGTGCGTCGCATCATCCGGCCCATGGGGGGTTTGGACTGGTCGTTTCTCGTGGTCATCCTCGTCGCGCAGATCGTCCTGATCCCCGTCCTGCGGGCCTAGGTCTTTCGGACTAAAAGCCCACGCCGGTCCCTGGACCCCTGGAAGGGGATGGTTAGACTCGGCCCCCATGGACAATTCCCAGGCATCTGCATCAATCCTCGACACGCTTCGCACGGTGGAGTTCCGCCTCGGGCTGAAGGGCTACAACGTCGACGAGGTCGATGAATACCTGGACAAGGCCGCCCAGGAGGCCGAGGGACTCCAGGAGCACGTTCGCCAGCTGAACGAACGTCTGCGTCAGGCAAGCGAGCGCATCGCCCAGCTCGAACGCGAAAAGCGTTCCGCGCCGGCCGCGGTGGCTGACGACGGCGAGGGCGCAGCCGCGGCCGATGCCGCCGCCCTGTCAGACGAGACGCTCCAGCGGACGCTGATCCTGGCGCAGAAGTTCGTCGACCAGACCAAGCGCGAGAGCGAGGCCGAGGCCACGGCGATCGTCTCACAGGCCGAGGAGAAGGCCCGCGCCGCCATTGCCGAGGCGGAAGCCGCAGCCGCGCAGCTGCAGGCCGAGTCCCATCAGAAGCTGCGCGAAGAGGTGACTCGTCTGGAGGCCACACGCACCGATCTCGCCACCGACGTCGAGACCATGGCGCGTCACCTCGACTCGGAGCGCAACCGCCTCCGTGGCGCCCTTACCGAGATCCTCAAGTGGGTGGACGAAAACGTCCAACCGGCTAACTCGCTCATGGGTGTGAAGCCCAAGGGCAAGCCCGGCGACCCCGCGGGTGTCGGGGGACGGCCCGAAGCAGATGACGGCGCGCCGACGTTGAACCTCCAGAACGCATCGGGTGTCGTGTCGGGAGTGAACCACTCGCTCTAATCTTCCGGTCGCCCGGCGCAGGCTGCTATTGCCCG
>DATHPK010000028.1:0-6410 GCA_035483935.1 Acidimicrobiales bacterium
AGCGAGGCCGATCTGCCGACCGAGCCGCCTCCGCCGGAGATGTACGAGAAGATGGGCAAGTTCGTCGAGGAGGCCGTCTCTGCCGGCGTCGTCGTCGCCACCGGCGGCATCTCGCCCACGTCCGAGGGGGTCAAGATCACCCTGACCGACGGCGAGTTCACCGTGGTCGACGGTCCCTTCACCGAAGCGAAGGAGCTCGTCGGGGGTTGGGCGCTCATGGAGTGCCGCGACCTGGCGGAGGCAACCGAGTGGTCGAAGCGCTTTCTCGGCGTGCTCGGCGAGGGCGAGGTACGGGTCCGCCCTGTGTCGATGGGAGAATAGACCGCCATTCGCTCATCCGCGCCGCTCACCGGCCGTGTCCATGACCCGGCACGACGTCGTGGTGGTTGAATCGGTGGCGTGTCGGCCACCGATTCGACTGCCGCGGTCGAGGCGGTGTTCCGTATCGAGTTCCCCCGTGTCGTGGCGGTGCTGGCCCGCGCTTGCGGGGGGGACCTCGGGCTGGCGGAAGAGCTGGCTCAGGACGCCCTCGCAGACGCAGTGGCGCAGTGGCCTGCGGAGGGGACGCCGCGGAACCCCGGCGCCTGGCTCACCGCCGTCGGGAAGCGCAAGGCGATCGACCGCTTCCGGCGTGACCGGGTGCTGGCCGCGAAGTACGCGGAGTTGGGGCGGTCAGCGGGTGTCGGATCATGGGGTGAAGCAGACGACGAGGTCGGCTCGGAGGTGGCGTTCGACGAAGAGATCGAGGACGACCGCCTCCGCCTGATATTCGTGGCGTGCCACCCGGTGCTGGCGATGCCCGCCCGTGTCGCTCTGACCCTGCGATTGGTCGGGGGCCTGACCGTGCCGGAGATCGCCCGGGCGTATCTCGACCAGGAGCCGACCGTCGCGCAGCGCATCGTCCGGGCGAAGAGGACGATTGCTTCGGCCGGCGTGCCGTTCGAGGTGCCTTCGGGCGAGGCGCGCGTGGCCCGGCTCGGTGCCGTGCTCGAGGTGATCTACCTCATCTATAACGAGGGCTACTCGGCCACGGCTGGTTCGGCCTGGGTGCGGCCCGAGTTGTGCGCCGAGGCATTGCGGTTGGGCCGCGTGCTGGCGGCGCTCACGCCCGACGAGCCCGAGGTGCACGGCCTGGTGGCGTTGATGGAGTTCCAGTCGTCCCGCCTGCGGGCGCGCGTGGGGTCCTCGGGTGCGCCCGTGTTGCTCTTCGATCAGGACCGGCGGGCCTGGGACCCGTTGCACATCACCCGCGGCGAGGCCGCGTTGGCGCGGGCGGAGGCGCTGGCGTCAATGTCCGGTGATGGCCGCGGCCCCTACGTGCTGCAGGCGGCCATCGCGTCGTGCCACGCGCGGACGGTCCGGCCGGCGGACACCGACTGGGCCCGCCTCGTGTCGCTCTACAGCGAGCTGGCGCGTCTGGTCGCCTCACCGGTGGTTGAGCTGAACCGGGCCGTGGCGGTGTCCTACGCGTCCGGCCCGGAGGCGGCCCTGCCGTATGTGGAGCTGATCGTCGCCAGTGGTGCGTTGGAGCGCTACCACCTCCTCTACAGCGTCCGGGCCGACCTGCTCGACCGGCTCGGCCGCCCCGACGAGGCGGCGGCGGAGTGGCACCGAGCGGCGGGGCTGGCCTCGAATACGGCCGAGCGGGCCTTGCTGGAGGAACGGGCGGCGACGAGCCGGGACCACGCCGCCGTGACCGATGCAAAGGAGTAAGTATGTAATCTCGTAACTATGAATGATGAGATTCAGGCATTTGTCCAGGCCAAGGTGCCGGAAGGCTGGTTCACGGGGTCGCCGACGGTGGAGGCGGACGAGGAGGAGATCCTCGTCCTGGGGGCGCTCCCCCGCGAGCAGGCCGTCGACGCCTTCCGCGAGTCGACCCGCCAGGAACGCATGGCCATCGCCCGCGAGGCCGAGTCGCGTTTCGGGCGGCTGGTGTCGTGGGGTGTCGAGCGCGATGGCGCCACCACCCTGTTCACCACGCAGAGCTCGCCGGTGATGACCCGGCTGCGGATGCGGGAGCGGGCGGTGCTGACGACGCTCATCGAGGCGGGCATCGCACGGAGCCGGAGCGAGGCGCTGGCGTGGTGCGTGAAGTTGGTGGAACGGCACCAGGCGGACTGGCTGGCCGAGCTGCGCGAGGCGCTGTCCGGGGTCGAGCAGGTCCGGGTCGGTGGACCGAGCCTGATATGACCGACGTCCTCACACCTTCGCCGCTGGAACCGGCGCCCCTCGAGAGCGAGGCCCTCGACGCCTACTCCGAGATCGTGGTCACGGTCGCCGAGCACATCGTCCCCTCCGTCGCCTCGTTGCGCGTCGCCGCCCGCGGCCGGGAGGGTGCCGGCAGCGCGGTGGTGCTGGCGGCCGACGGATACCTGCTGACGTCCGCGCACGTCGTGGCGGGCGCCGAACGCGGCACCGCGGTATTCGCCGACTGGCACGAGGCACCGTTCGAGCTCGTCGGCCGCGACCCGCTCTCCGACCTGGCGGTGGTGCGCGTCGCTGCGTCGGGCCTGGCCCAGGTCGAGCTCGGCAACGCCGACGCGCTCCGGGTGGGCCAGCTCGTGGTCGCCGTCGGGAACCCGCACGGTTTCGCCGGTTCGGTGACGGCCGGCGTGGTCTCGGCGCTCGGGCGCTCCCTGCCTTCCGGGGGGCGGGTCGTGGAGAACGTGATCCAGACGGACGCGGCGCTCAACCCGGGCAACTCGGGCGGCGCGCTGGTGGACTCGCACGCCCGTCTCGTCGGCGTCAACACGGCACTGGCCGGGGTCGGCCTCGGCCTGGCGGTGCCCGTCAACGGGACGACGCTGGACATCGTGGCGACACTGCTGCGGGAGGGCCGGGTGCGCCGGGCCTATCTCGGCGTCGTCGGGGGCGGGCGGCCGCTCTCACCGCGGCGCGCCGAGGAGCTCGGGCAGAAAAGCGGCGTCGGGATCATCGAGGTGCCCTCGGGCAGCCCCGCCGAACGGGCCGGGCTGCGGCCGACGGACACGATCGTGGCCGTCGACGGCAACGCGGTGGAGGGCACCGGCGATCTGCAACGGTTCATGACCGCCGATGCGATCGGACGGGCCCTGTCGCTGCGCGTCCTGCGCGACGACCGCCTCGTCACCATCGACGTGACGCCGGTCGAGCTCGTCTAGCGACGGCGGTCGCAGTCATCGTGTCGGGCTTGCGTCCGCCTGCCTGCGACCACCACGGCCGGAGCCGGATGCGAGCCGGCGGCAGCGTCCCGTAGACCAGCACCGCCTGTCCGCGGGGCAGGCAGCGCATCTCCTCGGGCGGCAGCAGGCGCCGGGGGGCCGTCGTCGACGTCGTCGAGCGGCGCCCCGTGGGGTCCCGGGTCACCGAGGGCTGGGTGACCTCCTCGTCACCGACGAGGCGGCTGGCGTATTCGAGCGTGTCGGGGTCGGCGATGCCAGGGAGGAACAGCTTGGCCCGGTGGTTGTTCAGGACCGTCGGCGCCCGGGTGCCGTAGCGGCCGCGGACCTGCGCCAGGTCCTGCCAGATCGTCACCAGCTGGATGCCGTGCGACGCACACGTGGCGGCGAGCCCATCGAGCTCGGCGAGCGGGGCGATGTGTGCCGCCTCGTCCAGGACCACGAGGAGCGGCGGGTGGAGCGGCTCGGCGGCGCGGGTGGAGCACTCGAACGCATGCGTCAACACCTGCTGGGTCAGTGCCGTGAAATAGCCGCGCAGCCGGCGCTGGTCGTGGGCCGGTGCGCACAGGTACAGCGTGTTCTCGCCGTCGCCCGCGAGGAGGTCCGCCGGCTCGAAGTTGGCGGGCGTCATGGACGACGCGGCCGGCGCCGAGGCGTGCGCGAAGGGCGCCAGCACCGTCTCGGCCGTCGTGTAAACCGAGCTGCGCGTGCGGTCGTCGCGGCACCACGTCGCCCGCGCCGCATCGAGGGCCTCGGGCGCACCCTCTCTCTCGAGGACGTGTGCCACCTCGCTCACTTCCTGAGTGTCCACCCAGCGCACGACGTCGGCCATGCCCCGCCGGTCCAACGCGGCGGCGTGAAAGAGCGGGGCGAGCAGCTTGGCTGCGGTGGCGAACCAAAACTCCCCGTCCGCGGTCGCCCCTTCGGCGCGGGCGGCCTGACACAGGTCGGTCGCGTTCGCGCAGGCCCGTCGCCAGTCGGCACAATCGCCGAGTGGTGACCACTCGTCGCCGGCCGCGCCGGTGCAACCGGTCGGGTCGATGCGCCAGACCCGACCACGCCGGGCCCGCACTGACTGGGTGTCGCGCAGCAGGTCGGTCTTGACGCTGGCGGCGAGGACGGGACCGGGCCAGCCGAGGATGGCCGGCACCGCGAGCGACGTCGTCTTGCCGCTCTGCGTGGGGCCGACCACGACGAGTGACTGTCCTGGCTCGGCCGCGACGCCGGTGGCACGGCCCAGGCCGAAAGCGCCGGAAGCGAGCACGCCGAGGAGCAGCCGCCCCCCGGGAACGTCGGCGGCACGGACACGCAAGACGCGCAGGTCGCTCCCGCGAGCCCAGCGCGCGCCCCGCCGCGCCGGCACTGCGCCCTGCCGGCGGCCCGGTGCCCAGTGCAAGACGTCGCGATACGAGATCCCCGCCCAGAGCGCCGCGCCGATCGCCACCGGCATGATCTCGGCCGTCACGCCGGTCACCGTGTCACCGCATTATGGGTGCGGTCATGGCGGCGTCGGTGTCGACGATGCGCCGCTCGAGCGCGCTGAGCCGGTGCTGCACGAGGAACGACCGCTGGCCGACCTTCCACAGCGCAATGCCCCGACGCAGCTGCGGCAACAGGTCGGACTCCGTGTCGGAGAGCGAGAGCAGCTCGGACGCCGCCTCCAGCTCGCCCGGCGACTGGGCGTAGACGACCCGCGTCTCGGAGTCGGACAGCAGACCCTGGGCCAGCGCGACCTGTTCGGAGTCGGACGCGCCGACCGAGCGCAGGTCCGACACCCGGTGGAGCACGGCAACGTTGGAGACGCCGAACGCGCGCGAGAGCTTCCACGACGACTGGAGCCAGCGCGCCACGCCGAGGTTGGACAGGATCGCCCAGGCCTCGTCGACGACGAGGAAGAACCGGCCACCCGCGGCGTCGCTCGATGTTCTCGCACCCGGCGCCGCCGTCCTCGCCAACGCGGCCTGCAGCCACGCCGTGGCACACGCCATCAGGACGCCGAGCGCCGCCGAGGTGTACAGCGCCGAGAGGTCCAGCACGACGAGCGGGGCCGACAGGTCCAGACCCGGTGTCGTCGGCCCGTCGAACATCCCGGCCAGGTCGCCGTGCACGAGCCGGCGCAGCTCGAGGGCGACGTCGCGCCCGTCCTCGAGCAGGTCGCGCCGTTCGGTCCGCAGAGCACGCGCCGCCTCGCTGCTCGGGGCGAGGAGCGCCTCGACGACCTGGGGGACGGTCGGATTGGGATGCAGTGCGACCGTGTCGGCCAGGGCCGCTCCGAGCGCGGCGCGCTCGCGCGGGGCCAGGCTGCGTCCGAGACAGGCACTGGCGAGCGAGGCCAGGAGCTCCATCCGCCGCCGCGCCGTGGCGTCGGTGCCTTCGGCGGCCGCCGCATGCGCAGATGCCGCCCCGTTCTCGGGGCCGCGCTCGAGCGGGTTGAGCCGGATGGCCCCGCCCGGCCGCAACGCCACCGGCCGCACGCCCCAGGCGTCGGCGAGGTCGCCGTATTCACCCTTCGGGTCGACGACCCAGGCGCGCCGGCCGAACACGGCCTGGCGCCAGAGGAAGGTCTTGACGAACGAGCTCTTGCCCCGGCCGATCTGGCCGAACACCACCATGTTCGGGTTGGACACGACACCGGCGGCGTAGAGCTCGAAGGGGTCGAAGACGAAGGAGCCCCCGAGCAGGTCGTCGCCGATCACGACGCCCCGCTGGCCGAGGCCGGCCTCCGCGATGAACGGGTAGGCCGCCCCGAGGTTGCGCGTCGTCACCTGGTGGGCCGGCAACTTCGGCATGCGTTCCCTCACGGCGGCGAACGGTCGCCCCGAACGCTGGTGGGCCCTTGGCTCCCTCGCCCGCGCCCGACGTGGTGCGGGAGGTCGGAGTCCTTACGAGCTCGTCTGTCCCGTCGCCGCCTCGACGATCTGGATGTCCGAAGGTTGGATGGCCAAGGGACCTCCCGCCACAGGGACCTGCCACACCATGCTCATGTACGGCGTCGGCCCGATGGTCGAACCGGCGGGGCAGGGAGAGAAGCCGGTGATGGTCAAGGGCGTGCCGGCCGGCTCTGTTGCCGGCACGCACACGTCGGTGCGCTCGTGCCACTGCACGAGTGACCCGTAGGGCATCGGCGGGTCCGTCGCCAGCGTCGAGGGAAGCAGGTACATGGCGGCGGCCAGCACCTCTGATCCCGAAGGCAGGGTGGCGTAGACGAGACCGTCGACCGCGGAGGGGTCGAGCGTGCGCCCGGCGGCA
>DATHPK010000029.1:0-54759 GCA_035483935.1 Acidimicrobiales bacterium
CAGGTTGAATTGGAGGGCGTCGAAGCCCAGACGCCGGGCCTCCAGCATCGAGTGCTCGACGAGGGTGCGCCCGACACCGGTCCCGCGGTAGGCGGCGAGGACGAAGTAGCCCGCGTTGGCGATGTGGGCGCCGCGACCGACGAAGTTCGGCTTGATGTAGTACGCCCCGATGAGATAGCTCCCGAACCAGGCAACGTGTACGGCGGACGAATGCTCGACCCAGTAGTCGTCGAACTCGTCGCGGGTGAGGGGCGCGGACTGGGGAAACCCTTCGCCGGCGGCGACGATGCGGCTGAACGCGCCGAACAGCTCGTCGTAGTCGTCCACGGTGGCCACTTTGATGTCGACCGGCACGACTCCACGGTAGTGGGTGCGCGCGCCGCGAATCGGGGCACGGGCGGAGCGTTTGCGCCGAACGTCATGCCGCTCGCCGGCAGCGGCCGGCGCAACCGTCAGTGCGCAGCGAAGCCCGTCGTGCCGATGCCCGGGCGCACGGCCTCGATCGGGTCGCGCAGATCGTCGATGTAACCGAGTGCGTACGCGCCGCGGTCGTAGCCCATGAGGCGGAGCAGGTCGACAGGCAACGTCTCGGCCACTTCCCGGGGCACGGAGAGGTACTGGTTCTCCTCCTGGCGCAACCACGCGACGGCATACGTGATGTTCAGCCCGATGCGGGTTGCAGCCGAGTTGTTGGCGCCGCCCCCGTGGTACACGCTGCCCGAGTAAACGAGCACCGACCCGCGCGACATTTCGGCCGGTTCGGTGTCGTCGGGGCCGAAGTTCTGTCCGTCCGCCGATGCGTTGCTGCCGGCGACGACCCGGGTGGCGCCGTTCTCCTCGGTGAAGTCGGTCAGCGCCCAGATCGTGTTGCACTGGACGTCGTACCCGGCCGGGAAGGGGAAGAAGTCGAAGGCCCATTGGTCCCGGTGGACGGGTTGGGCGGTCTCGCCGGGCCCGATGGCGATGGCCTGGGTGAGATGGAGCTGGATGTTCGTGGCATGGCCCAGGAACGTCCTCGCCGCACCGAGCGCGAGGGGGTGCATGACAAGCTCCCGGCACGAGGCCGAACGGGCGATGAGCGAGCCGGTGCGGCGGGTCAGGTTGCCGCTGAAGTCGTCGGGTCCCGTGGGCGTGGCGTCGAGGAAGGGCCGCAACTCGGTCTCGATCCGGTCCAGCAGCGCCGCTTCGGCCACGTCCTCGACGATCACCACACCGTCGCGGACGACGGCCGCCGCCACGTCGTCGGGTCCGGCCTCGTTGCTCAAGCGGACGATCGCCACGCCCTTCATCCTGGACAACGGCCACAGGCACAGCAACTCCGGGTGACCCTCGCTTCGCCCGCCGTCTTCGGGACGTTGCGCCCCGCGTCTGTGTTACTGCGCCGGCGGCCCCGCCGTCACCAGGCCGAGCTCGGCCAACTTGCGCAGGGTCTGGCGGACGTCGTCGCCCATGACCTCCGCCTGGACGGGATACGCCTCGGCGAGCTCGTTGACCATCTCGCCGACCGTCCTCGAGCCGTCACAGAGATTCCACACCGCACCCGCGCTGGAGTTGAGCAAGATCATCAATTGGCCCACGTCGTCGTAGAGGGCGATGTTGTCGTCCAGCTCGACGGCCGACGCTCCCTCCCGGCGCACCGGTACCGAACCCGCCTCCGGCCACGAAGCCTCCACGACCGCCATTCCTACACCCGGGTGCCCAAGAGGCCGAGCACCAGGCAGCAGGCCGCGTCGAGGTCGGAGAAGGCGAGCGAGTACCCCGCGCAGTGCGCCGCCAGCCGGCCAAGCGCCTGCGACCCGGTCGCGCCGTGGGGCAAGAGGTTCACCGCGTGCAGCGCCAAGGCGAAGAAGACTTCCGTCTCGGTCAACGGAACGAGCGCCGTCTCCGCAGACGGGTCGTAGCGGGGAACGATCACGAAGCCGGGCTCGCACGGTTCGCCGACACGCCGGCCCGTGCCGTCGCCGACGGGAACCTGCCACTCCCCATCGCCCTCTCCCTCGAGCATGTTCGGCGCCATGTCCGCCAGCACGCCGAAGCTGCCCGGTTTCACGGTGATCGGCTTCGGGTACGGCAGCAGTCGACCCGGCCCGGAGCCGGAGCCATCGAGCTCGAGCGCGACCAGCTCGTCGCTGAGATACCCGAGGCCCGTGCGCACGAGGCCCGCCGTCAGTGTCGACTTCCCCGACCCCGACGCCGCCGGGACCAGGATCCCGACACCCGAGGCCTCCAACCCACCGGAGTGGAAGAGCAGATGTTCGCCGCTGAACTCGGCGGCGAGACGGTTGACGTCCCAGACGATCCAACCGGCCGCGACGCCCGGCGCCAACCCGGACTCGACAACTTCCCCGTCGCGGCGGATGTCGACGGCGCCGGACCTCTCCGGCGAGGCGGTCAGCGAGTAACGGTGGGGCGCCGGCTGCCCGACGCCACCGCCATCGGCAGCATCGATCCCAAGGTCCGCGTCCAACAGCGACGACAACAACGCGGTGACATGGGCACCGAGGGCCGCGTCCTCGCAACAGACCGCGAAGCGGTAGGAGAGTGCCTTCAGGTCGGGGGTGCAGTGCGCCCGGGCGTGCGCGTCAAGCACGGGCACGGACTAGGTCGGGTCGACCTGGCTCCCCGCCTCGTGCGCCCCGGTCGCCGGCTTCGGCGTCCGGCTGGCCCAGTGGTGCATCGCCCAGCCGCCGGCGATGAGCGCAGCGCCGATCTCGGCGTCGCGCTGGATGTCGATACCGGTGAACGCCAGTGTCGAGCCGGGCGACGTCGCCGGTGAGGACGCGGACGCCAGGGTCGCCGGGGTCGAGCCCGTGGTCGTGCCAGCGTCGGTCGACGAGGGGCTCGTCGTCGGGTTGCTCGAGCTGCCGCCGCCCGGCGGGGTGGTGTGATTCCCTGAAAGGGTCGCGCCCGCGGCCGGCTTGGCCGTGAGGATCTCCGGCACCACCCATGCCGCTGCGCCTGCGCTGGCCGCCACCGACATCCGCCCGAGGGCCTGGCGCCTCGAAAACGTCCGGCCGGAGCAGGCGTCGCCCGCTGCAACCGGAGGGGTCACCCCATCTCCATCCGTCCGCTGACTGTCCATCTTGTCCGTCCGTCCTTTGGTCCCCGAGGGAGCCTGTACCGCAGTTCTCCCACTTGAGCAGCACTTTTCTGGCTGGATCGCCGGCAAGTCCGCATGCCACGACCCTGCGCCACTTCGGCTGCAGTGGTTGAGTAACGCCCGATCGCTCCGTTTACTACCGCAGTGCCTCGGACCGGTCAGAATTGCGCACTATTTGTGCAATCCCAGTGTCAGCTTCCGGGCCTGGGCGCTCGGCACTCGCAACGACTCAGGGACTCTCCGAGCGAGGCGGGCGGCATGATGAGCAAGTGAGGGGCGGGTCGAAGGTCGTGGATACGTCGATCGAGCCGACGGCGCAACTGCTCTGGGAAGCGTGCCGCGCCGATCCCGACCCGGAGGGGGTGCGGCAGGCCCTGGCCGGTGGCGCCGACCTCGCCCGTGCGGTTTCGGCGGCCGAGGAACACCGGATCAGCCCGCTCCTGTGGCGAGCGCTCGATGCGGCCGGCGCGTTGGACGCGCTCGGCCCGGACCGAGCCGCGCTCAAAGGGACCTCCGACGCGTTCGCCATGGAAGCCCTCCTGCTGATTCCGCGTGCGATGGAGCTCGCGATCGGACCGCTCACCGCCGCCGCCTTGGAGCCGGTCGTCTTCAAGGGGCCGGCCGTCGCCGCGCGATATCCGCGGCCCGGCCTGCGCCCCATGGAGGACATCGACCTGCTGCTCCCCCGCCGCGACCATGCCCGCGCTCTCGGTGCATTGGCCGGGGTGGGATGGACCGTCGTACGGGCGGCGGAGGGTGAGCAGTACGACACCGTCCTCACCCATCCCGAGGTTCCATCGCTGTTCCTGGAGCTGCACTTCGGGCTCGAGACCGCATCGCAACGGGTCACGGCTCTCGATCCCGTCACTCTGTGGTCCCGCCGCCAGGCCGCCGTCGTGGCCGGTACGCCCGCGTTCGTCCTGCCCCAGAACGAGGAGCTCGTCGTGCTCGCCGCACATGCCGGCAAACCGCACCACGGCTTCGTCCGGCTGGTGTGGATCGCCGACATCGCAATGATCGTGGAGGCTGCCGCGAACGACGGTGACCCGATCGATTGGGAGCGTGTGCGCGCGGTCGCCGCGTCAACTCACTGTGTCACCGTCGTCGGCGCCGCCTTGGCCTTGGCACGTCGGGCGGGTGTCGATGCGCCGACGGCCTTGTTCCCACTTCCGACCCGGGGCTGGAGAGGCGAAGCGATGCAGCAGCTGCTCTCGGTGACCTGGCCGCTCACGCATCTCGAGCTGCCGGGCTATCAACTGAACTACGCGTTGACCGACGACCGCGTGCAGCGACTCAAGATCCTTTTGGTCCTGCGCGGATCCGGCCACGGGATCGGACGGCGCGTGCGCCGCATCGCGGCCCTGCCGCGCCGGGCGCCGTCAGGGACCGGAACACCCGACTGACGAAACACACGCAGCAAGACTTCGGCTACACACCGGGGAACACCCGTCGCAGCAGGTCGAGCACCTCGCCGTTGGCGGGTACCGCTGGGCTGTGAGCAGGATCCAAGCGGCCGTACACGAGGCGGCAGAATGACTCCGCCGGGAGCTCCAGGTCTGGCTCGACGCCACCATCGCCCTCGAGCAACTGTGCGGATACGGGCGTGAGGCGCACGGTGAAATGACGGAGGGGGTCGCGGGTGCGGACCCGGACCTCACGCTCGTCGCCGGTCGGCTTCGCGGCGAACCGGCCGATCATGCCCAGGTTGTCGATGATGACCGCCGCGGCGTCCGCCGGGAGACCGGCCCCGCCGTCCGACATGACCTCGATGTCCCAGGTGTGCAGCGCATGCTCGTTCAGGCGGAGGGCGGCCGCCGTCTCGAAGCTCAGCGTCACCGGCCCGAAAGGGATCTCGATGCGCCTGCGATCCTCGTCGCCCACCGCCTCGAAGGCCTTGCCGAGGCGCTCGTCCTCGGCCAGCGCGTCGTCCGCTTGCGCCTGCGGCGACTTGGCGTTCCATTCGTCCCAGACCGGCTGGGAGACGTCGTCGGGGAGCGGAACGCCCGCGAGGGCGGCCTCGAGACGGCGCCCCAAGAGCACCGCGCCCGAGCCCAGATGGGACAAGACGTCCGCAATGGTCCACCCGGCGTCGAAGGACGGGCTCTCGAGCTGGTCGGCGTCGAGGCCGCGCACCAGCTCGCGCAGCCTTTGGACCGATGCGGCCAGGGGTGGCAGAGGGTTCTCCATGCCCGCGTTCTACCGGGCCGGCGGACGCAGCCGAACGCCCCGTTATATAACTTGACAGTTAACTAACCGGAGAGTTAAATACGAAAGGTGCCCGCACGACGCTCCGACGAAGGGCTCGATGCGGCGTTCGCCGCGCTCGCCGACCCCACCCGCAGGGCGATCCTGAGCCGGTTGGCGCGGGGCGACGCCACGGTGAGCGAACTCGCCGCGCCTTTCGCAATGTCGCTGCCCGGCATCTCGAAGCACCTCAAGGTGCTCGAACGCAGTGGCCTGATCTCACGCGGCCGCGACGCCCAGTTCCGGCCGTGCCACCTCGAGGTCGGTGCACTCGACCAGACACTCGATTGGATCAGCATGCACCGGCAGATCTGGAACGAACGCTTCGACAAGCTGGACGCGCACCTTCGTGACCTCCAATCTGGCGCAAAACGGCGCAGAGGCTCCGAACGATGATGTCGCCCGAGAACGACCTCCGCTTTACCCGGGTCTTCGACGCACCGCGCGAGATCGTCTTCCAGTGCATGATCGAGCCGGATCACCTGGCGCAGTTCTGGGGTCCGGCGGGCACCAACGCGCCGCGCGAGCACATCTCGGTCGACGCCCGGCCGGGTGGTGTCTTCTCTACCGTCATGGTCAACGACCGCGACGGCAGTCGGTACCCGACGCACGCCGTGTACGACGAGGTGCGGCCACCGGAGCTCCTCTCGTGGACCGAGACGCACTCGGGCATGAAGGTGGTCACGCAATTCGTGCCGCTCGGACCGGACCGCACCGAAGTACGGATCCACCAGCGCTACGTGCCCGAGGCGTTCATGGCTCCCGAGGCACGGGCAGGGTTTTTGACATCGCTCGACCGCCTGGCCGCCCACCTCGGCCGGGTCGCAGCCCCCTCCTCCCGTTACGACACCGACCAGGGCAACGCCGGGTAGGAGGACCTCCACCATGACACGCGACGCGACCACCACGGGCCACAGCGAGATGCTCGTCCAGGACATTGCCGAGGAGTTCCTCGCTCTGGCCGAGCTGTTGGAGGCGGCCGGCCCGGCGGCATGGGATGCGCTGTCGCTCTGCGAGGGATGGCGCACCAGGGAGGTCGTGGCGCACGTGACGATGCCGGCGCGCTACTCGGACCAGGACTTCATGGCCGAGCTCCAGGCGGCGGGCGGCGATTTCACCCGACTGTCGAACACGGTGGCGGCACGCGACGGCGCGTTGCCCACCGAGCGCCTCTTGGCCGACCTGCGTTCCGACGTGCTGCACCGCTGGCAGCCGCCGGGAGGTGGGGCGGATGGCGCACTGACTCACTGCGTGGTGCATTGCCTCGACATCATCGAGGCGGTCCCCCTGTCACGCCGAGTTCCCGACGGGCGCATCACGCGGGTGCTTTCGCTGGTGACCGACCCGTCGACGCCGAACCTCTTCGGCACCGACCTCTCCGGCGTGGAGCTGCGCGCCGACGACATCGAGTGGACCTACGGCGCGGGCGCGCCGCTCGAGGGCCCCGCCCAGGCATTGGCCCTGGTGGTCTGCGGGCGTCGGCTCCCTCCGGGACGCGTGTCCGGGGAAGGAGCCCCCCGGTTCACGCAGCGCTGACCGGCCGGATCAGCTGAGGGCACAACCGGACAGCAATTGACGTTCTGGTTCGAGGAATCCCTCCACCCTGGCCGCTCCCCCGGCAAGATTGCGCGATGCAGCCCCTGCGCCAAGGCGAGGCGGAGAAGACGGGTGTGGAGGCTTCGGGCAACGGGTTCGGCGCCGAACCGGTGGCCGACCAGGCCGGGAGCCGGGCCTCGTGGCGCAGCCGAGCCCGCTCCCTGGTGCTCGGACCCCAGGGGGGCGGCACCAGCCGACGGCGGGCGTCCGACGTGGTCAGAATCGTCGTGGCGGTCGTCGTCATCGTGCTGTGCGTGCCGCTGGCACGGGCCAACACGTCGCCGGAGGTGCACGTCTCGGAGCTGCTGACACCGGCGCCGAACGGCGTGAAATGGTTGGTCACGACCTTGTGGTTCGTCGGCTCTCTCGGCGTGATCCTCGGCCTGGTGGTGATCGGACTGCTCGTCCCGAAGCTGGCCGCAGTGCGTCAGATGGCGCTGGCCGCAGTGACCGCACTGCTCGCTTGCCTGTTGATCGACGCCGCGTTGGGCGGCGCAGTGGGGCGGCCGCCCGTTCCTCAACTTTCGGGTTTCGACCCGCATTTCCCCGTGGTGCAGTTAGCCGTCGCGACGGCGGTGGCCCTGGCCGGCTTGCCCTATCTGAGCCGCCCGGTGCACCGACTTGTCGGCGCGGCCGTCTCGGTGGCTGCCCTCTGCGCCGTCGTCGGTGGCTACGGGCTCCCCCTCTGTGTCGTGGCGGCGATCGCCCTCGGTTGGGGTACGGCCGCCGCGTGCCACCTGGCGCTCGGCACCCCCAACGGGCTCCCCTCGGCGGCGGAGGTGGCCGCCGCGGTGCGCGACCTGCACGTCGAGGTGCGCGCTCTCGAGGCGGCCGACCAACAGGAGTGGGGAGTGGCGGCCTTTGCGGGGAGGGATGCCCTCGGCAGGCCCATCGAGCTGGCGGTGTACGGGAGGGACGCGGCCGACGCGCAGTGGCTGCGCAAGCTCTCGCGCTTCTGCATCTACCGCGACTCCGGCCCGACCCTGATGTTCAACCGCTTACAGCAGGTGGAGCACGAGGCATACCTGACATTGCTCGCAGGGAACGCCGGTGTGCGCGTGCCCGAGGTCGTCGCGGCCGGGCGATGCGGACCCAGCCGCGACGCGGCCCTCGTGACCAGGTTGCCCGACGGCGAGCGGCTGGCCGGGTGCACGCCAGAGAATGTCAGTGACGAGGCGGCCGATGCCGTGCTGGATGCCGTCCTGCGCCTGCGCGCCGCTGACATCGCGCACAGCGCACTCAGCCCGCAGACCATCGTGATGGGCACCGACGGGCCCGTGCTCCGCGACTTCCGAAGGGCATCCTCCTCCGCCCCACCGCTCCGCACCGACCGCGACGTCGCTGGCGTCTGCGCGGCGCTCGCCGCGGTGATCGGTATCGACCGGGCGGTCGCCGCGTCGTGCCGTGTGCTCGACGGCCACACGATCACATCGGTCCTCACGCTGCTCCAGCGATCGACCGTCGAGTCGGAGACGCAGCGCCTGGCGCGTTCGCAAAAGGCATTCATCCGGACCCTGCGTGAGGCGCTGGCGGCGAAGGCGGGCATCGAGGCGCCCAAGCTCGTAGAGCCGAAGCGGATCAGCTGGCCCAACTTCTTGATGTTGATCGGCAGCCTGGTCGGGCTGTGGCTCATCATCGGGGTGCTGACCGACGTATCGGGCTCGTTGAGCGTGATCCGGGGGGCGGCCTGGGGATGGGTCGCCGCCGCGTTCGTGCTGGGCCAGCTGCCGGTGGTCACGGGCGCCTGGGCTCTCACCGGCGCCGTCATCGGCACGCTGCCCTTCGGAAGATGTGTCGCCCTCGAGACCTCCAACCTCTTCACCTCGTTCGTGGGAGGTGACGCCGCCGTCTTCGGCGTGCGGGTGCGCTTCTTCCAGCGCCAGGGCCTCGACGTCCCCTCGGCCATCAGCTCGGGAGCCATCGCGGGCACGGCCAGCTGGATCGTGAAGGGAGCGCTCTTTCTCGTCTGCATCCCGTTCGCCGCCGGCGACTTCCACAAGCCGACCGACGAGGGCGCCAACTCGGGGATCGTGTGGATCTTGATCATCGTCGTGCTGGCCGTCGCGGTCCTGGCGGGGGTGATCGCACTCGTTCCCCGGATCCGTCGGCTCGTCACGGAGAAGGCGCGACCGCATGCCGTGACCATCTGGAAGGACGTCAAGGCGATCGCCGTCGAGCCGCGGAAGATCGCCTATGTGCTCTGCGGCTCGGCCGGCAGCCAGATCCTCATCGCACTCTGTCTCGGCGCGTCGCTGCATTCGGTCGGCGAGCACGCCAGCTTCGCGAGCCTCATCGTCGTCTTGACGCTCGCCTCCATGATCGGCGGCGCGGCCCCGGTGCCCGGCGGAGCGGGTGTCGTCGAGATCGGTCTGATCGCGGGCTTGACGAGCGTCGGGATCCCTCAGGATCAGGCAGTGGCCGCCGTGTTCATCGAGCGGCTGTGCACCGCGTACCTGCCGCCGATCTGGGGGTGGGCCACGCTCGTCTGGATGCGACGCAGCGATTACGTCTGAGCCGCCGCCGTTTCCTGCCACGCTCGCCACGCGCGGTACCCGCCGGCGAGGTCGGCCACCCGGGTGAAGCCCAACGCACGTAGCGAGGCCGCCGCCAGGCTCGAGGCGTAACCCTCGGAGCACGCGACGACGACAGGCTGGCCGTATCCGTCCACATCAGCCAGTGCGTGATCGCCGCGCAGATCGAACCGCCACTCCAGCACGTTGCGCTCGACCACGATCGCATGGTCGAACTCGCCCTCCTCGGCTCTCTGCCGCTCGGGGCGGATGTCGATCAGGAGCGCCCCGGCCACGCGCCAGCAGCCGAGGTCCCTGGGGGACACCCGGTCGATGTCACGGCGCGCATCCGCCAGGAGTTGGTCGACGGACGTTGCGGTCACGGCGCGGCCGGCCTCAGCACCGATCGGGCCGACGGGTAGGGCGCTTCGCGCGACAGGTCCCACCGATCCGGGCGTGGTATCAGCCGATCCCCGGAGCGGTCGTAGTAGGTCATCGAGGTCAGGGGCGGGCTGTACACGTGAAGGCTGAGCGCATGTTCGGCCGACTCGTTCCGCACATCATGGACGTGGCCGCCGCCGAACGCCAGGGTGACACCGGGCTGCACGTCCCTCCGCGCGAGGGTCACGCTGCCATCGTCATCACGCCACGGAATGGTCTCGACCAGGGAGCCGCTGATCACGTGGAGCGCACCACGAGAGCTGCCGTGGTCGTGCAGTTCGGCGGTGGCTCCGCCCGGCCAGGCGATGAGCCACGCGTCGAAATCCCCGGTCCGGGCGATCAACCGCCAGGACCGGTCGCGTAAGGCGCCGGCACCGGGCCACTGGACGGCCGCGCCGAGACGCCGCGCGACCGCGGCCGGATCGACGTGCCGCCGCGCCGGTGTGGCTCGATCGACGTCGCGACCGGGTCGCCGCGGCTCGTCACCCGAAGGAAAACGGCCCATTCCGTGCATCCCGAGAACCGTAGCGACTAAATACTAGTAAGTCAATCGGATTTCAGGGTTTTATCTCCGGTCCAACCCCAGATGCGGCGTTGCAGCGGCCGATGCGGCGTGTCCGCAACGACGGAGGAATTCATTTTTCGGTCACCGAGTGATCGACGGCATTTCAAAGGAGTCCTCTACCGTCCAACGCGATCACTGACTGGAGGTCCCCCATGCCCCGCATCAGCTTTCGATCCGTCGGCGTCGTTTGCGCCTCCGGATTGGGCGCGCTCGCCGTTGCCGTGGTCCCGGCCGTCACGCCCGCCGGCGGCGATCAGCCCACCCCCCAGCCGTCCCTGACCGCGCTGACGATCCTTTCGGGGATGACGCTCTCGCACACGTACACGGTCAGCGGAACGACGAACAGTACGGCCAGTGAGCCGCTGACCAAGCCGGACGACATCACCAAGCTCGGAGGACTTCTTTTTGTCGGCTTCCAAAACGGCGTCGGCCCCCAGGGCGAGCCGAGCTCTGACGGCAACACGGACAGCACGATCGTCGCCCTGGACAGATTCGGCCAGGCGCTGGCGCAGTGGGACGTCCAGGGCAAGGTGGACGGGTTGACCGCCGACCGCGCGATCGGCGGCTTGATCGCCACCGTCAACGAAGACGCGAACAGCTCGCTCTACACGATCACCCCGGGGGCACACGGTGCCGCCGACGTCCAGCACTACACCTACAACGAGCCGCTGCCCCACAACGGTGGGACCGACGCCATCTCCATCCTCAGGGACCAGATTCTCATCAGCGCGTCGGCGCCCGGCACGATCGGTACGACCCCCGCGCCGAACGCGAGCTTTCCCGCCGTCTATTCCGTGACCCTCGATCCCTCGACCTCTGTCGCTACCGTGTCGCCCCTCTTCTACGACGAGGACACCGCCACCGTGGCCAACGTCGGCCCCCAGGAGGGGCAGACGACGGCGTTGGCGTTGACCGACCCCGACTCGAGCGAGATCGTGCCCAACGGGGCTCCCCGCTTCGCTCATGACTTCATGCTCGACAGCCAGGGTGACCAACAGCAGATCTTCGTCGGCAAGGGTGAGAGGTCAAAGTCGCTCTCGGTGCTGTCGCTCTCCCAGTCGGTGGACGACACCGCGTGGGCCATCCGCCCCGGGGTCCTCTACGGCACGGACTCGACCAACGATGCCGTCGTCGCACTCCGCGGCACGTTCGGATCGAACCCGATCGTGGCGGTGACGCCGTGCGGGGCGAACAGCGCGCCGACCACCTGCCCGTCGCTGCCCGCCAACTACCTGGGGTCGCTCGACCCGTGGACCGGCGCGATCACCCCGGTGCCGGTCAGCGGGGCCGACTTCGTGCCTCAGGGCGGCCTCGTGTTCGTGCCGTTCCGGCACCAGCGGTAGACAACTCGGAAACATGGGTTGGCCACCTGTCCGGAGCCCGCGAGGTCCACCGCACAGGTCCCACCCGCCCCTCCGATCCACGGCGAGGTGACAGATCACCGCGGTGGAACGCATTGTCGTAGCCGCGCGGTTGTCATGCACTTGTGTTGCGGAAGTTGTAACGTCCGACTCGATGCCGGGGGGCTGGTAGGCATGCCCGATCGTCGGTCGCGCACGGGGCGAATAGGTACCACCTCCGTGCCCGGATAGGCCGACACGTGGGCCAGGTCCTCGAGGTCCCCGAAAATTCCGTCGTCAAGGACGCCAGCACGCCCGGAAGCGGCCTGCTCCTCGAGGTCCACGAGGTCACCATCGGCTTCGGGGGCGTTCTCGCGCTCGACGAAGTCTCGATGTCGATCGGGTCGGGCGAGGTCGTCGGGGTCATAGGCCCGAACGGCGCCGGCAAGACGACCCTCTTCAACGTGATCTGCGGCTTCGTCCACCCGAGCTCTGGCCGCATCGCCTACCGCGGCCACGACCTCCACCGGCACCACCCCCACGACCTCGCCAAGCTCGGCATCGCCCGCACACTCCAAGGGGTCGGGCTGTGCGCGGGGCTGACGGTGCTCGAGAACGTCATGTTGGGCGCGCAGCCCGCGCTGCGCAGCGACCCGGCCTCCTCGTTCCTCGGACTCTGGCGTTCGAGCCGCGAGGAACGGCAGACCGCGGCACGGGCGATGGAGGTCCTCGACGACCTCGGCGTCGCCACCTCCGCCCACCGGCTGCCGCCGGCCTTGCCGTATGCCGTACAGAAGCAAACGGCTCTGGCGCGGGCGCTGATGGCAGAGCCGCGCTTGTTGCTGCTCGACGAACCGGCCAGCGGCCTGTCCGAGGCAGAGATGGCCTCGATCGGCTCGAGGATACGCAGCCTCACGACGACCATGTCGGTGCTGCTCGTGGAGCACCACATGGACCTCGTCATGTCCGTGTGCGACCGGATCGTCGTCTTGAACTTCGGGCGGGTGATCGCCCACGGCACTCCCGACGCCATTCGCGCCGACCCCGAAGTGGCCACCGCCTACCTCGGAGACGAAGTCGAGGCGGCGAGATCGTCCACGGACCGTGCCGGACACCATGCTTGAAGTCCACGAGCTCTCGGTGTCGTTCGGGGCCGTGCGCGCACTGCGTTCCGTGTCATTCGACGCGGAACCCGGAGCGATTACCGCGGTCCTCGGCGCGAACGGCGCGGGCAAGACCACGCTGTTGCGCACCATTTCCGGCTTGGTGAAGCCCCTGTCGGGATCGGTGTCCTTCGACGGAGGTGACCTTGTCGGCCGCTCCGTCGAATCGATCGCACGGATGGGAGTGGCGCACGTACCCGAAGGGCGCGGGGTGATCGAAGAGCTCACGGTCGAGGAAAACCTGCGCCTCGCCACGTTGTGGTGTCTGAAGCGAAGCGAACGCCATGCAGCCATAGAGGAGATCCTCGAGTTGTTCCCTCGCCTGCAGGGCTTCCGGCGGCGCCACGCATCGACGCTTTCGGGCGGGGAGCGCCAGATGCTGGTGCTCGGCCGCGCGCTGATCTCCAAGCCGCGGCTCCTGCTGCTCGACGAGCCGAGCTTGGGACTGGCACCCCTGATCACCGCCCAACTGATGGCCATGCTGCACGAACAGACCGAGGGCAAAGACCTCACGGTCGTCCTGGTCGAACAGAACGCGCGCAGCGCGCTTTCGGTCTCGCATCACGCCGTCATCCTCAACCTCGGCCAGATCGTCGTATCGGACAACGCTGCGAAGGTGTCGGCAGACGACGCGTTGCGGCATCACTATCTCGGCTTCTGACTCGATGACCCTCTTCTTGGACTACTCGCTCGACGGTCTCGCCAACGGGATGATCTATGCCACCTTGGCGCTTGCGCTCGTGTTGATCTTCCGGGCCACGCGCATCATCAACTTCGCGCAGGGCGCGGCGGGCATGTTGACCACGTTCATCGCCTTCAGCCTCATCTCGGGGGGCTGGGGCTACTGGTGGGCCTTCCTCGTGGTCCTGCTGATCGGATTCGCCATCGGTGCCGCCACCCAGCGCGTCCTGATCCGGCCCTTGGCAGGAAAGTCAGAACTGAACCCTGTCATCGTGACTATCGGCCTGTTCGTCGTCTACGAAGGCCTCGCCGGTGCGATCTACGGCAATGCGAGCCGCGGGTTCCCCGCCGCCTACTCCCAGCGCGGACTGCATATCGGCCGCACGGCCGTCGCGTTCTCGTATTTCGACCTCTTCATCCTGATCGCCGTCCTCGTCCTCATGGCGGCGACATTCGTGCTGTTCCGCTTCACCGCACTCGGGCTGCGGATGCGGGCCTCGGCCTTTTCACGTGAGATCGCTCGTTTGCTCGGCGTGCGCGTCGGGCTGCTGCTGACGCTCGGCTGGGGACTGGCGGGGTTCGCCGGGTCGCTGGCTGGACTTCTCGCGGCGCCGACGAGCTCGTTCGGCCCTTATTACATGGACCTGATCTTCATCTACTCGTTCACGGCTGCCGTGATCGGCGGACTCGAGAGCCCCATTGGTGCGTTGATCGGCGGTCTGATCGCGGGTCTGTGTATCTCCTACGTCGGCGGGTATCTGGGGTCGGGGCTCGAGCCGCTCGGCGCGCTCGCCCTCCTCACGGTGGCGCTGATGTCACGTCCGGAGGGGATCTTCGCCCGGCCCCCGGCAAGGCGGGTCTGAGGTGGGCGCGGCCGCCTTCACCAAATTCGTCCGACTGACGCGCCAGCCCATGCTGCGCCACCTCCTCGTGGCGGTGGCAGCGGGGGCGATCCTCTACTTCCTGACCGGGCGGCTCAGTCAGTACAACGACTACCAGGTGGGCGAGATCGCGTCGTACGTCGTGGTGCTGGCGGGGTTGAGCCTTCTGACCGGCGCCAACGGCCAGTTCTCGCTCGGCCACGGCGGCTTCATGGCCGTCGGCGCCTACACGCTGGGGCTGTTCATGACCCACACCGGGACCAACTTCGTCCTCGAGCTGGCGGCGGCGGCGGGTGTGGCCGCGGTGGCCGGAGTGGTGATCGGCCTGCCGGCGACCAGGCTGAAGGGCCCCTACCTGGCCGGCATGACGCTGCTGTTCGCATTGTCGATCCCGGGCATCGCGGACAAGTGGCCCGCCACGTTCGGTGGCGACCAGGGGCTCACCGTGAGCGCGCCGACCGCGCCGGGAACGCTGAGCCAGGAGGAATGGCTGGCCTGGATCCAGATTCTGTGCGCGCTGATCGTTTTCGTCCTGTTGGCCAACCTGCTGTGGAGCCGTTACGGGCGTACGTTCCGCGCGGTGCGCGACGACGAGATCGCGGCGTCACTGGCAGGGATCCACGTGGCGCGCACAAAGGTGCTGGCATTCGCCATCAGCGCGGCGTGTGCCGGACTCGGGGGCGCACTGCTGGTGCTCTCGACCGGGATCGTCAACACCGGCGAGTTCCCGCTCTCCCTGTCGATCCAGTTGCTGGCCGCGATGGTGCTCGGCGGCACCGGGACGCTGTTCGGCATGGTGTGGGGCGGGATCCTCTTGGTGTACCTGCCGCAGTGGTCCACGTCGCTGTCGTCGGACTTCAGCCTCGGCACCGGGGCGAACGCGTATCTCGCCACCATCATCTTCGGGCTGGTGCTCATCGTGGCCATGCTTGCGGCGCCCAACGGGATCCAGGGTGGGCTGCGTTGGCTGTGGGCGCACCGCCCGCGCCCGGGGCAGGGCGACCACGGGGCGCCCGCCCCGATCACGGTGTCGGCAAGTGACTGATGCAATGCGCAAACAAAGAAGAAACCAAAGAAAGGGAGGCGTCATGCGACGACGAGCAAGGAGAACGACGGGTTGGGCGCGCTGCGCCCGGGCGCTCGTGGCAGCGTCCATCGGCTGCATGCTGGGGGTGACGTTGCTGCCGGCGACGGCACAAGCGGCGAGCACGCCCGGCGTCACCTCGAACTCCATCACGATCGGCGCCACGGTGCCGCTCACCGGGCCGGCTGCACCGGGCTACGACGAGATCGCGCCCGCGATGAACGCCGTGTTCGACTGGGTGAACGCGCATGGGGGTGTGGACGGTCGGAAGATCCACTACACGTATCTCGACGATGGGTACAACCCCGCCAACACGGCGACGCTCACCCGCCAGCTCGTCCTTCAGGACAACGTCTTTGCGGACGTCGGGTCGCTCGGGACGCCCACCCAGTCGGCGGTGCAGGCATTCTTGAACCAGCAGAAGGTGCCGCAACTGTTCATCGAGTCGGGCTGCAACTGCTGGAACAGCTCGAAGTACCCGCTCAGCCTGGGTTGGCAGCCGCCGTACACCATCGACGGCAAGATCCTCGGCGCCTATATCAAGGCGAACTTCCCCGGCAAGAAGATCGGCTACCTGTACCAGGACGACGAGTTCGGCCAGGACGTGGTGAAGGGACTCGACATGGAGGTCCCGTCCTCGTCGGTCGTCTCGCGCCAGACCTATGACGCCGCCACGCTGTCCGGGCCGCTGTCGAACCAGATGGCAGCACTCAAGGCCGCCGGCGCGCAGGTCGTCGTGCTCGCCACGATCCCGGCCGCCACCGCGCTCGCGATGCTCCCGGCCGCCGTCATCGGCTACTCGCCGCAGTACGTCGTCGACAGCGTGGGGGCGGACGCACCGACGGTCGGGCCCCTGCTCGCGTCTTTCGCTCAGAAGGGCGGTGCGAGTGCCGCACAGGTGGCGGCCGCCGGAGGGTTGCTCAACAACGTCATCACGACCGCCTACTTCGCCCCCGAGTCGGACACGTCGAACTCGTGGGTACAGGTGGAGAAGAAGATCCTCGAGCAGTACGCACCGTCGCTGTGGGCGAAGTCAGGCCTCGACGGCAACACCCAGTACGGGGTGGCGCTCGCCTACACCTTCGTGCAGGCGCTACAGAAGGCCGGCAAGAACCTGACGCGGGACAGCCTGATGAACGCCATCAACAGTGACGGTCACAGCTTCGTCACGCCGGGGTTCGTGCCGCTCTCCTACTCGAGCTCGACACACTTCGGCTTCGAGGGCGAGGAGGTCGTGAAGCTGGAGAGCTCGGCGCCACCAGCGGTGACACCGACCGGCAGCTGGATCGGCTCCGTGCCCGTCGGCCCGGTCCAGACGACCAGCCCCGGGTCTGGACCGATCAAGAAGTACACCGGTCCGACGTCGACCCCGCCCAAGAGCTTGTCCTCGACGGCCTGAGCGAACCGGTAGGCCGGCGGCGGGGGTGACCCCGTCGCCGGTCACGGCCGGAGTCATCGTCCCCCACGCTGGGGGCGGTCGGAACGACGCGGCGCAAACTCAGCCGAGGCGGCCAAGCCAGGAGGCCACGACTTCCGCGGCCGCCCTTTCGCTCTTGCGCAGGGAGTGGTCCCCGTCGACGAGGGACAGCGTCACGTCGCCCGGGATCGCCGCCGTCTCGCGCTCGAGCTCGTCCGGGCTGGCGAAGGCGTCGCGCCGGCCCGAGACGAAGAGGCACGGGATCTTCAGCGCGGGGAAGTGCTCGGTGCGCAGCCGGTCGGGCTTCCCCGGCGGATGGAGCGGATAGCTCACCAGCACGAGCGCGGCGGGGTCGAGGCCGTCCGCCACGGCCATCGAGCACATCCGGCCGCCGAAGGAGCGCCCCCCCACGGCGATCTGGTGGAGCGGGACGTCGAGGCGCTCGGCCAACGCGGACGCGGCGGCGCGCACCGTCTCGATGCACACGGCCGGCGGGTCGGTCCGGCGCTTGCCCGCAGCCTGTCCCGGGAACTCCACGCGCTCGACGGCGATGCCGAGCGGCGACACCGCCGCCTCGATGGCGACCAGACCAGAGTGGTCCCGCCCGGCGCTCGCCCCGGGGGTCACGACGAGACCGGCGACGTGGGGGCGACGGGGCACTCAGGCCAGTCTGTCCCATCGCCACGGCGCGAGAGTGTCCGGGTGCCGCCCGCTGCCAGCCCGACGGATTGGCGGGAGCGCCTCGCACGCGCGGTGGGAACGCTCGCCGGCGAGCGGACGCTGGGTGCCAACGCGTGGTTGGTCGAGGCCGGCGGCCGGGCGCTCGTGGCCAAGACCGCGCCCGGCGCCCGCGACGAGGCCGACGGGCTGCGACGGCTCGGCGCCGTCGGCGCCGCTCCCCCCGTCCCCGAGGTCGTCTTCGCCGACGGCGAGCTCCTCGTCACGGTGGCGGTCGACCAGGCGCCGCGCTCACCGGCGCACGAGGAGGCGCTCGGCCGCGCTCTCGCCGCGCTGCACGCGACGCGGCTCGAGCACTGGGGTGGCGGCTCCTCCTGGATCGGCGCCTGCCCGGTCGACCCTTCGACGTGGCCCGACGGCGCGGCGTTTTACGGCGCCCGGCTCTCGGAGCTCGCGGCCCGCGGGGGGCTGGAGGACCCGGTCGGCCGCGTCGTCGCCCGTCTGCCCGAACTGCTCCCGCCCGGTGGCCCGGCGCTGCTCCACGGCGACCTCTGGTGGGGCAACGTGCTGTTCGGCGCCGACGGCCGGGGCTGGCTCATCGATCCCTCGGTGCACGGGGGCCATCCCGAGGAGGACCTCGCCATGCTCGGGCTCTTCGGCGCGGTGCCGGATCGCCTTCTGGCCGCCTATGAGGAGGTCAACCCGCTGGAGCCCGGGTGGCGGGAACGGGTCGCGCTGTTCCAGCTCTATCCGCTCCTGGTGCACACCGTCCTCTTCGGCGGGGGGTATCGGGCCCAGGCGGAGGCCGCGGCCCGCCGGTTCTCCTGAGGAATCCCCGTCGGCGGGCGCCCGGCGCGACGCAGCACGATCTAATTGCGCCCATGGCCCCCATCGAGTTCTGGCTGTACCTGCCCCAGATGCGCCTCGGCATGCACGACATCGTCGAACGCGCGCAGACGGCCGAGATGGCCGGCTTCGCCGGCATGGCTGGCATGGACCATCTCGCTCCGCCCGGCGCCGAATCGTCGCCCATGTTCGAGGCCATGACCACCAACGCGTGGGTCGCCGCGCACACGCAACAGATGCGCCTGGGCTCCCTCGTCCTCTGCGACGGCTTCCGCCATCCCGCGGTGCTCGCGCGCGAGGCCGTGACGATCGACCACGCGTCGGGCGGGCGGTTCGAGCTGGGCATCGGATGGGGATCGGTCGCCCCCGAGTTCGAGTCGTACGGCATCGGCTCGACCGAGCCCAAGCTCCGCGTCGGCCGCCTCAAGGAGTCGCTCGAGATCATGACCGCGCTGTGGCGCGGCGAGACCCTCGACTACGAGGGCGAGCACTTCACCCTCCACGGCGCGCAGCAGCAACCGGTGCCGCTCGGGAAGATTCCGATCCTCATCGGGGGTGCCGGGCGCAAGACCATGGAGCTCGTTGCGTCGTACGCCGACTGGTGGAACGTCCACATCAGCATCCTCGACCGGTTCGACGAGATGCGCGAACGGGCCGGCGCCGCCCGGTGCTCGCTCCAGGTGCAGATCGCGTTCGTCCACCCGCACAGTGACCGCGACGAGGTCGACGCCACCGCCCGCCGCCGCTTCTGGGGCAACCACGTCCTCGGGACCGCGCCCGAGCTCGTCGACTACTTCGGCACGCTGGCCGAGAGAGGGGTCGAGCGTGTCTACGCCTGGTTCACCGACTTCGCTCCGGGCGAGACGCTGCGCGAATTCGGCCAGCAGGTGATCACACCGCTCCGGGGCGCCGCCTGAGACGGCGCCGGCTCAGGCGGCGGGCGTGAACTCGAGGTTCAATCGCATGAGGCCGCGCAAGATGTAGGTCGGCACGTAGTCGTACCGGCGCGCCCCCGCCGGCCCGTGCGCCGCCTCGGAGATCCGGATGTCGCTCATGCGCTCGAGCAGCCGTACCAGGCTGATCCGGGTCTCCGCGCGTGCGAGCGGCCCGCCCGGGCAGGCGTGCGGGCCTCGGCCGAACGCCAGGTGCTCCTTGGCGTTCGAACGGTCCAGGCGGAACTCGTTCGGCTCGTCGAAACGGCGAGGGTCGCGCCCCGCCGCGCCGTTGAGCACCATCACCGTCGTCCCGGCGGGGATGTCCACGCCGCCGACGGTGGCGGCCGTGCGGGAGAGGCGGAAGTCACCCTTGACCGGGCTCTCGAAGCGCAGGCACTCTTCCACGAACCCCGGGATCAACTCGGGGTCGTCGCGTAGGCGCTGCTGGATGTCCTTGCGCTCGCCGATGGTCTGCAGCGCCGTACCGAGCAGTCGCACCGTCGTCTCCTGGCCGGCCGAGAAGAGGTTGGCGGCGACGCGCACGACGTCGATCACCTCGGGCATCGAACCGTCCGGGAAGGTGGCCGTCGCCAGACCGGTCAGCACGTCCTGGCGCGGCTCGCGCCGACGGTCCTCGACGTACGCGGTGAGCCGGTCGTAGAGGAACTCGAGCGGCGAGTGCGTGAGCGAGCCCTTGCCGGTGCTCCCGAGGCCCTGGGTGTCCTTTCGGTGTCCGCCCTGCAGCTCGTGGCGGAACCACTCGTGGTCCTCCTCGGGCACGCCGAGCAGGTCGGCGATGACATAGAGGGTGAAAGGGCCGGCGAAGTCGCGCACGAACTCGCACTCGCCGCGCTCGATGAACTCGTCGATCTGGCGGTCGGCGTACCGCCACATGAAGTCCTCGTTCTCGCGCAGCCGCTTCGGCGTGATCAGCCGCATCAACAGGCCCCGGTGCGCCTTGTGCACCGGGTTGTCCATGACGGTGATCTGGTCGCTGAAGGGCAGCTCGTGACGGTGCTCGTCGATGAGGTCGCTGACGTCGTCGCCCTCGAGCGGCACGGGGAACCCGGGGAACGGCCCGGTGACGGCGTTGCACGACGAGAAGGTGGCCGTGTTGGTGTAGACGGAAACCGCCTCCTCGTAGCCGGTCACCATGACGACGTCGTGGTTCGACTCCCGTTGGACGGGGCACTTCTGGCGCAGGTGGTCGAAGTACGGGTAGGGGTCGAGGACCAGCTCGTTGCCCCGGAAGAAATCGATGTCGTCGAACTCGCCCATCAAGCGCTCCTTACGCGTGCCGTCGTCCCGTCCCGAGTGCCGGCGAGAATGCCGTTCTTCGCTTCGGAGAGTACCACTTTGTACCGTTCGTTCCGCGGCCGGGTGGCGCCTCTGGCGACAGCCCCGGTCCAGCCGCCGGCACCGGTCCCGGGGGGCGGGCCCGGTCGTCCACCCGCAGGGTGGCTCCGGCATCGGCCCAGGTGAGCGCCGGAGAACGGCAATTTCACGGCTCGCCTAACATCGGGCCCATCACGTCAGGGGAGGAAGCTGCGATGAGGACGGTCGTCGTCGGGGCGTCGAGTGGGCTGGGCCGCTGTATCGGCGTCGGCCTGACCAAACGAGGGGCGCAGACCGCGCTGTTGGCCCGCCGGCTCGAACGGCTCGAGGCGGCCGCCGCGGAGGCGGGCCCGGGCACGGTGGCGATCGCCTGCGACGTCACGGACACCGCTTCGTGCCGCTCGGCCATCGACGAGGCCGCGGAGAAGCTCGGTGGCATCGATGCACTGGTGTACACCCCCGCCATCGGCCCGCTGGCCGCACTGGCGGACATGGACGCCGAGACCTGGCGGCAGGTCTTCGACACCAACGTCATCGGCGCCGCGCTCGTGACCCAGGCGGCGCTCCCGCATCTCGAGGCGACCAACGGCGTCGCGCTCTACCTCTCCTCGGTCAGCGCGTCGCTCACGCCGCCGTGGCCCGGGCTGGGCGCGTACGCCGTGAGCAAAGCGGCGCTCGACAAGCTCGTCGAAGCGTTCCGGGCCGAACATCCCGCCGTCGGGTTCACCCGGGTGATCGTCGGCGACTGCGCCGGTGGCCAAGGGGATTCCATGACGGGCTTCGCCAACGACTGGGACATGGACCGCGCCATCGCGTTCGGGACGGTGTGGGCAGAGCGCAAGTACCTGAGCGACAGCCTCATCGAGGTGGAGGAGCTCGTCACCGTGGTCGACTCGCTCATCCGGCACGGCGACAGCCTGAGCCTGCACTCGGTGACCGTGGCCCCGCGCACCGTGCCGGGTGCGGCGCCGTCGCCCGGGCTCGACATGAGTTCGTCGTTGGGATCCTGACGGCGGCGGTCGAGCGGTGCGCGTGAAGCCCTATCCGTTTCGGGCGCGCGCCTGGTGGGGTGAGGCGCTGGTCGGCGAGTCCGACGCGTGCCTTCTGGTCGAGCGTGACGGCGAGCCCGCTCTGTTGTACTTCCCCCGGGCCGACATCGACCTCTCGGCGTTCCGTAGCGCGGGGCCCGTCTCGCCCGAGCCCGAGGAGGGCATGGCCGAAGCCTGGGACGACGGATCGCCGGGCGACGCCGTGGTCACGATCGTCACCGACCCACCCGCCGCGTTCGCCTCGCTGCGCGACCGCGGGCGCTTCGACGCGGCGCGGGCGCGGGTCGAGGTGCTCGACGACGTCGCCGGCACCGGACGCGACATCTCCATCAAGCGCTTTCCCACCTGGGGCGACGCCGACGACCTCGTCGGTCTGCTCGACGTCGAGCGCGACGGCGACCTCGCCTTCGTCGCCGGGGCGCACACCGATGGGCGCCGTCCCGTGGTGGAGGGCAGCCAGATGCTGGGCCAGGCCATCGTTGCGGCCGGCCGTCACGCCCCCGGGCGCCGCGTCGTCTCGGCGTCGATGCTGTTCCTGCGCGCGGCCGATGCCGGTCGCCCGTTGCGCTTCGAGCTCTCCGAGCTCACCGCGGGCCGCACGTTCACCGGCCTGGCCGCCGAGGTGCTCCAGGGAGGCCGACGCTGCGCGGCCGGCACCCTGCTCCTCGACGTCACCGCGCCCGCGGTGGTCAGCCACGCCGTGGACGCGCCCGACGTACCGGGGCCCTACGAGTGCCCGCCCTACGACATGGGCGTGACCGGACGCGACCTGCGGGTGGTCGACGGCGCCTACGGCGACGACGCCGGCGCGCCGGTGGGGCCGCCCGTCATCGACTGCTGGGTGCGCTTCCGGACGCTGCCCGACGACCCGCCGCTGCACGCGGGTCTTATGGCGCAATTCGCGGGACACGTCCCGATCGCGACGGCCCTGCGTCCGCACGCGGGCGTGGGGCAGTCGGCGGCACACCGGACGTTGTCGATGGGGATCAACGCGATCAATCTGTCGGTGCATCGAGATGTGCGGGCCGACGAGTGGATGCTCTACCACCACCACTCGACGTTCGCCGGTGACGGCATGACGCATGCCGAGTGCCGCGTCTTCACCGAGGGGGGCGAGCTGCTGGCGTCGTTCAGCGTCGACGCGATGGTGCGGCCCTTCGCCGAGGCGGATCGTGCGCAGGACTATCGGACGGCCATGTGAGCCTCAGCACGGGCCGCGGGCCCCTCAGCGGCCGGCCGGCCGGCCGTTTCACGGCGGCGATGCCGGCGGAGGTTGCGTACATCGAGCCGTTCCGCCGGCGCGTACGGGGCCGGCGGGACGGACAGACGGTGATCGACAGCGAACGCGTCCTGCTGGTCCACCGTCCGGGCCGGCCACCCGCCTATGCCTTCCCGGTAGACGACGTGCACGGCCCGGCGAGCGAGCCCGAACCCGACACGCCGGGCTACGTCACGGTGGCCTGGGACGCGGTCGACTCCTGGTTCGAGGAGGCCGAACAGGTCTTCGGCCACCCCCGCAACCCCTACCACCGCATCGACTGCGTGCGCTCCGAGCGCAAGCTCCGGGTCGACGTGGGATCGACGACCGTCGTCGACACGAACGACACCCTCATCGTCTACGAGACGTCGCTCGACCCGAAGCTCTACGTCGACGCCCGGCACGTGCGCATGGACGCGCTCGAGAAGAGCGAGACCGTGACCTACTGCCCCTACAAGGGCACGTCCACCTACTGGTCGTTCCGCGTCGGCGACGACACCGTCACCGACGTCGCCTGGAGCTACGAGGACCCGCTGCCCGAGTCCGCGCCGCTGCGCGGCATGGTCAGCTTCGAGCCGTCCCGCGTGACGCTGGTCCACGACCTGCCCGCGGGCGGCTGAACGCCCCGGCTCCGGTCGCTACGACGCGTTGGCCGTCTGGGTCCCCGGCAGGTCGGTGCCACAGGTCGGCGTCGAAGACACGAGCTTGAAGCCGGTCTTCTCGGCCTGCATGACCCAGGCACACGTCTGCGGGAGGTCCTTGCCGAAGATGGTCGAGTAGTTGATCGACTCGGGGAGCAGCCCGTTGACGTTGTAGGACTTGAGGCCACGCAGGTCTCTGATCACGGCCGCCTGGGTCGGGTTGCTGCCCGCCATCTCGAGGCCCTTGATCATGAGGTCCGCCCCCGCCCAGGACTCGTACTGGCCGAACGACGGGAACTGGGTCTTGGTGAAGTGCGCGTACTTCTCCATCGCGGCCTGCATCTGCTGGGTCCCTGCGTTGGGCAGCGACCACGGGCGGAAGGGCGCGAGGAAGTACGCACCCTGCAACGTCGACCAGGACGGCGAGTTGATGGCGTCGGGCTCGTACCCGGTCGCGTAGAGCGTCGCCTTCAGGTTGACCCCGGCCTGGTGGAGCGCCTGGGCCAACGCGTAGTTGGAGTTGGCGTCCATCGCCGGCACCATCGCGTTGACGCCCTTCTGCTTGGCGATGAGGGCAAGGCTGGTGAAGTCGACGCTCCCGAACGGCACCGAGGTGTCGAGGACACCGGTCTTGCCGCCGGCGTGCTGGAAGGAGTCGGCCGTCGCGATGGCGGCGCGGCTCGACGACGGCGAGATGCCATAGCCGTAGGAACCCAGGACGGTGCCGCCGTGTGCCTTGAGGAAGTTCCCGATCTGCGTGTTGACGGGGTACGCGGGGTTCACGCTGCCCTCGTCGGAGGCGAACATGTTCGTATACGGCTGCGTCCCCCACTCCGGCCCGTCGTCGTAGGAGCCCGTCACCGGGACTCCAGCCTGGTTCGGGTACTTGGCGGCGAGGAAGAACAGCGGGCTCTGCGAGACGATGCCGAAGGCCTTGGAGTCGGCCTCCTGCACGACGGTCGAGATGTTCGAGGGGTTCGTCTGGTCGTCGAGGATGAGCGGCACGAGCTTGTGCCCGTGCACCCCGCCCTCCGCGTTCTGCATGTCGAGGCGCGCCTCGAATCCCGAGGGCGAGTTGCCGTCCTGGGAGCCGCCCTCACCCGTGAGCGAGCTGATGTACGCGATGGTGATCGGCGCCGGAGCGGCCGAGGCCGGCGTCGACGACGTCGCCACCAGTGCGAGGGGCAGGCCGGCCACGGTCGCGGCCAGGACCGTTCCGAGTGTCCGCAGGCCAGGCCGTGTCGCGGCCTTGGAGATCATTCCGAGTTGCACGTGCCGTTTCCTCCCCCGGACTCGCAGGAGTCCCTATCCAGGAGCATGGTAACCCGCTTTGACGATTATGAGAATGGCAATCTCAGGCTGGGTTACTGCTGTTTCAGAAATGTAACGACCGGTCAGTACGGCCGGGCCGTCACTGTAACGCGTTCGTAACGCCAGCGGAGGTCGGGGCCTCTGCCTCCCCGAGGTAGCGCTCGATGACCTCGGCGCCGGCGTCGGCCGCCGGCCCGGACCAGCCGACCTGGCCCCGGGTGAGGATGACACAGGTGTCCGCCATGGCCAGCGCGCGGTGCACGAACTGCTCGGTGAGGACGATGGTGATGCCGGAACGGCGCGCTTCCTCGAGGCCTTCGAACACCGACTCGGCGACCATTGGCGCGAGGCCCAACGACATCTCGTCCGCGATGATCAGCTTCGGCGACACGGCGAGCGCACGGGCCAGCGCGAGCATCTGTTGTTCCCCGCCCGACAGGCTCCCGGCGCGTTGCGTGCGTCGCTTGCCGAGCACGGGGAAGCGGTCGATGGCGCGGTCGATCGCACCGGCCCGGTCCTGCCGGCGCTCTTGGGCCACGGCCATGCGCAGGTTGTCCAGCACGGAGAGACCGGGGAAGATGCCTCGTCCCTCCGGGATGTAGGTCAGGCCCAACTTGCGGATGCGGTGCGGCGACAGACGCGTGATGTCATGGCGGTCGAAGTGCACCGAGCCGGCGTTGCGGGGGACGAGCCCCGACGCGGCGCGTGCGAGCGTGCTCTTCCCGGCCCCGTTCGCTCCCAGTACCGCGACCACCGCCCCCGGGTCGACCGAGACCGACACGCCGAAGAGGGCCTGGGACGGTCCGTAGAGGACGTCCAGGTCGCGCACGTCGAGCAGGGGATCCGTCACGACGTCGCCTTCGGACCGCGCTCGAGCTGGGTGTCGCCCAGGTAGGCCTCGCGCACGCGGGGGTCGTTACGGATCGCGTCGGGGCTCCCGGCGGCGATCAGCTCGCCGAAGTCGAGGACGAACACGGTGTCCGAGAGCGAGAGGACGGCGGCAACGTCGTGCTCGACGATCACCAGAGAGAGCGGCTGATCGTTCTGGTCGACGATCTGACGGAACACCGTCAGCAAATTCGCCGACGCCTTCATGTCGAGGCCGGAAAGGGGCTCGTCGAGCAGAAGGACCCGGGGCTCGCTGGCGAGGGCACGGCCCACCTCGACCAGGCGGGCCACGCCCAGGGGCAGCGCCGCGACGGGAGCCTGCGCGACGCGCGTCAACCGCAGCATCTCGAGCAGACGATCGATGTGCTCGTTCTCGCGTTTCGAGGGAGGCAACAACGAACGCGGATCGAACATGTCCCGCCAGAGGCGTACGGGCGCGACCCGCGCCCTGTGCGCAAGGACGAGGTGCTCGCGCACGGTGAGCCCCATGAAGAGCTCGGGTTGTTGGAACGTCCGAGCCAGGCCCCGGCCCGCCCGGGAACGGGCCGAGGAGTCACTCACCTCCTCACCGCCCAGCCAGACCCGGCCGGCGTGGCACCGCTGCAATCCGGACAGCACACCCAGGAGGGTGGACTTCCCGGCGCCGTTCGGGCCGACGAGACCGGCAATCGACCCGCTGGGCACCTCGATCGAGACCTCTGACAGCGCGGTCAAGCCACCGAAACGGACGGTGACGCCTTGGGCGGCCATGGCATGCGCCGCCTCGGTGGCGCCGGACCCGGACCCGGGCTCGACAGTGAGCGGTCCCGTTGTCACGAGACGCCCTCGGCGACGCGCGGCACGGCCGCATCGACGTCACCCGCCGTCAATCCGACGTCATCGAACCGTTGGGGCCCACGTCCGGCGGAACCGAAGCGCAACAGCAAGCTCCGCAGCTTGCGGCCGTTCTCGGCCAATGCTCCGTCGGGGTACTTTGCGGCCGAGATCGCACCCAGGCCGAAACCGATCTGCAGCCAGACGGGCAGGTTGGTGACCGAAGGCCAGTAGTACTGGAAGATGGCGTCGGGAAAGACAAGGATGACGCCTGCGATCACCGCGGCCGCGGTCGACCGGACACCGATGGTCACCAGGACGGCGAGCCAGACGATCCCTTGGAGGGTGGCGAACTCACTCGGCTCGAAGGTCGTCTGCGCCATGGCATAGAGCGCACCTCCTATGCCCGCGACAAGCGCAGCCGTCGCGCCGGCGATGACCTTCATCTGCACCACGCTGATGCCGGAGGTGCGTGCGCCCGCCTCGCTCCACCTTGCTGCGTTCAGCGCAAGCCCGGTCGTCGAACGTCGGAAATTCACAATGAAGAGTGCGAGGATCCCGAACACGATGAGAACGAAGTAGGCGTAGGACAGGTTGGAGCTGACGAACTCAGGCCGGTTGAGCGTAAGGCCGATGCCCTGGTTGACGAAGCTGGGCAAGGTGAAGACGAGCGTCTCCATCAGGAGCCCGAAGGTAAGGGTGACGAGCGCGACGTAGAGATCGCCGAGCCGGATGCTGAGAAAGCCGATGATCGCCCCCATCGCGCCGGCGATGAGACCACCGACGGCGGCCCCGGCCAGGACCGGCCAGCCGTAATGGTTCGCCAACTGGGCGGTGGTCAGCGCGCCCACACCGGCGAAGGTGATCTGACAGAGCCAGAGCATGCCGCCCTCGCCGGTGACGATGGTCCAGGAGAGACAGATGATGCCGATGGCAAACGCCGACGGGAAAAGACCGACCCAATAACCACTCACGAGGAGCGGTGCCACCGCCACCGCGACGAGGAGCAGAAGCGGACCGGCGTATTTGCCGATGAAGTTGAGTGACGCGGCCTCGATCACGCTGCTCGTCGAACCGGCCAGGCGGCTCTCTCCCTGCGGGGTGATGGCCCGGTCGAGCGCGCCACCCCAGCTTTCGGTCTCTCCGACGCGTCCGCGCCGGACCAGGCTGTAGATGAGGAAGAGCGCAATCACGATGAACGGGATGGAATTGATGAGTCCGGTGGTCCATTGGCTGTTCGAAGGCAGGTACCGCTGAATCAGGGACGTCGCCACACCCATCAGGAGGCCGACGATGACGGCCACCGGGAGGCTGCGCAGCCGGGCCGCCACCACCGCCGCGAACGAGGCGGCGATCAGGAGCGTGAACTGGCCCGGGTCCAATCCGTTGAGCGGGGCGATGAGTACTCCCGCCAAACCGGCGAAGAACGTGCTGACCGCCCACACCCCCACCGAGATCGCGGTGGGACTCGACCCCGAGAGGTCGGTCATGGCGGGAGAATCGACCATCGCACGCACCTTCAGGCCGATCTCGGTGTAGCGCAACACGACTGCGCCGAAGACCACCATCGCCGCGACGCAGATCAGCACGATGAGCTGGTTCTGATCGATCGGAACGCCCAGGAAGTGGTAGACCGCGTTCGGGTTCGGCGCGAGGCCGGGAGCGGACTGGATCGGGCCGTTGCCGAAGATCCACGTTGCAACCGCGGGAATGGCGACAAGCAGGCCGATGGTCGCCACCACCTTGATGAGGGGTGACGAGAGGCGCATGAAGCGGAACAGGACCACGTAGAGGAACACCCCGATGGCCGGTGCCAGGACGACAACGGAGAGGACCGCCGCGGGGGCGATGCCCCAGTTGTGCTGGGTGTGCAGGAAGTAGAAGAAGCGCGCGACGAAGTAGGCGATCGCCCCGAATGCGAAGTTCAAGATGCCCGATGACGTGTACGTCATGACGAGCCCGGCCGAGGCGATGGCGTACACCCCGCCGGTGACCAAGCCGGCGATCACGAATTGCAGCATCCTGCGGAGTGCACCCCCTTGCCGGCCGGATCAGCCGGATATTTCTGAAATCGACGTCGATTCAGATAGTAACTAGGCGACGTAGCCCGTGCACAACGCCAAATCCCGTGTTGAGCTGGGCCTTCCTTACTCTTTCCCGAGAACGACCCCGCCCGGACGGTTCAGGAAATTCTGCAACGCGCCGGCCGCAGGCCGGTCCCTACGGCGCTCAGGAGTCGGCGCGGACCTTGTCCTTGACCGCCGGCACGATCGGCGGTGCCTCCTTCCAATTCGGGATCCCCGAGTCCTCCTTGGCCACGGGGAACCGGTCCTCGTTCACCCAGGCCCAGTGCGAATGGTTCAGCTCGTGCAAAGTGAAGCACGCGTTGAGGGCGTTGTAGAAGCCCATGTTGTCGACGCTCTGGTTGACCGCCTCCTTGATGAGCAGCGACGTCATCGTCGGCAGCTTGGCGATGCGCCGGGCGAACTCGATCGTGCGCTCCTCGAGCTGGTCGGCGGGAAAGATCTTGCTGACCATGCCGAGGCTGTGCGCCTCCTCCGCATCGACCGAATCGCCGGTGAGGAGAAGCTCCTTGGCCTTGCGCGGCCCGAATTCCCAGGGGTGGGCGAAGTACTCGACGCCGCACATCCCCAGACGAGCGCCGACGACGTCGGCGAAGCGGGTGCCCTCGGCCGCGACGATCAGGTCGCAGGCCCACAGCAGCATGAGGCCCGCGGCGTAGACGTCACCGTGCGCCTGGCCGATCGTGATCTTGCGGAGATTGCGCCAGCGTCGGGTGTTCTCGAAGTAGTAGTGCCACTCCTGGAGCATCAGGGACTCGGAACCCTTGCGCGTGGCGCCGTTGATCGTGTGCGAAGGGTGCTGATTCGGCCCCGGCATGTACTCCTCGCGGGACGCCTTCGAGCCCAGGTCGTGGCCCGAGGAGAACATCGGCCCGGCGCCGCCGAGAATGACGACCCGCACGGTGTCGTCGGCCTCGGCCGCCAGGAAGGCGTCGTTCAACTCGACGAGCAGCCCGCGGTTCTGGGCGTTACGCGCCTCGGGGCGGTTCAAGATGATGCGCGCGATCGTCCCGTCGTCGACGGTCTCGTACTGCACGTACTTGTAGTCAGGCATCTCCGGCTCTCCGTGAACTCTTGCTCTTCGTGGTCGGGCCGACCCTATGTCAGAACCCGCGGGACTTGCGATGGACGGGTGTTACCCCGCCGCGCCCACCGGCACCTCGACCTTCATGATCTCGGCCAGGTTGCCGCCCATGATCTTGCGCAGGTCCCCGTCCGACACCCCCGCCGGCAGGTGCTCGGCGTAGGTACGCGGCTCGGCGAGGCCTTCCGGATGCGGGTAGTCGGACCCGAAGAGGACGTGGTCCGCCCCGATCGTGTCGATCAGCCGTTCGAGGTTGTCCTCGTGGAAGGGGCTGATCCAGACATGTGACTTGAACTGCTCGACCGGGTTCTCTTCGAAGGCCTGCGGCATCTTCTTGTAGGTGTCGGCGACGTGCTCGAGGAACCCGGCGACCCAGTCGCCGCCGCTCTCGATAGAGGCGACCCGCAGCTTTGGAAAACGCGAGAACACGCCGTGGCAGAGGAACGCCGTCATGGTGTCCTCCATCGGCCGCTTGCCGACACTGATGGCGCGGAAGGGGTCGAGCCGGAAAGGCAGCATCTCGTTCGCCTGACCGATCCAATCGTTCTGATAGCGGGTGTACCCGCTGTCCGACGAGTGCATGGAGACCAGGATGTCGGCCTCCTCCACCGCCTTCCAGAACGGGTCGAACTCGGAGTACCCGAACGAGCGCGAGCCGCGGTAGCCGGGCACGGGGGCCGGGCGGATCAGGACCGTCTTGGCGCCCCGCTCGAGCACCCATTCGAGCTCCTCGAGCGCCTTCTCCACGATAGGCAGCGTGATCACCGGCGTCGTGAAGATGCGGTTCTCGTAGTTGAAGGTCCATTCCTCGTACATCCACTCGTTCAGCGCGTGGATGGCGGCGTGCGTCAGCTCGGGGTCGTCGCGCATGCGCTCCTCGAGCAGGCTGGCCAGGGTCGGGAACATCAGGGCGCGGTCGACGCCGAGCTCGTTCATCAGCTCGAGCCGCGGGCCGGGCTCGCGGAAGGCGGGGATGCCGCGCATCGGCTCACCGACGATCTCGCGGTAGGACTTCCCGTCGGGGTTCCCGTCGCGGAAGTACTCCTCCTGGGCGCCCGGACGCGCCACGACCTCGAACGTCGGGTTCGGGATGTATTCGCTCACCGTGCCGCGGATCATGGTCTTGGTCCGGCCGTGCAGGTCCACGTAGTCGATGGCGCCCTTGAACCGATCGGGCAGGTGACGTGTGAACGAATCGCGCGTCTCGTAGAAGTGGTTGTCGGCGTCGAAGACAGGGAAGTCCAAGGTTCTGGCCATGACGGTCAGGTTAATCCGTTTTTGACAGCGACGTCAATATCAGATTCATGGACTCCCGCTCCCGCAGGCCGAGGCGCCCGTCCGCGCTCAGAGCCGGTACAGCTGGCGCGCGTTCTCCCCGAAGATCTTGCGGCGGATCGCCGGGGTGAGAGTCTCCATCTTGGCTTCGACGGTCTGCAGCGGGTTGGGGTAGAGGCACGTCGGGTGGGGAAAGTCGGTCTCGAAGAGGATGCGGTCCTCACCGACCGCCTCGATCAGGTCCGGCAGCTTGTTGCGGTTGTTCTCGAACCAGAACGTGGCGTACAGGTTCGTCCGGAAATAGTCCGAGGGCATGCGCTCGAGCTGTGCGAGCTCCTTCGGCGCGTTCTCCGCCATCTCGTAGTCGAGCGCCTCGAGGATGAACGGGATCCAGCCAACCCCGCTCTCGACGGAGACCATCTGCAGGCCCGGGTGGCGGTCGAACATGCCCGAGAGGATCAGGTTGGTGACCACCCGCGCGTTGCCGATGAAGAGCAGCGTGCCGCCGATGGCCAGCTTTGTGTTCTCGGCGTGCGACTCCCACGGGTACTGCCCGAAGAACGTCATCGCCGTCTGGCTGGCGCCGATGTGGAAGTGCACGGGCAGGGACAACTCGCAGCAGACCTCCCAGAGGGGGTCCCAAGCCCGATTGGCCAGGTCCGGCGCGCCCAGGTCCTGGGGATCCGACGTCATGTTCACGCCGCGCGCGCCGAGGCCCGAGACCCGACGCGCTTCGGCCACACAGGTGGCGACGTCCCACGCCGGCATCAGCGGGAGCGGCAACAGCCGGTTGCCCGAATCCGCCTGGATCTCGGCCATGCCGTCGTTGTAGATCTCGATCGCCACGCGGCACAGCGCGGGGTCGTCCACCATGCCGAGGTCCTGGCCGCCCAGACCGATGGTGCTCGGAAAGATGATCTGCGCGTCGATGCCGCACTCGTCGAGCACGGCGAGACGCACCTCGGGGTCGTGTGCGCCGAGATGCACCTCGTCGTGATCCCACTCCATCAGCGCATGGAAGGAGCTCTCCTTCGTCCCGTCGCGTGCGATGACGCCGCCCGCACTGAAGCGGCCGAGGGTGTGCCCGTCGAAGACCCACATCTTCTCCCCGTCGACCTCCTCGACCCGGGGCACCCGGTCCTTGAAGGCGGCGGGCGCCCGCTTGGTGAAGAGATCAGGGGCTTCGCACCAGTGCGAGTCCGCGTCGACGACCAGCATGTCCTTCAACATTGACGTCAATATTAGGGTAGCGTCGCCTCTTGCGGCAACGGGCAAAAGGGCAGGTGGACGCGTGAACATCGACGACGAGGGGACATGTGCGGCCGCTGCCTGAACTGACCCTGTCCAGCGAGTGGTTCTGGACCTCGGGAGCCGACGGCGTGCTCCGGATCCAGGGCTGTCAGGACTGCGGCCAGCTCGTGCACCCGCCGACCCCTATCTGCCCGTCGTGTCGCAGCCGCTCGTCGAAACCGGTGGCCGTCTCCGGCCGCGGCACGGTCGTCGGCTACACGGTCAACGCGCACCGGTGGCACCCGGATTTCGAGCCGCCGTACGTCATCGCCAACATCGCGCTCGCCGAGGACGCGAGCGTCCATCTGACCACGAACATCGTCGGCTGCGCGCCTTCCGACGTCGCCATCGGCCAGGAGGTCGCCGTGCGCTTCGAACACCTCGAGGACGTCTGGCTGCCGCTCTTCGAGCCGACCGGTGTGATGGACCCGGTCGACCGGGTGCCCGAGCCGGCCCGTCCCCTCCCTCGCCGGCCTCCGACCTCCGAACGCTTCGAGCATCGCTCCGTGTTGTCGGGCGTCGGGCGCTCGCAGATCGGGCGGCGCCTGATGGTCGACCCGCTCTCGCTCGCAGTCGACGCCTGCCTGGCGGCGATCGCCGACGCGGGACTCACGCCCGACGACATCGACGGGCTGTCGACGTACCCCGGTGCGCCAGGCATGGGGATGAGCGAAGGCGGCGCGACGGCCGTCGAAGAGGCGCTCCGCCTGCACCCGACCTGGATCAACGGCGGCGGCGAGCTGCCGGGACCGGGAGGGTCGATCATCGCCGCGGCCCTGGCGGTGGCGTCCGGGCTCTGCCGCCACGTGCTGTGTTTCCGCACGGTGTGGGAGTCGACGTTCGCAACCCTCGTCGCGCAGGGCAAGGTGAGTCCGCCGCGCGCCGGCGGTGGGCGCGCGTCCGGCCCGATGCAGGAGTGGCGCGCCCCGTTCGGCGCACTGTCCGCGTCCAACTGGATCGCCATGAACGCGCACCAGTACCTCCATCGCTACAACGTTCCGCGCGAGATGCTCGGCCTGATCGCGCTGAACGGCCGCGCCAACGCGGCACGCAACCCGGCCGCCATCTACCGCGAGCCGATGACGATGGACGACTATCTCTCGGCCCGGCCCATCACGTCGCCGTTCGGACTGTACGACTGCGACGTGCCGTGCGACGCGTCGATCGCGGTCGTCGTCTCCGCCGCGGACGTCGCGGACGACCTGCCCCACCCCGCCGTGCGGATCGAGGCCGTGGGGACGCAGATCCTCGAGCGCGTGTCGTGGGACCAGGACACCGTGACCCACGAGCCGCAGGTGATCGGGCAGGCGGCCCACCTCTGGACGAGGACCGACATGCGGCCCTCCGAAGTGGACCTGGCGCTCGTCTACGACGGGTTCACGTTCAACGCCATCTCGTGGATCGAGGCGCTCGGGTTCTGCGGCTTCGGCGAGGCCTACGACTGGCTCGACGGCGGGCGCCGCATCGCGCTCGGCGGCGAACTTCCCGTCAACCCGCACGGCGGCCAGTTGTCGGAGGGGAGGACGCACGGTTTCGGCTTCGTCTACGAAGCGATGCAACAGCTACGGCACGACGCCGGCGAGCGGCAGGTGCGCGACGCCAGGACCGCCGTGGTCACTACCGGTGGGGGCACGCCGTCGGGGGTCCTCCTCTTGCGGAGGGACGGGTGAGGATGCGATCCGACCGGGCCGGTGTCCACCAGCGCACGCCGGGGGCACGGGTACATTGATGGGACCCCCGGCCCGGGAGCCCGCACGGAAGGAGAGACGCGTGTCGACGGCGCGGCCGGATACGAACGGCAACGACAAGCCCAGCGGGCCCCGATCCCGCAAGGGCGTCGAGACGCGGGCGCGCCTCGTGGCGGCGGCGAAGCAGATCTTCGAACGCGACGGCTTCCTCGACGCGCGCATCTCCGACATCGCGGAGAAGGCGGGGCTCTCCCACGGGTCCTTCTACCACTACTTCGAGTCCAAGGAGGAGGTCTTCCGTGAGGTCGTCGCCGAGGTGGACGAGCGTCTCAGCGCGCCCATGACGAACATCATCCTCGACCCGAAGTCCTCACTCAGCCCCTTCGACCGCATCGGGGAGGCGATGCGCGTCCACCTCGAGGTCTACCGTGACGAGGCTCGCATCATGGGGGTCATCGAGCAGGTCTCGCGGTTCGACCCGGAGGTCGCCGCCACGCGCATGGAGCGGCAGCTCCTCGGGCTCGAAGAGGTCTCGAACTCCATCCGCAGCCTGCAGCGGCACGGGGTCATCGATCGGCGCCTGGACCCTACGATCACGGCGGCGGCACTGGGGTCGATGACCCGCCGCTTCCCCGAGGCCTGGCTCGTCGAGAAGGTCATCGACGACGACTTCGACGACGTGATCGAGCAGTTCACCTTCATCTTTGCCCGTGCCCTCGGCCTCGACGTCAGCGAGCGCGACCTGCCGCGCGCGCGGGAGTCCGGATCCACGACGACAAGATGACGTAGGCCGGCTCGTCGACCGACGCGCCCGGTTCAGGATGAGGACGCAACCGCGGTGCCCGGAAGGTCGGTCCCACAGAAGGGCTGCGCCTGGGTCGGGACGAACCCGTTCGTCGCCGCTCGCAGGATCCAGATGCATTGCTTGGGCGGGTCATGTCCGAAGGTCGTCGCGAAGTCGAGCGGATTGGGCAGTACGCCATTGGCGTCGTAGGCCTTGATGCCGCGGAGCGCAGTGATGACGCCGGCGTGCGTGGGGTGGGGTCCCGCCAACTGCAGACCCTTGATCATGAGATCCGCTCCGGCCCAGGACTCGTATTGATAGAGCGTCGGGAACTGCGTGCTCGACCAGTGCGCATACCTCTCGAGCGCTGCCTGCATCTGGCGGGTGCCCGCATTCGGGAGCTGGAAGGGGCGGAAGATGGAGCCGAAGTAGCCACCCTGCAGCCAGGTCCAGGCCGGCGAGTGCACCACCGATGGTCCCAGACCGCTCAGATAGACCGCTGCCTTCAGCTTCACTCCCGCCTGCTCGAGAGCTTGCGCCAGAGCAAAGTTGGAGGAATCCTGCATCGCCGGGAAGATGGCGTTGATGCCGTCCTGCTTTGCCGTCAGCGCGGCGCTGGAAAAGTCTTCCGTGCCGTAGGGGAGCGACGTGTCGACGACCGGCGACCTTCCGCCGGCGCGTTCAAAGGAGTCTGCCGACTCGATCGCTCCATCGGTCGAAGACGGTGAGATGCTGTAGGCGTAGGTGCCGAGGACGGTGGCACCGAAGTGCTTGAGGATCGTCCCCTCGAGCGTGTTGACGGGGTCCTTGGGATTTTCGCTCCCCAAATCGGCGGCGAACATGTTGGTGTAGGGCTGCTCGCCCCATTCGGGCCCATCGGAGTAGGACCCGGTGACGGGAACCCCTGCCTGCTGCGCCGACTTGGCTCCCAGGAAGAAGACGGGACTGACGGCCACGATCCCGAGCGCCCCTTTGGCAACCGCGTCGTTGACGGCCGTCTGCACTCCGGTCGGGCTGGTCTGGTCGTCGATGACCATCGCCACGAGTTTGTGCCCGTCGACGCCACCCTCCGCGTTCTGCAAATCGATCCGCGCCTCGAAGGTGGCGGGGTCGCCGATCGACTCCGAGCCGGCCGGGCCGGTGAGCGACGTGACGAGTGCGATCGTGATTGGTGCGGGTGCCGCTCCGCCGGGTGCCGACGGCACGGAGCCGACCAGGGAACACAGAAGCCCCGCGGTCACAGCGGCCAGAGCACGCCACATCCGGTATCGCATCAGGTCCCTCCCCCGCCGGCGAGTGCCGGCTCCGGGTCGAGACCCTAATACTTGTTCCGACAGCCGACCCGGCGCCCGGCCCCAGAGGTCGCCGCAGAGTTCCGGCGGGGGATCATGCCGGCGCCGGACAACAGCAAAGCGGTGTGCAATTCAGTTGGCCCGACCCACGGCCTTGGCGAGGCGCTCCGCCACCAGCTCCTCTGCCGCAACGAGCGGTGTGACGCCGCACGACTCCGCCCGGTCGAGGACCCTGGTGGTTGTGGAACGGATCTGACCGACGGCAAGCGTCGCACGCGCCCGGTCGTACCCGTGCGACTCTTCGGCGATGTTGATGATGCCCCCGGCGTTCGCCAGAAAGTCCGGGACATACAGAATGCCCGCGGCCGCAAGCGCGTCCGCGACTTCAGGGTGGGCCAGCTGGTTGTTGGCCGCCCCGACGATCAGCTCGAAGTGGAGCTCTGGCACGACCTCCTCGGTGAGCAGCCCACCCAACGCGCACGGGCAGAGGACGTCTGCACTCACCTTCATTGCATCGGTCGGGTCGACGATGCGGGAGGCGCCCGCCCGCAATGCACCCTCGGCCCTGGCGCGATCCACGTCCGAGGCGACCACGACGACGTGTTGCTCCACGAGAAGCCGAATGATCTCTCCACCCACCTTGCCGGCGCCGAGGACACACACCGTCCTGCCCTCGAGGCCGTCACCCCACCGGCGCGCCGCCGCTGCCTCCATCGAGACCACCACGCCGTAGGCAGTTGCCGCACTGGGATCGCCCGAACCGCCCTGCGCGGTGGCCGTGCCTGCCACGTACGGGGTCGTCTCGCGGATCAGATCCATGTCGTCCTGGGTCGTCCCGACGTCCTCCGCGGTGACGTAGCGGCCCCGAAGGCAGTCGACGGCGGTGGCGAAGTCACGGAGCAGAGCGGGCGTCTTCATGAGGCGCGGATCCCCGATGATGACCGCCTTGCCTCCTCCCTGCGCCAGTCCCGCCAGGGCCGCCTTCTGCGTCATGGCTCTCGAAAGGCGAAGGACATCGTGGAGGGCAAGTGCCTCGTTCTCGTAGGGATAGAACCGGGCCCCGCCCAGTGAGGGACCGAGGAGCGTCGAATGGACGGCGATGATGGCGCGAAGACCGCTCTTCGCACGTCGAACCGCGACGATGTCCTCGTGTTCGGACCCGGCCAGACTCTCGAGCACGTCGGTCGCCTCGGTCACGGGCTGTCCACTCACGAAGAAATTCTAGGGGGCGGTACGGTTCGAGGAACCGATGGCGGAAGGAGGTTTCAGATGGCCAACCTGATCTATGCGGCGATCACATCGCTCGACGGCTACATCGAGGACGAGCAGGGCAAGTTCGACTGGGCCGAGCCGGACGAGGAGGTGCACGCGTTCGTCAACGACCTCGAGCGGACCGTCGGGACCCACCTCTACGGGCGGCGCATGTACGAGACGATGGCCTACTGGGAGACCGAAGGCCGTGAGACGGCGGTCGGCCGGGACTACGCCGAGACGTGGCTGGCGGCCGAGAAGATCGTCTACTCGCGGACACTCCAGACGGTGTCGAGCGGGAGAACCCGCATCGAGCGGGCGTTCGACGCGGGGGCGGTGAGGCGGCTGAAGGAAAGCTCGCCCTCCGACATCTCGATCGGCGGGGCCGAGCTCGCAGGCCGGGCCATCCACGAGGGACTGGTCGACGAGTGCCATCTCTTCCTCGGGCCGGTCCTCGTGGGCGGCGGCAAGGCCGCCCTGCCGGGCGGTGTCCGTGCCGAGCTGCAGCTGTTGGACGAGCGCCGTTTTCGCAGCGGCGTCGCGTACCTGCGTTACCGCTTTCGAGGTTCGTCCTCTCGGGCCTGAACCCGGTTGCTCGCTCAGCCGAGCGCGTCGGCGTGCCAGTCGAGCAGTTGCGGCGCCAGTAACGGCCAGCGCACGAAGATGCCCTTCTCTCGCTCCTCCCCGCGCTCGAGCCACTCGCGGTCGCCCCACGGCGGTTCCACGAGACGGGCCTGGGGCAACACGTCGGCGAGATGTTCCGACGTGGCGCGCGTGTGCCAGACGTCGCTCTCACCGCTCCGGAACACGAGTGCCGGGATGTCCAGCGCGCGCGCCGCGGCGACGGACAGGCCCGGCACCGGCTCGTCGGTCGGCACGTACGCCAGCATCCAGCGCTCCATGGCCGCGATGAACGCCTTGGGGTCCTGGTCCAGGATGCGCTGGCGGTTGCCTGCATTGCGCGCGATGACCTCTTCCCACTCGGGCAGGTCGGCCACCGCCTCCATGCCGCCGCTCGTCCACGCCGCCGCCAGCGACCCGCCGCAGTAGTGCATGGCCAGGGTCAGCAGCCCGTAGACGCCTCCGCTGATCCACCAGGCCGCCAGGCCCGATGCCGCCCCGGGCTGCGCCGCCGCCAACAGCGACACACGTGCGCCACCGGACCCACCGATGATCACCGCCGGCGTCATGTCGAGGTGCTCGAGCAACCCGACCAGTGCGTCTGCCTGCATCGCCGACTCGGAGGGGCCTTCGAAGCACACGTCCGACTCGCCGCAGTTCGGCCGGTCCCAGATCAGCACCCGGTTGCCCCGCGCGGCCAAGGCCTCGGCCAGCTCGCGCACTCCGGGCTCGTCCTTGGTGAAGCGACCACCCGGCGTGATGGCCCAGGGGCGCCCCTCCCCGATCGTCTCGTACGCCAGCGTCAACCCGTTGACGGTTGCGGTCGCCACGCTCTGTCCCTCCCTGGTGCTACCCGGTTGCCCTGCCGAATGACGCGGCCGTCAGCTCGAGCTCGGGCGGCTGCGCGGCACGTCGCGGAACGGCACGTCCTTGTCCAGTCGCCGCTCCCGCGGCATGCCCAGCACGCGTTCCGCCACCACGTTGCGTGCCATCTCGAGCGTTCCGCCCCCGATGCTCCCGCCCTGGCGGATGAGGTAGTTGACGGCGGCACGACTCGTCGGGCCGTCCCCGCTCCAGGCCGCGCCCGCCGATCCGGCCACCTCGAACCCGAGGGTCCGGATCCGTTCCTGCCCGGACCCCTTGAACAGGCGCACGATCGCCGCCGCCTGGTCGGACAGCTTCCCCGCCGCGATGCTCTCGTTGATCCGCTTGCCCAGCGTCTCGCTGATCACCTCGTACATGCGCGCCTCGCCGATCATCTCCTGCGTCGCCGTGTCGCCGAGCAGGTCTGCCTCGCGTGCCACCTTGAACACGGAGGTGGCGTCCATGCTCCCGTAGGTCACTCCGACCGGATGGCTGGCGTAGGGCGAGTTGAAGAGCATCCGCTCGTGGAACATCCAGCGCGTGCCGACGGTCCACCCGTCGTCCACCTCGCCGATGCGGTCCTCGTCGGGAACGATGACGTCCGTCAGGAACTCCTGGCAGAACTCGCGCGACCCGTTGAGCATCTCGATGCGGTGCACCTCGACGTTCGGTTGGTGGATCGGCAGCATGAAGACGGTCAGCCCGCGGTGCTTCGGCACGTCCCAGTTCGTGCGGGCGAGGCAGAGTCCCCAGTCGGACCACCAGGCCCCGGTCGTCCATATCTTCGACCCGTTGAGCACCCACTGGTCCCCGTCGCGCACCGCCGTGGTGAGTGCCGCCGCCACGTCGGACCCACCGCTCGGTTCCGAGAGGAACTGCATCCACAGCTCCTCGCCCCGCAGGATCGCAGGCAGATGACGCTGCTTCTGCTCCTCGGTGCCGAACTCCAGGATCACCGCCGCACAGGGCACGAACGTCGGCACCTGGATCCGCCAGGGGAAGTCGCGACCCACGATCTCCTCGTTGAAGACCTGCTGGTGCGCCGGCGTCAGCCCCTGGCCGCCGTAGGCGCGCGGGAAGCAGATGCCCGCAAACCCGCCGTCGAACAGCATCCGCTGGAGATCGCGCTCGTGCGCCACCTCGGCCAGCTCGGCCTCCTCGTCGCCCACGCTGTAGTCGAGGCGCATCTCGTCCATCGTCTTGGCTGCCAGGTTGGCCGTGATGAAGGCGCGCGCCCGCCGCCGGAAACTCTCGAGGTCCTCCACCTCCGCCGTCTCGGTCTCCTCCTCGGCCCGTAGCGCGCTCACGCCGCCGCTCCTTCCCGGGCCTCGACGAGCCCGGCGATGCGGCGGAGGTGCTCCCGCGGCGTCCCTGCGACCGAGCGGTTGACCGTCAGCCGTCGCAGGTACAGGTGCAGGTCGTGGTCGAACGTGACGCCGATCCCGCCGTGCAGCTGCACGCAGTCCTGGATCAGTTCGCCGCCGTGGCGGCCGATGAAGGCCTTGGCCGCGCTCGCGAGCTCGTCGGCATTGGGCTGGTCGTCCTGCGCGGCCGCGCACGCCGCGTCGCTGATCGCGTGTCCGGCCTGGAGCCACGACATCATGTCGGCGAAGCGGTGCTTGAGCGCCTGGTACGAGGCGAGGGGCCGTCCGAACGAGTAGCGGTCGAACGACCACTCCACCGTCATGTCGAAGGCTCCCTGCATGGCCCCGACCGCCTCGCAGTTCAGCATCGTCACGGCCCGGCGCAGCTGGCGCGCCACATCGGAGGAGGCGTCGCCCGCAGCGCCCACGATCGCGTCGGCGCTCACGCGGACGCCGTCGAAGCTGACGGCCCCGAAGCGCCGGGTCAGGTCGACGGTCTCGAGCGGCTCCACCGTGATCCCCTCGGCGCCCGTCGGGACCAGCACCTGGGTCAGGCCCGCCCCGTCGCGTGCGGCGACGAGGAGCTGATCGGCCTGGCCGGCGTGCTCCACGGGACGAACGGTGCCGCGCAGCACCAGGCCTTCGCCGCCCCGCTCGGTCACGACGCCCGTGCGCCACTCGCCCGGCCGCGCCCCGAGCTCGGGTGCGCACCAGGTGCCGATCGTCTCGCCCGAGAGCAGGCCGGAGAGCACCTCCGCCTGCTCACCCGCGGCGGGGTGGTCGCTCAGCGCGGAGGCCACGACGTTCGTCGCGGTCAGCGGCCCGGGCGCGGCGTGGTGGCCGAACTCGTAGGCGACCAGGCTCAGATCGACCAGCCCGGCCCCGCTGATGGAACCGCCGCCGTGGGCCTCGTCCACCAGCAGCGACGTCCAGCCCAGCTCGGCGCCCCGTCGCCAGTATTCGCGGTCGAACCCCGCGGCGTCGTCGCGCAGGCTGCGCAGCGCGTCGGGCGGGGCGTGCTCGACCAGGAAGCGTTCGGTGGTCGCCCGGAAGAACTCCTGTTCCTCGATCGGATTGATCAGCATCGCGGTCTGCGGTCCTCCCTCACAGCGCGCCGATGCCGGCGGCCTCGTTGCGCCTGCGCCACTCGTCCTTCGACATCCGCGTGACGTCGACGTCGCTCGCCACCGTGCGCAGTGCGCCGACGGTCGCCTGTTCCCTTGGCGTGTGTGCGAAGGGGTCCCACCCGTAGAAGCGGCATGCGTTCTCGAACGTGATCTTGTTGATCTCGGCCTCGTCGGTGACCCCGGCCTCCTGGAACTCGCGCCAGGCGAACTCGGGCGACTCGGGCCAGGTCGTGTCCGTGTGCGGGTAGTCGCACTCCCAGGCGATGTTGTCGATCCCGATGCGGTCGCGCAGCAGCAGGCCCGAAGGGTCGGTGATGTAGCAGGCCAGGATGTGGTCGCGGAACACCTCCGAGGGGAGCTTGCCGCCGAAGTCGCTGTGCAGCCACTCCTGGTTTCCGTAGTGGCGGTCGATGCGGTCGAAGTAGAACGGGATCCAGCCGATCCCGCCCTCGGAGAGCGCGACCTTCAACTCGGGGAAACGGCGCAGCGTGGGGCCGAACAACAGGTCCTGCGCGGTGATGGCGCTGATCTGACAGGCCAGCACCATGAGGTGGTCGACAGGCGCCTCATCGGCCCGCTGGATGACCCCGAACCCGGCCCCGATGTGGAGGGAGAGCACCATGTTCTCGTCGCTCAGCGCCTTGAGCATCGGATCCCAGTAGCCCGACAGGAAGCTCGGGAACCCCTGCACGTGCGGCGTCTCGAGGAAGCTGATCGACCGGCAGCCCTTCTTCGCCACCCGGCGCACCTCGTCCACCGCAGCGTCGACGTCCCACATCGGGACGATGCCGAGCGGGATGAACCGGCCCGGGTAGGCCCCGCACCACTCGTCGATGGCCCAGTCGTTGTAGGCCTGCAACATCACGAGCGCGATCTGCTTGTCGCGTGCCTCGGCGAACGTGCGGGCGTTCCAGCCCGCCATCGTCGGGAAGCACATGGAGCCGAGCACGCCGTTGGCGTTCATGTCCCGGACGCGCTCGTGCACGTCGAAGCACCCGGGCCGCAGCTCGGTGTAGGTGCCCGGGTTGAAGCCCCACTCCTCGGACGGCCATCCCACCGTGGCCGACATGCCGAAGGAAGTGCTCGTCTTCTCGCCCTGGAACACCCACTGGTCGATGCCGTCCTCGTGCACGACGCGAGGTGCCTCGTCGGCCCACTTGTTCGGCACGTGGTTCTCGTACATGTGCGGCGGCTCGATCATGTGGTCGTCGATGGAGACCAGGATCATGTCCTCCATGTTCATCGCCGGCCCTCCTCTACGTTCCTCACGCCGTCCGTACGGGCAGCGTCTCCCAGCCGCGCACCGTGGAGGTGCGGGCGCGCTTGGCCCGGTCGTAGTCGACCTCCCACTCGGGGAAGCGGTTGAGCACCTCGTCCAACGCGACGCGCCCTTCGAGCCGGGCGAGCGCCGCGCCCAGGCAGAGATGGATGCCGTAGCCGAAGGCCTGATGGCGGCCGATGTCGCGGTGGATGTCAAAACTGTCGCCGTCGGGGAAGTGCCGCTCGTCCCGGTTGGCCGATCCGTTCAGCATCACCATCACGCTGCCCTCGGGCACCGTGCGGCCGAGGACCTCGACGTCTCGCGCCACGTAGCGCGACTGCACCGGACTCGGTGACTCGTAGCGCAACAGCTCCTCGATGGTGTTGGGTATCAGCGACCGGTCCGCCACGAGCTCGGCGCGCTGGTCCGGGTGGCGGCCGAGCACCTCGCCGGTGAAGCCGATCAGGCGCGTGGTGGTCTCGTTCCCGGCCCCGGCGAGCAGGCCGACGTAGCCGATGATCTCCTCGTGGGTCAGCGTCCGCCGCGTGCCGGTGTGGTCCTCGAACTCGGCGTTGATCAGTTCGGTCATCAAGTCGTCGGAAGGGTGGTCCGCCCGCCAGGTGACGTACTCGGAGAACACGTCGAACTGGGCGTTGCCGTCGTACACCCGCTCGGACGGGGCGCCCTCGTCGAGGCGCAGGCCTTCGTCGAGAACGTCGCGGATCGCCTCCTGGTCCTGTTCGGGGATGCCGAGCAGCATCCCGATGACGCGCATGGGCATGAACCGGCCCAGGTTCTCGACGAAGTCGAACTCACCGGTCCCGACCAGGGGGTCGAGCACCTGCGCGCAATAGGCGCGCACCTGTGGCTCGAGCGCCAGCATCTTCTTCGGCGTGAAGACCCGGGACAGCAGGGACCGGTGCTCGTCGTGGGCGGGTGGGTCCTCGAAGAGGATCGACCCCGGTGGGATCTCCACGCCCGCCTTGATGATCTCGAGCACCGAACCACGGCCCGAGAGATAGGTCTGCCAGTCGAGCATGGCCGCGTCGACGTCTTCCCAGCGGCTGAGCGCGAAGAACTCGTACTTCTCGTTCCAGTACAGCGGCGCCTCGTCGCGCAGGCGCTTCCAGACTGGATACGGGTCGGCGTCGATGTCGAAGTCGTACGGGTCGTAGTAGACGTCCGAGGAGCTGGTGACGGTCACGTCCTGGCCTCCTGCCCGCGAGCCCTAGCCCGCGGGCCAGGAGACCGACTTGATCTCCAGGTACTGCTCGAAGCCGGGCTTGCCGTTCTGGCGCCCGACCCCACTGTGCTTGTACCCGCCGAAGGGGAGGTCCGGGCCGTAGGGTGCGCCGCCGTTGATCGACAAGCCACCGGTCCGGATCCGCTTGGCCACGGCCAACGAGTGCTCGACCGAGCCCGAGAAGATGCCCCCCGACAGCCCGTAGATGCTGTCGTTGGCGATGCGCACGGCGTCGTCCTCGTCCTCGAACGGGATCACGACGAGCACCGGCCCGAAGATCTCCTCCTGGGCGATGGTCATGGAGTTGTCGACGTCGGTGAAGAGCGTCGGCTCCACCCACCAGCCCTTGGCGAACTCGTCGCCCGAGGGGCGGCCGCCGCCGAGGGCCAGCGTCGCGCCCTCCTTCTGCCCCTTCTCGATGTAGCCCAAGACCCGTTCGCGCTGCTTGGCCGACACCAAGGGCCCCATGATGACGTCCTCGCGGTGCGGCTCGCCGTAGGGCACGGCGGCGAACATGGCCGTCAGTTGCTCGACGCCCTCGTCGTAGCGGGACCGGGGCAGCAGCATCCGCGTCTGAATCGCGCAGCCCTGCCCGGCGTGGAAGCACGCCCCCATGCCCATCATCGCCGCCAGGCCCAGGTCGGCATCCTCCAGCACGATGGTGGCCGACTTCCCACCCAGCTCGAGGAAGACCCGCTTCATCGTCGCCGCGCCCTTCTCCATGATCCGGCGCCCCACCGCAGTCGAGCCCGTGAACGAGATCATGTCGACCTTCGGCGAAATCGTGAGCTCTTCGCCGACGAGGTGGTCCGACGACGTAACGACGTTGATCACGCCGGCGGGAATGTCGGTCTTCTCCGCGATCAGCCGCCCGAGGAACGTGGCGTTCCACGGGGTGTCGGGCGCCGGCTTCACGATCATCGTGTTGCCCGTCGCCAGCGCCTGGCCGACCTTGTGCAGCGTGACCTCGACGGGGAAGTTCCACGGGATGATGGCGCCCACGACGCCGACGGGCTCGCGCCAGATCCGCCTCGAGTCCAGGGCGCCGGTGATCCCCATGGCGTCGGGCAGCACCGTCTCCCACTCGAAGTTGTCGATCTCCTTGGCCGGCCACGCCAGCGCCTCGGAGAGCGGCGCGTCGAGCTGCGGGCCGTGCGTCGTCATCACCGGGCATCCCACCTCGAGGATCAGCTGCTCGCGCAGCTCCTCCTGCTCGGCCTGGAGCGCGTCGTGCAACTGCTCGAGGCACCGCTTGCGCAGGGCGTGGTTGGTCGACCAGTCGGTCTCGTCAAACGCGCGGCGCGCCGCGTCGATGGCCTGGAGCATCTCGGTGGACGACGCGTCCGTCACCGACCCGATGACCTCTTCGGTGGCCGGGTTGATGTTGTCGAAGGTCTTGCCGGAATCGGCCTCGACCAGCTTCCCGTCGATGAGCATCCGCTGCTCAGGATTGACCTTCACTGCGTCGGCCACAGTCCTCTTCCTCTCGTCGCTCGGATTTGCCCACCCCACGAAGGGCACGGCTGTCCCGCCGGAGACCGGAAAACCCCGGTCACCCTGCTGAGACGCCTGTTTCGGAGGGTATCTGACTTTGACGTCGCCGTCAAAATTGGCGATAGGCTCGCCTGGTCCCAAAGTAGCGCCTCGCGTCCCGGCCTCGGCCGGGCGTGGAGGCCGGACCGCCGCCTCCACCGACAGTGAAATCGCCCGTTCCGCCGCCGAGAAGAAGGAGCCCCTGATGCCAACCATCGACGCCTTCCTCGAGGCCCTGACCCTCGAGCCGGCCGGCGAGGACCGCTACCGCGCCATCAACCTGCCGTCGGCCCACGGGGTCGTGTTCGGCGGCCAACTCCTGGCCCAATCGATCGTGGCGGGGCTAGCGGGACAGGAAGGCAAGTCGGTCAAGACCATTCACACCGTGTTCGCTCGAGGCGCATCGCACGACGCACCCCTCGAGATCGCCGTCGAGCGCATGCACGCAGGACGTTCCGTCGCGAGCAGCACCGTGACCATCAGCCAGGGCGACCAGATCTGCACCCGCTCGCTCGTTTTGCTCAGCGCGCTCGAGGACGACGTCATCCGGCACGCCGACCCACGCCGCTCGTCCTCGAGCCCCGACGATGTCGCCGGCCACGTCCGCGGCGAAGAGGCATGGGAGATCGGCATCGTGGGCAACGTTGACATCAGCGACCCCGAGCTCGTCGGGCCACCCGAGCTCGACGTCTGGATCCGCTTCGCGGGCGCCCCCGACGATCGGGCCACCGACCAGGCGCTCGTCAGCTACTCGACCGACGGCTTCCTCATCGGCACGGCGATGCGCCCGCACGCAGGCGTCGGCCAGGCGCAGGCGCATGTCACCCTGTCAACCGGTGTACTCAGCCACACGCTCACGTTCCACGAGCTCTGCCCCGCCGGCGATTGGCACCTGTTGGAGCAGCGTGCCACGTACGCCGGCCACGGTCGCAGCTACGGCCGGGGCGAGATCTTCCGCTCCAACGGACAGCTGGCCGCGTCGTTCGTACAGGACGCCATGATCCGCGCTCGCTCCGGGACCGCCGGAAAGCTCTGACGCGGAGTTCCACGATGACATGCAGCAGTGCCTTGACACATGAAGAAGATGGTGAAGGAGATACGGATGAGTAGCCTCGAAAAGCACGGTGCGTGCGCCGTGGTCTCGAAGTCTGGAGGACCTAATGACTCTCGCCAGTGAAGTGCCTGAGGGGCTGGCTGTGCTGGACGCCGATTCGCATTTCACCGACGTCCAGGACCTTTGGACGAAGCGGGCCCCGGCGGCCTTCAAGGATCAGATCCTGCACGTCGAGGACGTCGACGGGGAGCGCCAGTGGGTCATCGAGGGGACGGCCGTGGGTAAGGCGGGCGGCGGAAGCACCATCGACCGGGAAGGAGTGAAACATCCCTTCATGGAATCGATGCTCGAATGGGATTTCGAACGAGCCCACGTCGCCGCCTGGGACGTCGACGCCCGCCTGGAGGTGCTCGACGACATGGGCATCCAGCATCAGGTCCTGTATCCCAATGCGCTCGGACTGGGAGGCCAGACCCTGGGCGAGGTGAAAGACCTCGCGCTGCGTCGCATCTGTGTGGAGATCTTCAACGACACGAGGGCGGAAATTCAGGAGCGCACGAACAACCGCCTGCTGCCGATGCCCATCCTGCCCGCTTGGGATGTCGACGAATGCGTTCGCGAGGCGGAGCGGATCGGAGGCCTCGGGCTGCGGGGGATCAACATGACGTCGGACCCCCAGGACCTGGGCTCGCCGGACCTGGCCAACCGGGCCTGGGACCCACTCTGGGAGGTCTGTGAGGACCTCGAGCTCCCGGTCCACTTCCACATCGGCTCGAGTCTCACGGCCATGAACTTCTACGGGCAGTACTTCTGGGAGTCCCAAGATGAGTTCGTGAAGCCCGCAATCGGCGGCTCCATGCTGTTCATCGGGAATGCCCGCGTCGTGATCAACACCATCTTTTCAGGGCTGTTCGACCGTTTCCCCAAGCTCAAGATGGTGTCTGTCGAGAGTGGCATCGGCTGGGTGCCGTTCATCCTCGAGACGATGGACTGGGAGCTGCCCGAGAACGCACCCGCTCAAGCAGCAGAGCTCGGGCGAAAGCCCTCGGAGTACTTCAAGTCGAACTGGTTCGGCACCATGTGGTTCGAGACAGGGCGTGGGCATCTCCAAGAGCTGGTCGACAAGGTGGGTGAGGACAACATCCTCTTCGAGACCGACTTTCCCCATCCCACCGCTCTGTGGCCAAAGCCACTGCAACACGTGCACGACGCGATGGCAACGCTCAGGCCGGAGTCGGTTCGAAAGATCCTCGGAGAGAACGGGACCAAGCTCTACCGCCTGCGCTAGGAGCCCGGCCACGACCCTTCCTGCGCCGGCTCAGTCCTCGCCAAGTTGTTTGAGCTGGCGAGCCAGCCAGTCGTCCTTGCACCGCGTCGCAAGCTCCACGGCCTGTGCGTCCTGGGCCATCTGGTAGGCGTGCGGCAATCCGGCGATCACGTGCAGTTCGCACGGCACGCCGGCCTGGTTGAGCCGCGATGCGTAGTCGACATCCTCGTCACGGAAGCCGTCGATCGATCCCACCACGACACAGCTCGGTGGCAGACCGGCGAGGTTTGTCGCCCGGGCCGCCGCCGCGTGGGGCGGGACGTCGTCCGAGCCGTAGAGATCTCCGAGGTAGGAGCGCCAACCGAACGTGTTCGATTCGGCGCCCCAGATGTAGAGGCCGGCCGCACCGATCGACGGCGTGACCTGGCGGTCGTCGAGCATGGGACAGTCCAGAAGCTGAAACGCCATCGGAAACTCGCCGCGGTCACGGACCATCAGCGCCAAGGCCGCGGCCAGCCCTCCTCCCGCGCTGATGCCGTAGATGCCAAGGCGTGCGGGATCGACGCCGATCTCGTCCGCATGCTCGTGTGCCCAACGCAATGCCGCGTAACAGTCTTCGATTGGGCCGGGGTACGGAGTATCCGGTGCCAACCGGTACTGCACCGAGATGCCGACCGTCCCGAGACTCGGGGACCATTGATCGTGCAGAAAGTCATCCATGTCGTACGAGCCGATGACGTAGCCGCCGCCGTGGATGGTGAAGATGCCCGGCAGCACGCCGTCCACCCCCGCCGGGCGGTGCACCCGAACGGGAATCGGTGGGTCCCCGGGCACAACGTGCTCCGTGCGTGCGACAGCATCGGACAGCGCCATTCCCGGGAACGGCGTATTGCGGATGGCCGAAACCGTTTCGGCATCGAATGGCGGCAACTCGAACGAGCCGAACACCTCGCGGAGCTCCGGATCGAGCAGACCGCGTACATCGACCGGGTCGTTTCCTTGCGACCGCACGCTCATAATGACAACGCTCCAGTCCTTATTGCGGCAATCACTCCGCCGTCGACCGTCAGGTCCACGCCTGTCACATAGCGCGCCTCGTCGGAGAGCAGGAAGGTCACAGCCGACGCGACCTCCTCCGGGCGGCCTTCTCGCCCGAACGCGGACGATTTCACGAGCATCGCCATGACGTCGTGGGTGTCCGCTTCTTGCCGTCCCATCGGGGTGTCGATGATGCCGGGCGTCACCGAACAGATCCGGGCTCCCACTCGCCCGAACGGACCGGCCTCGCGACGGACAAATCGCTGCACTCCTCGCTTGGCCCAGGTGTACGCCATCCCGGGGTCCTCGAGGCTCGACCCGACCGACTCCCGGAGGCGCTCGAGGAAGTCGGGGTGCAACGGATCGTCGAGGGCGCCGTCGGCGGGTTGGTCGACATCGGGGATCGCCAGCGGAGCTGAGATCGAGGCGAAGCACACGATCGCCGTGCCCTCGGTGGCCAGGGGTCGCAGTGCATCGACGAGCATCGCCGTGCCGACCAAATCGACCGTCAGGACCTCACGCCATTCGGCCATCGTCGGCGAGACCCCCGCCGCATGGGCCACCGCTCGCAGTGGACCCAGTTCTCCGGACCGAGCGGCCAGTCGCGCCAGGCCGTCGCGGTCCTTGACGTCGACGGCGATCGTTTCGACCGTGGCGCGCCCTGCCATCGACGACAGCCGTTGGGCCGCGGCGGCGAGGCCGGCCTCGTCCCGGTCGACCAACACCAGCACGTCCACCATGTCCTTGACCCGGTCTGCGCACGCAGCACCCATGCCGCGCCCCGCTCCCGTCACGATGCCGACCGTCATCGACCCCTCACCACTCCCCGCTCACCATGGACTCAGCCTCCGACGCTCGATGCGGCCGCCACCTTGTCGAGAGTATTGGCGTCGGGCGCCAGCAGATAGCCCTCATGCACCTCGGCCGCGGTGGCCGCATCCCACTTCTTCACGAAGTCCTCGTGCGTCGGGTACAGATGTGCCAACTGCGATGTACTGAACGGGACCGTCGTCCCGAAGATGGCGCACAAGACGCCGGCGCCGATTGCAGAGCTGGACGACGTGGTCTGCTGCCCCACCGGCTGGCTCGGCGCCGGGGTGGCTCCCGGTTGCCCGAGTCCGGAAAGCTTTGAAACTGCAGCCACCACCTGCGGCGTGCGGATGCCGCCGAGGGCGTTGCCGTTGGCGTCGGTCACGAAGCCGGTCTTGGCCGAGTTCACTTCGAGACGCGGCGACTGGGATGCCGGGATGCCGGTGCGCACCCAATGGTCGAGCGCGGCCACGGCGGCCCGCAGTTCGTAGGTATGGGAACCCGCATTGATCGGCGCGTCGCAGTCGACGATGCCGGGGATCGGGTCCTTGGGCGGGTTCAGCATGGACGCGAAGGCCTCGGTATCGGCTTGCCCGGTCATGCTGTCCGATCGGGAATACAGCAGCCCGTAGGTGTCATCGTGTGCGGTACCGGCGGTCTCCCACTCGCGGATGTACTGCGTCGGTGGCTGCCGAGCTTCGACATAGCCCAGGAGCAGCAGGTCAGCCTCGGTCTCGAAGAGCAGGACGGGGACGTGGAGGTCCGTACGGATGTACGTGGGGTTCGGCGTCGCGATGGTGGGCTGCGGCGACTGTGACAGGTCGGCGCCGTCGTTCCCGCGGCTGTAAACGAGGTACCCGTCGTACACACCTGGTGACAGAGGCTGGATCGCGTCGAGGTAGGTGGTGAGATAGAAGGCCGACTGCGACTCTCCGATCGCCAGCACCCGCTTGGGCACCAGGCCGCCGAGGAGCTTGGCTGACGACGTATGCACCGCCTCACCCGCCTGCTCGAAGATGCTGTACGAGTAGCTGTCGCCGGGGTGGTTCAGCGCGGCATAGCGGGTGGGATCGGTCTGCTTGATGCCGCCCGCCCCGTCCGCGGTAGCGACCGAACCCGGCACGCCGTAGATCCCTCCGGCCTGCGCGTCCACGCCGATATAGGCCATACCGGCGCGCACCTCTTCCGGATGGCCGGTCAACCAGGCGGCCGCGGCGTCCACGCCGCCGGTGACGTTGAGCCATTCCACGTCGACCGTCCCGTCGAACTTCTTCGCGTCGATCGGCCGATAGACGACGACACGGGTGGTGTAAGGCTCCGTACTGGTCGCCGTGACGTGCCACTTGCCATCCTTGGTCAGCGAGTTCTTGCTGGTGTACGCGGTTGCGGTACCCGACAAGAAGTACTCGGACTCCTCGTAGCCGACCGATGACAGGGAGAACAGCGTCGAGCCCAGGAAGGAGATGCCACTCGTCGGCAGGATGGGACCTTGGACCGTGGGCGACGGGACGGAGGCATTCCCGGTAGACGCCACCATCGCGCTCGCCGATGCGGCCGGTACGACGGCGACAGCAAGGCTGCCGATGGAGGCTGCCAGGACCGCCAACGCGATGATCGCCCCGTGCAGTTGGACCGTGTGGGTCCGCTGCTGTGACGGTTCGTTCGACACCAATCCCTCCTTTCCGGCGCTCCTGTGCCGGTGCATCGCCGGGTGACAGTAGCCGCCGCACCTGCGGACGGGAGGGGTCGGCCCCGAAGGTATTGTCCGGGCGCAAGCCAACGGGAGAGGGGAAGACACATGGCCAACGAACTGGGGGCGGCTGGGCTGCGCTTCGAGCGAGAGGGCCCTATCGCCTGGTGCACCATCGACCGACCTGAAGCCCGCAACGCGCTGACCCCGGCCATGTACTTCGGTATCAAGCGGGCGGTTCATCTCGTGAACCACGATCCCGATCTCGCCGCACTGATCATCACCGGCACGGGGGACGTGTTCGCTCCCGGTGGCGACCTGGGAGGCCGTCAACATCCCGACGACGAGCAGCCGCCGGACATCGAGCAGGACATCCTGCCGTTCTTGACCATCCGCGACAGCCGGGCGCCGGTCGTGGCGGCCGTGAACGGGATCTGTCAGGCCGGAGGCCTGTTGATCGCCATGCTCTCCGACATCTGCGTGGCGAGCGATCGCGCGACCTTCCGTGTGCCCGAGCTGCTGCGCGGCATCCCTGACGCGACCTACGCAGCGGTGTTGCCTGCCCACGTGGGCATCGCAGTCGCCCGGGATCTCCTGCTGTCGGGCCGTAGTTTCACCGCCGCCGGCGCGCAGCGCATCGGGTTGATCTCGCGCGTCGCACCACATGCGCAACTGCGGGAGGCGGCTCTCGAAGCAGTGCGTGAGATCCTGCAGACACCCCCGATGGCGCGCATGCACGTCAAGCGCATGCTCAACGAGCGTTATGGGACCATCGACTACCAGACCATGTTCTGGGCGCTGGCGGAATCAGACGAACCGCGCGAAGGCATGGCCGCGTTCATGGAGAAGCGGCTGCCGGCCTGGGTTCCTGAGGGTCTGGACGAACCCAAGAGCTGAGCAGTTGGGGCGGCCGCCGCGACCAGGTCCGGCGGAACGACGCGGCCGTCCGGACAAGGGATCAGCGCCGGACGGCGCGCAAGCAGAAGTCCACGACGCGATCGGTCTCGCTTCGGCTCGTTGCTGTGCCCCGCCACAGGCAGTCCGACAGCCAGCCGAGCGTCGCGTGCGCGGCGAGTGCCGCATCGAGCTCCGGCGCGTCGCTGCCGAGCTCGGAGAAGGGCTCGCGCAGCAAGGAGGCCAGGGGGGCGCTGGCGAAGTGGCGACCCGCAGCCTGGCCGCCGTCGGCGCTGCTCCCGTTCCAGAGCACCGCCAGCGTGACGGCCGCGACGTCCCCGTCGGCCTGACTGAGGACACCCTCGACCCAGCGGCGCACCCGCGCCTCCGGGGTGCGCGCCTTGGCCATCTGGTGCGCCAGGTACCCCCGCAGGCGTTCGGCACCGTCCTCGAGCAACGCGTTGACGAGATCGTCCTTCGAGCGAAAGTGCCGGTAAAAGGCGTCGTTGGACAGCCCGGCGGCGGCGACGATGTCTGCGACGCGTGGGCGCGACGAGGTGCCGCAGTCGTGCATGACCTCGAGCGCCGCATCGAGCAGGCGTCGGACTTCGCCCGCGTACTCTCCCTCCCGCTTGGCCAGGGAGCGGCGCACGATGCGGCCCGCGACGCCCTCTTCGGGCGCGGATTCCGTTTCCGGTATTGCGTTCTTGATAGCCAGAATCATATTCTGGCACCGAACCGAGGGAGGGCGCCATGGCCTGGGACTTCGAAACCGATCCTGAGTACCAGAAGAAATTGGACTGGGTCGACCAGTTCGTCCGGGAGGAGATCGAGCCGCTCGACCTGGCCTTCCCGCATCTGCAATTCACGCCGCTCGAAGGAAAGCGACGCGAAGCGATCGACCCCTTGAAGGAGGAGGTCCGCCGGCAGGGCTTGTGGGCCACGCATCTCGGGCCCGAACTCGGTGGCCAGGGTTTCGGCCAGCTGAAGCTCGCACTGTTGAACGAGATCCTCGGTCGCTCGCAATGGGCCTCGGTCGTGTTCGGGTGCCAGGCCCCCGACACCGGCAACGCCGAGATCATCGCCCACTACGGCACCGACGAACAGAAGAAGAAGTACCTGCAGCCCTTGCTCGACGGCGAGTGCTTCTCGAGCTATTCGATGACCGAGCCGCATGCCGGCGCCGACCCGACGCTGTTCAAGACGCAGGCGGTCAAGGACGGCGACGAGTGGGTCATCAACGGCTGGAAGTACTTCTCGTCCAACGCCAAGACGGCGTCGTTCCTCATCGTGATGGTGGTGACGAACCCCGAGGTGAGCGCGTACCAGGGCATGTCGATGTTCCTCGTGCCGACGGACACGCCGGGTGTCAACATCGTGCGCAACGTCGGCCTCTACGGCGAGCCGGTCAACGAGGGCTCCCATGCCTTGATCCATTACGAGGACGTGCGGGTTCCCGCAGACGCCCTGCTGGGCGGCGAGGGGCAGGCCTTTGCGATCGCGCAGACCCGGCTCGGGGGCGGCCGCATCCATCACGCCATGCGGACGATCGGCATGGCACAGAAGGCAATCGACATGATGTGCGAGCGGGCGCTGAGCCGCGAGACGCAGGGCAGCATCCTGGCCGACAAGCAGTTCGTGCAGGGCTACATCGCCGACTCGTACGCTCAGCTGGTGCAGTTCCGACTGTTCGTGCTCTACACCGCGTGGGAGATCGACAAGTACAACGACTACAAGCGTGTGCGCAAGGACATCGCCACGGCCAAGGTCGTCATGCCGACCGTGCTACACGACATCGCGTGGAGGGCCATGCAGGTGCACGGCGCGCTCGGGACGACCAACGAGATGCCGTTCTTCGGCATGATCCACGGCGCCGGCGTGATGGGCCTGGCCGACGGGCCGACCGAGGTGCACAAGGTCACGGTTGCCCGACAGGTGCTGCGCGACTACAAGGCGAGCGACGACATCTGGCCGACGCAGTGGCTGCCCAAGCGCCAGGAGGCGGCGCGGGCCAAGTTCGCCGAGTATCTCGAGACGGAGGTTGCAAACCTATGAGTGCGACGGAGACTCCGGCCGACGGGGAATGGCCCGTCGGCGACGTGCCGAAGATCGCCGACGAGGAGAAGCTGACCGCCTGGCTCGACACCCAGGACCTCGGGGTCGGTGCACGGCTCGAGCACCACTACATCTCGGGGGGCAGCCAGAACGAGATCTACGAGCTGCGCCGCGGCAACCTTCACTGCGCCCTGCGCATCCCCCCGCCGAGCGCGCCCGCACCGCGGGACGAGGGCATCGTGCGCGAGTGGCGGATCATCGAGGCATTGGGTGGCACGGACGTCCCTCACACCGCCGCCATCGCGGTGTGCACCGACCAGTCGGTGCTGGGGCGCACGTTCTACCTGATGGGCTTCGTGGACGGTTGGTCGCCGATGTCGACCCGCCGCCAGTGGCCGGCGCCCTTCGACACCG
>DATHPK010000030.1:0-8068 GCA_035483935.1 Acidimicrobiales bacterium
CGACGCGAAGCCGGCGATGTCGCCCACGGCGAGACGGCCGGCCGCCTCGATCCCCGCCTCGTCGGCTGCCGCAGCCGCCACGTCGGCGAAACGTTCGTGCGCGACGAAGGCCTTGGCGCCCGAATCCTTGAGGATGTACGCCACCTCGGGCGCCACAAGGTGGAAGTTGATCGGGACCAGGTACCAACCCGCCTGCAGCGCGGCCAGGTAGATCTCGATCATCTCGGAACCGTTGGGCAGCAGGGTGGCGATCCGGTCCCCCACACCGAAGCCCTGCGCCCGCAGGCCGTGGACCAGTTGGTTGGCCCGGCCGAGCAGCTCCCCCGACTTCACCTCGTCTCCGTCGGGCGTGACGAGGGCCAGGTAGTCGGGGTTTTCCTGGGCCAGTGCCCAGAAGCCGAGGTCACCCATCTGCAGTCTCCTTGGAGGTCTCGCGATGCGGAGGAGAAATGGCACCCCCCGACAGGTGCAGGCTAGAACGTGTTCTAACTCACGGCAATTTACGCGCCGGCGCCGGCGCTCGGTCCGGCGAAGAGAGATCGGGAGATTCAGCATGGCAGGGTTCCTCGCGGGCAAGGTCGTCGCGGTCACGGGCGGCGGCGGCGGGATCGGTCGGGCCGTCGCGCTGGCCTGTGCGGCCGAAGGGGCCACGGTGGTGGTGGCCGACTACGGCGTCGGGATGGCCGGAGAGGACCCGACCAGCGAGGTCGCCGACGCCGTCGTGGAGGAGATCACGAAGGCCGGCGGGGAAGCGCTGGCAGTGGCCGACGACATTTCACAGATGGAGGCGGGCGAGCGTCTGATCGCCACCGCGGTGGAGAAGTACGGCCGGATCGACGGCGTGGTGGCGATCGCCGGCATCCTGCGCGAGCGGATGCTCTTCAACATGTCCGAGGAGGAATGGGACACCGTCATCGCGACGCACCTCAAGGGGCACTTCACGGTGTTCCGGGCGGCCGCGGCCGTGATGCGCAAGCAGGAAGGCGGTGGGTCGCTCATCGGGTTCACCTCCGGGGCGTTCTCCGGGAGCGTGGCCCAGGCCAACTACGCGGCGGCCAAGGGCGGCATCGTGTCGCTCGTGCGCTCGGCCGCCGCCGGGCTGTACCGCTACGGGGTGACGGCCAACGCCATCGCTCCGGTGGCGAGGACCCGCATGTCCGCCAACGTCCCCCAGGAGTTGGCCGAGATGGGCGACCCCGAGGACGTGGCACCGATGGTCGTCTATCTCCTCAGCGACAAGGCCAAGCACGTGACCGGCCAGGTGTACACGGTGGTCGGTTCGAAGATCGCGGTGTGGAACCAGCCCGTGGAGGTCCGTGCCATGTGGGCCGACGGTCGCTGGACGCCCGAACAGATCGCCGAGCGTCTCGACTCGGGCATCGGGCAGGAACGCATGGGCCTCATCGACAAGCTCGAGGAGATCCGTCAGGCGGCGGCGTCGGGAGACAAGCCCAACGGCTGAGCGATACGGGCAGTCGTCAGCTGACCGTACGTAACCGGGGCCGGGTGCGAGACCGCACGTTGCTGTAGACCTCCATCGAGTTGCCCTCGTGATGCGCGGCGACCACGCTCGTCGCGAACGGGTCCGCGAATGGGTCCTGACAGTCCAGAGCGCGCTGCATCTTCTGGCCCCACGTCACCGCGGAGCGAGCGATGTGGCGGTCCGGCTGCTCCCAGGGCGGTATGCACAGTTCGATCTGGTACAGCGGCTCGAACGTCACGACGTGGGTGGGAGCTCCGCCGTGAGTGGCGTACCACTCACGCTTCTCCTCGTCGCTCCAGTTCGCCTCGTTGTCCATCGGCTCACTTGTGGTCGGTACCCAGGTCTGGATCGTGGCCATGGCGCACGTCCCCTCTCTCCCGCCGTCTCCGTTTCCCTACATCCGAAGAAGCGCACCGGAGGGGGACACTTGCGCATCACTCATGCAATTTTCGTATTGAGCTGGTCCTTTAGCCATCCGACGCGTGCGGGCACCCGGATTGCGCAACAGCGTTGCGGCTCGGGTGCGATCTCGTGCGGAGTTGTCGCCGCGTGAACGGACTTCGACAACAACGCGACAAGGCCCCATGGGTCCACCACGTCGGAGTCGCCGGTTCGTAGCCTCCGTCATGGCGCAAGAAGTCGGCGCCTCGTGCAGTTCCCCTTTCGAGGGGCGGGTCGGAACGTCGAGGAAAGGGGGCATGCAATCGTGAGCGTTCGAATGGACGAAGCTGCGGTGCACGGTCCCGAGCACTCCGACGCCATTCCGGAGATCCGCCCGTGGCGCGAAGTCGGCTGGATCTTCAGGGACGGTGGTGCATTTGCGATCGAGCGTCAAGGCGATCGCGTCCGCACGCGGAGTGCCCGGTTCTCGCACCTGAGCGAGGAATAACAAAAACAACCATCCGGGCCGGCGGGGTTGACGCCTACGTCGCGGTGTTGGCGTCACCCCGTGTCGCCAACGCATCTGAAGGCGACGAGCCGGCCCCGTCCGTCACGGCCTCGGCCTCGGGCGGCGAGTCGGGGGATTGGGAGGCATCGCCGGCGTGGTGCGTCCGGAGCCACCCATGCCATTGGGCGCGTGCGCGGATGAGGATGACCGCGCCGGCGACGACCAGCAGGACGCCCGCCAGTTGGACGAGGTCCGAACCGATGCGGCCGTCCTGTCCGAGCCACAGATGCTCGTCGAGGGAGCGTTCGATGCCCCAGAGGATCATCCCGGTGCCGATGACCACACCCGACGGATAGCCGATGCGGCGCGTGCCGTCCGGCCAACGGTCGAGGCTGCGTTCGATCGCAATGAGAATCAGGAAGACCGCGAAGTCCTCCAACGCCTGGAAGATCGGCACCGGGAGGCGCTTGCCCACTTGGTCGCCGGCGTAATACATGCCGAACCACTGGTGCGTCTGATGACCGCCGCCGTTGACCATGAGCTGGGGGCCGAGCAGGCGGCCCATCGCCCAGCACGCCATGAGAACTGGTGCGACGAGGTCGAGGGCGCGGCCGAGCGGGAGCTCGGGACAACGACGCCGGGTGAGGATGACGCCGGTGGGCACCGCGAAGAGCAGGCCTCCGAAGGATGACAGCCCGCCCTGCCAGATGGCGAGGACGTCGCCGGGATGTTGGGTGTAGTAGCCGGTATTGGTGAGGACGTGGAGGGCGCGGGCTCCGACGACGGCGGCGAAGATGATCCAGAGGAAGACGGGGACGAGCCATTCGGTGCGGTAGCCGTTGCGCTTGAGCCGGCGTTCGAAGTACACGAACCCGAACCAGAACGTCAGCGCGAGGCCGATGCCATAGGTGTGGACCTCGAGCGGGCCGATGTGGAAGGCGACGGGGATCGGTTTCATCGCGGCAGCGTGTCCAGGTTACGGCCGAGCGGCTCGGGGGAGTAGCCGGCGGGGCGGGAGGACGTTACGGAAGGGTCAGGGCGAGGCGGGTGACGGCGAGAGCGGCGTCAGGGCCGGCCGGCGCCGACGAAGCCGTTGCCCAGGCGCAGGGCGGTGATCCAGACGGAGGCGCCGGTGTACGGGGCCTCGATCATCTCGCCCGGCCCGACGTACATGGCCACGTGGTCCGAGCCCCCGGGGCCGTAGAAGAGAAGATCGCCCGGTTGCAGGTCGCTGACCGGAACCGGCGTCGAGTCGGCCATCTGGGCGCCCGAGTAGTGCGGCAGGCCTACGCCGACCTGGCCCCACGACCATGCGGTCAGACCGGAGCAGTCGAAGCCGGGGCTGGCCGAGCCTTTGGGCGACTCGCCACCCCAGACGTAGGGGACGCCGATCTGGCTCTCGGCAGCCTGTACGGCCCCTGCGCCACCGGGTGCGGTCGGAGGCGGCGCCGCCTGCGAGAGACCGGCGAGCTGCGAGCCGCCACCACCACCTCCGCCACCCCCGCCGCCGGAGTTCGACGACTGGGCCTGGGCGGCAGCAGCTGCCGCGGCGGCAGCTTGGCGCTGCTTCGCGGCCTGGGCGGCCGCGGCCGCCTCGGCCTGCTGTTGCTGCTGCACGAGCTGGGCGATCTGGCCCTGCTCCTGTGAGAGCGCGTTCTTCTGCGAGTCGATCGCCTGCTGGTTCTGGGCCACCGCGGCCTGCTCGGCGTTCACCTGCGTCTGCGCCTGACCCTGTTCGGTGTTCAGCTGGGCCTCTTGCGCGTTCAGCTGGTTCTCGGCGGTGTGCAGCTTGTCGACGGAGAGCGAGATGTCGCCTTCGGCGATCTGGTTGTACTCGCTCGTGGCGCCCAGGGTCTCCTGGTTGCCGCTGAAGATCGAGTTCTGCGTCGACGCCGTGCCGTCGGTGATGTAGTTGGCTACGGCGGCCTTGGCCAGCGTGTCCTTGTCCTTCGACACCTGGTTCTGGTCGGAGGTGATGTTCGCCTTGGTCGTCTGGATGTTCGAGTTGATCTGCGACAGGTGGTACTGCGCCTCGTCGTACTGCTGGCTGAGCGCGGACATCTCGTTCTGGGCCTGGGACAGCTGGGCCTCGATAGCGGCCGCCTTCGCCTTCGCGTCCGAGATGGCGTCACCGGCGGCGGGGCGCGCAAGACCAAACACAGTGCTGGACAACACTGTGACGACGGTCAACGCGGGGACACCTACCCGCTGGAGCATCCTTGCGCTCCTCGAAGACCGCGGCGTCGAGTGGGGTAAGACCCGCTCTACGTCAGTCACGATGGGGCACATTTCTAGTGGAACCCCCAAAACGTTTCAAACACCCTCGCTCCGAAACCCCCGTGTGGATTCGTACTGGTGGTGCGAAGTAGCTGGTGGCAACAAGAAATTAATATTTCGGAATTCCAGGTCAACAAGACGTAGGAACGAAACGTCCTCCTCCGAACTACGGTCACCGACCATGGGTGAAATGATCGAATTTCCGAGTAACGGGTCCACCGCCGGAGGTTACGTGGCTGTTCCCGAGAGCGGCAGCGGGCCGGGCGTCGTGGTGATCCAGGAGTGGTGGGGGCTCGTCGACCACATCAAAGACGTGTGTGACCGATTCGCGGCGGCGGGCTACGTCGCATTGGCACCGGACCTCTACCACGGGCAAAAGGTCGCGCCCGGCGAGCCCGACGAGGCCGGCAAGGCGATGATGGCCATGAAGATGGACCAGGCCGCACGCGACATGAGCGGAGCGGTCGACGAGGTGTTGCGGCGGAGCGCCGGCGACAAGGTGGGCGTCATCGGGTTCTGCATGGGAGGTGGTCTCGCTCTTGTGCTCGCGACGCAGCGGCCGGACGCCGTGGCCGCCGTGGTGCCGTGCTACGGCATCGTGCCGTGGCCGGGCGTACAGCCCGACTACGCGGCGATGACCGCCGCCGTGCTCGGCCACTACGCGGAGAAGGACGAGTACTTCACGCCCGAGAAGGCGAACGAGCTCGCCGAGCAGCTGCGTGCCCTGGGTAAGTCGGTGGAGATCAACGTGTACGCGGGGGCCGACCACGCCTTCTTCAACGACACGCGGCCCGAGGTCTATGACGCGGACGCGTCGGCTGCGCTCTGGGAGCGCACGCTGTCGTTCTTCGGTGAGCATTTGAGGTAGGCCGCTTCGCGGGCTGGACCCGCAGGAAGCAACGGTCGCCGCTTTCGTCTGTGTGCGCGGTTCGAACCCGCACACCTTCGCTTGCTGCATGCACGCATTGCGCCCCGATATATACACACATCTCTGCGCATACGCGCCGAACGAGGCGCAGTGCCTGCGCCTCGGGAGATACCGCCCGGATCAGGCGCCGAATGGCGTGGGTTACCATCGATTCATGTCCGCACGCTCACGTGACCTGCCCCGCCGTTCGTGCCTCTCAACCCCGGGCTCGAACGAGAAGTTCCTGGCCAAGGCCCCGACCGTCCCGGCCGACATGACGTTCCTCGACCTCGAGGACGCCGTGGCGCCCCTGGAAAAAGAGAGCGCCCGGCCCAAGGTGGTCGACGCCATCAAGAACCTGGCGTGGGACGAGCGCGTGCTGTGTGTCCGGGTGAACGCCTGGGACACCGAGTGGACGTACGGCGACGTGATCGAGGTCGTCGGCAACGCCGGCGAACGTCTCGACGAGTTGATGCTGCCCAAGGTCCAGTCGGCGGCCGAGGTGCAGGCGCTGGACATGCTGCTGACCCAGGTCGAGAAGAAGTCGGGGCTGCCGGTCGGGCACATCGGGATCGAGGCCCAGATCGAGACCGCACGTGGACTGATCAACGTCGACGAGATCTGCGCCGCCTCGCCCCGCCTCGAAACGATCATCTTCGGGCCGGCGGACTTCGCCGCCAGCATCGAGATGCCGGTGCTCACCGGAGGCGTCAACATCCCCGAGTACCCGGGCGACCACTTCCACTACGTCTTCAGCCGGATCCTCATGGCCGGCCGTGCCAACGGTCTGCAGGTGATCGACGGCCCCTTCCTCAAGGTGCGCGAGCTCGATTCGCTGCGCGAGTACGCCATGCGCACGCGCATGCTCGGTTACGACGGCAAGTGGGCGCTCACGCCGGACCAGGTGACCGTCCTCAACGAGGTGTACTCGCCGACGCAGGAGCAGTTCGACCACGCCATCGACATCCTCGAGGCCTACCGCAAGGCCACCGAAGAGGACCGCAAGGGCGCCGTGATGTTCGGCGACGAGATGATCGACGAGGCCAGCCGCAAGATGGCGCTCAAGTTCGTCAGCCGCGGCGAGCGCGCCGGGCTCAGCCGCAGCGAGGGCTGAGCGGCAAGATCGGGTCGGTAAACCCTCTCGCGCAAGCGGCCCGAAATGGATCGCCGGTTCGGCTACGCCGTCGACAGGAGATTCCTGCCCGTCTTGCTCCCCATCGGCCTGCGTCGCTCCAAGGATGGGGTCACGATCACGGACGACGGATCTGTCAACGTGACTTTCGGCGTCCTGTCGCTCAGGACGCAACTGGACAACGTCACGGAGTCACACATCACGAGGGACTACCGCTGGTGGACGGCGATCGGTCCGAGAATGTCCTTCGTCGATGACGGCCTGACGTTCGGCACGAATGCCCGTGCCGGGGTCTGCATGCATTTTCGAGAGCGCGTGCCCTCGCTCCTGCGGCGCCAGGGGCATTCGGCGTTGACCGTCACGGTTGAGGAGCTCGAGGGACTCGTCGCAGCGCTGGCCGGACCGGCCGACCAGCCGAACACCACGGCGGGGAGCTAGTCGCCGATCAGGCGGCGCGCGATCACCTTCAACGCCAACGTTTCGTCCGCGCCCTCGAAGATCGACAGCACCCGCGCGTCCACGAAGTAGCGCGACACGGGGAACTCCTCGGCGTAGCCCATGCCGCCGTGGATCTGCATGGCCTCACGCGTGACCCACTCGGCGGCGCGGCACACGTACGCCTTGACCATGGACGCCTCCAAGGCACCCTCACCTCGCGCCATCAGGCGGGCGACGTGGTACGACGACTGTCGCGTCGCTTGAATGAGCACCGCCATGCGCCCGAGCTTCCACTGCGTCAGCTGGTAGTCGATGATGGGCGAGCCGAACACCTTGCGCTCCGAGGCGTAGGCGAGCGCGGCCTCGTAGGCCGCCTGCATCACGCCAAGCGCACGGGCCGCTGTCTGCAGCCGTCCGTTCTCGAAGCCTTGCATCTGCAGATAGAAGCCCTTCCCGAGCCCTTCCTCGCCGCCCACCAGGTTCGAGGCGGGCACGAACCAGTTTTCGAACGCCAGCTCGTAGGAGTGCATGCCCCGGTACCCGAGCGTGTCGATGGGCCGTCCCTCGAGCCGGCCGGGCTCCAACGCCGCCGGCCGTCCCTCGACGTCGCCTGCACCCTGGGTGAACACGAAGCCGTGGCCGTCACCCCGCGGCTTCTCGACCACGAACATGGAGATCCCTCGATGCGCGAGCGACCGGTCCGGGTCCGTCCGCGCCAGCAGCATCAGGACGTCGGCCCGGGCCGCGAACGTGCACCACGTCTTGACCCCGTTCACCACCCACCCGCCGTCGACCCGTGTCGCCGACGTCACGATCCCGGCCACGTCCGACCCGTAGTCGGGCTCCGTGACGGCCACCGCGGCGAGGATCTCCGCCGACGCCAGCTTCGGCAGCCAGTGCTTCTTCTGCTCCTCGGTGCCGCCGTAGACGAGCGCCCGGGTC
>DATHPK010000031.1:0-6886 GCA_035483935.1 Acidimicrobiales bacterium
CATGAACTCGGTGCCCCACCTCCACCTCCACGTCCTCGGAGGCGAGCCGCTGAAGGGACATTTCATCAAGACATGACGACCACGACCACGACCACGACCACGTGACCACGACCCTGCGCGACGAGACCTTTGTCCCCGGCAACCACCTCATGGCAGGGCTGCTGGGGACCCGCGACGAGTACCTGCGCCAGATCGAAGAGGCGTTCCCCGACGAGCAGATCGTCGTCCAAGGCAACCGCATCGTGGCCGAGGGCCCGGCAGCCGAGGTCGTGGGACGCCTCTTCGACGAGCTCATCCTGCTGGTGCAATCGGGCCGGGACCTCGACTCGTCCACACTGGCCCGCACCATCGACATGGTGCGCGAGGACATCCGGCCTAGCGAGGTCCTTCGCTCCGAGGTCGTGCGTGCCGCAGGCGGCAAGACGATTCGTCCCAACACGGCCGGACAGAAGCGCTATGTCGACGCCATCTCCCAGAACGTCATCACCTTCGGCATCGGACCGGCCGGGACTGGCAAGTCGTATCTCGCCGTGGCCCAGGCGGTGCACGCGCTGCAGTCGCGCCAGGTGACGCGCATCATCCTCACCCGGCCGGCCGTCGAGGCGGGGGAGCGGCTCGGTTTCTTACCCGGCGACCTCATGGCCAAGGTCGACCCCTATCTCCGTCCGCTCTACGACGCGCTCTACGACCTCCTCGAGCCCGAGGGCGCGCAGAGGCTGCTCGACCGCGGCACCATCGAGGTCGCACCGCTGGCGTTCATGCGGGGCCGAACGCTGAACAGCTCGTTCATCATTCTCGATGAGGCCCAGAACACGACGCCGGAACAGATGAAGATGTTCCTGACCCGCATCGGCTTCGGGTCCAAGTGCGTCGTGACCGGCGACGTCACCCAGATCGACGTGCCCGGGGCGCGTTCGGGCCTGGTCGGGCTCGAGCCGGTGCTCGGCGGGATCGACGACATCGCGTTCGTCCACCTGACGCGGCGCGACGTGATCCGACACAAGATCGTTGCCGACATCGTCGACGCCTACGACATCGCAGAAGGGCGGGCTGGTCACACCCAGTGACCATCGACGTCTTCGCCGCCGACGAGCAACAGGCCCATCCGATGGACGTGGCCCGCTGGGCCGAACTGGCGCGCCAGGTGCTCACCGCGCGGAAGGTGAAGGGAGAGACCGAGGTCTCGCTGCTCTTCGTCGACGAGGAGGCCATGGCCAAGCTCAACGAGCAGTTCCTCTCCAAGAGTGGGCCGACCGACGTGCTGTCGTTCCCGATCGAGGATGAGCCGGGCCCGACGGGGCGCTCGCCGGACTTCGGTGGCAGCGGGCCGGGCACGTCCGCCGAGGAGGGCGGCCTCACGTTGCTCGGCGACGTTGTGATCTGCCCCGCCGTTGCCGCGCGCAACGCCGACGAGCACGGCGTCCCCCTTGACGACGAGGTCGCGCTGCTGGTCGTGCACGGGCTGCTCCACCTCCTCGGCATGGACCACGAGGAGAACGCCGAGGCGGAAAGGATGGAGGCCCTCGAACGGCAGTTGCTGCAGCGGTACTACCGGGTCAGTCCGGGAGCGTGAGCGTGAGCCCGCTGTTGGCGACGTCGGGCTTCCGGGCCGAGGACGTCATTCTGATCGTCGTCATCGTCGTGCTGCTCGCAGGCTCGGGTGTGCTGGCGATGGCCGAGACGAGCCTCGTGCGGATGAGCAAGATCAAGGCGAAGGCGCTCGTCGACGAGAAACGACGCGGCGCGCGCCAGCTGGCCCGCCTGGTGGAGAACCCAGCCAACTTTCTCAACCCGATCCTGCTGCTCGTCCTGATCTGCCAACTGGTCTCGGCCACGCTCGTCGGCATCGTGGCCAGCGACCTCTTCGGGGCGTGGGGCGTCCTGCTCGGCATCGTCTTCGAAATCGTCGTCATCTTCGTGTTCTTCGAGGCGGTGCCGAAGAACTGGGCGGTCCGGAATGCGGACCGCGCCGCCCTCCTGAGCGCCCCGATCGTGAGCACCCTGACGCGGTTCCCGCCGATCCGGTGGCTCTCCGTCGTCCTCATCGGCCTGGCCAACCGGATCATCGGCGTTGCCGAGGACGAGGAGCACATGCCGCACTCCTACATCACCGACTCCGAGCTCAAGGCGATGGCCGACGTGGCGCACGAGGAGAACGTGATCGAGAAGGAGGAGCGCACGTTCATCCACTCGATCATCGATTTCGGCGACACGGTGGCGCGCGAGGTGATGACGCCGCGTCCCGACATGGTGACCGTCGAGGCGGACGCCACCGTCCGGGATGCACTCGAGACGGTGTTGTCGGCGGGATACAGCCGCATCCCGGTCGAGGAGGCCGGGATCGACGACATCATCGGGATCGCGTACGCCAAGGACATGGTGCGCGACGAACGCGCCGGCAAGTCCGGCCAGGTCGTGCGCGCCAGCATGCGCCCGGCCAAGTTCGTGCCCGAGTCCAAAGAGGTGTCGGACCTCCTGCGCGAGATGCAGGAGGAGAAGTTCCACATGGCGATCGTGGTCGACGAGTACGGCGGGACGGCGGGCCTCATCACGCTGGAGGATCTCCTCGAGGAGCTGGTGGGCGACATCGTGGACGAGTTCGACGTGGAGGAGCCGACGGTCGAGCGGCTCGATGACGGCTCCGTGACCGTGCCCGCGGGCTACTCCGTCGACGACGCCGGAGAGCTGCTCGGGGCGGAGTTGCCGCACGGGCCCTGGGACACGGTGGGCGGCCTCATGCTCGACCTGGTGGGGCGGGTGCCCGAGGCCGGCGACTCGGTCGAGGCGGACGGCTTCCGACTGACCGCGCTCGACGTCCGGGGCCGGCGGATCGGCCGCGTGAGGATCGAGCCGACCGGCGACCCGGACGAGGACGACGACGAGGACGACGACGGTGCGCCGGGCTCGAACGGCGGGGCCGTGGTGGACACGCGACGCGCCGGCGACGCGTCGCATACCGGCAACTGAGCGCCGATGCGCTCGGGCTTCGTCGCGGTCGTGGGCCGGCCCAACGTGGGCAAGTCGACGCTCGTGAACAAGATGGTCGGCACCAAGGTGGCGATCACCTCGCCGCGGCCCAACACGACGCGGCACCGCATCCTCGGCGTCCTGCACGACGAGGTGGCCGATGCGCAGGTCGTGTTCGTGGACACGCCGGGGATCCACCGGCCGCGGAGCGCGCTCGGGACCCGGCTGAACGAGACCGCGACGGGCGCGCTGGCCGAGGTGGACGTGATCATGGCGATGGTCGACGCGACGGCGGCCGTCGGACCCGGCGACCGCACGGTGCTCGAGCGCTCGATCCGGCACCAGCGCCAAGCAGCGGCGGCGGCTGCCGGCGGCGGCGAGGTACCGGGCCTCGTGGTCGTGGTCAACAAGACCGACCGCGCCACGACCGAGCGGGTACTCGAACGGCTGGCGGAGGCCAAGGAGGCCGTCGACGCGCTCTCGCTCAACGAGCTCCCCGAGGCCGAGTACTTCCCGGTCTCGGCCCGCACCGGCCGGGGGGTGGGGGAACTGACCGCGTACCTGATCGGGCGGCTCCCCGAGGGCCCGCCGTTCTTCCCGGCCGACGTCGTCACCGACACACCCGAGGCGCTCTGGATCGCCGAGCTCGTCCGCGAACAACTGTTGGCCAAGACCCGCGATGAGTTGCCCCACGCGATCACGTGCCGGGTCACCGAGTGGGAGGGGTCGCTCATCCGCGTCGAGATCATCGTCGAACGCGACTCACAGAAGGCGATCGTGATCGGGAAGGGCGGCGAGATCCTGAAACAGGTGGGCATCGCGGTGCGCGAGCAGCTTCCCGAGAACACCTATCTCGACCTGCACGTGAAGGTCGAGCGCCGCTGGCAGAACCGCGAGGAGATGTTGGACCGCCTCGGTTATTGAGGCGGGGCGTCGGAGCCTTCGAGGGCACGGCGCAGGAACGACTCCACCTCGGAGCGGTCCACCGATCGCCGCATCGGGGGCAGCCGCTCGAGCAGCACGCCGCGGTAGGACGCGGTGGCCAGCCGGGGGTCGAGCACCGCGACCACACCCTTGTCCTCCGTCGTGCGGATGAGCCGCCCGGCGCCCTGGGCCAGCAGCGTGGCGGCACGCGGCAGGTCGACGAGCGAGAACGCCCGTGCGCCCGCCCGGTCGCGCCGGGCCTGCAGCAGAGGGTCATCGGGCCGCGGGAAGGGCAGGCGGTCGATCGTCACGAGAGAGAGCGCGCGGCCGGGGATGTCGACGCCCTGCCAGAAGCCGAGCGTGGCGAACAAGCACGACGTCTCGTCGGAAGCGAACTCCTCGAGCAACCGGCCCTTGGGCTGGTCGCCCTGGAGCAGCAACGCGTAGGGGAGTTCCGGGGCGAGCGCCTCCGCGGCCGCCTCGGTGGCCCGCCGGCTCGTGAACAGCGCCAGTGTGCGGCCGCCCGCCGCTTCGATCAGGAGACCCAGCTCTTCGAACACGGCGTCCTCCGCGCCCTCGGCGCGGCGGTCCGGCAGGTGGCGCGCCACGTAGAGCAGCGAGTGCGCCCGATAGTCGAACGGGCTGCCGACGTTGAGCTCCTCGGTCGGGAAGTCGTCGAGCCCGACGCGCTCGACGACGCGGGGCGGGATCGTCGCGCTCGTCAGCACCGAGGTGATGCCACCCCAGAGCATCCCCGACAGCGCAGGCCCCACATCGATGGGGGAGAGCCGCAGGCGCGCGTTGCGTCGCGTGCCGTCGACCCATGCCACCTCGCCGTCGGTGCGGCCGACGAGCCGGTGCAGGTCCTCGGCCAGGTGGGCCGCGGCCTGCAGCGTGCGGGTCTTGCGGCTCGCCTTGTCGGGATCGTCGGCGTCGCCCGCGGTGAAGCTGCGCTGCGCGCCACCGCGACGCAACGCGTCGATCACCCGCCGACTGACGTCGGCCGTGCGCGCCAGCAGGTCGGAGAGGTCTTCGTCGTCGGCGTTCTCCGCCCCGTCCCGCAGCACCCGCTGGCCGGCCCGGTCCGACAGCAACGTGCCCAGGAGGTCGCCCGCCGCGGCGAGCGAGTCGAGCAGGTCCGAGTCCCGGGTCTCCACCAGCGGCCGGGCCGCCGTCACCAGGGTGCGGAAGCGCCCCGGGGTGAGCTCCACGCCGAGACTCGACGTCATCACCTCCTCGAGCTCGTGCGCCTCGTCGAACACGACGACCTCGTGCTCGGGCAACACGACGCCGCCGCTCGCCAGGTGCGCGCCATAGAGGTGGGTGTTCACGACGACGATGTCGGCCACCGCCGCCCGGTCCCTCGCCGCCTCGGCGAAACAGCTCCCCCCCGAGGGGCAGTTGAACGCTCCCGGGCACTCGCGCGGCCCGACGCTCAGCATGTTCCAGGCCCGGTCCGCGGGCTCGAAGGTGAGGTCCGCCCGGTCACCCGTACGCGACGTCTGCGACCAGGCGACCAGTTCGCGCACCTGCTCGACCACTCCTTCGGGCGGCGACACGGCGGACGGCTCGGCCGGACGCGCCGCCGACGCCACCGAAGGGTCCCGCGCCTCGGGCGCCTCCCAGTCCGGCTCGTCGGCCCGCCCCGCACCCTGCTCGCCGAGCTCGGCCTGGATCCCACCAGACCCCACCTCGGCCACCCGCTGGCGGCAGATGTAGTTGCTGCGCCCCTTCAGGACGGCGTAGTCGAGCGGCACCGGAAGCCCGAGACCCGACTCGACGAGCGGCAGGTCCTTGTCCCGGAGCTGGTCCTGCAATGCCTTCGTCGCCGTGGCCACGACCACCTTCTTGCCGCTCAGTACCGCCGGCACGAGATACGCGAGCGACTTGCCGGTACCGGTCCCGGCCTGGACGACCAGGTGGGTGCCCGTTGCCAGCGCCTCGGCCACGGCGCGGCACATCTCCTGCTGCTCGGGGCGGTGCTCACCGCCCACCATCTGTGCCGTGATCTTGTCGAGCCCGTCGACCGCCTCGTCACCGGCGTCGCGTGCCTGGGTGCCCGACCCGGCCGAGGCCCCGATGACGTCGACCTCGTCGAAATCGACACCATCCCAGTCCTCGTCCATGCGCCCATGATGCTCGCACCCGGGTGGCTCGCCCGCGGGAGTGGGCATCGAGGGCTCTCGCGGCTGGGACTTAAGTCCTTAATTCTTCGTAAATCCCGGGTACCCGAAGGGCGCCCGACCCCAGGGGTCGTTAACGTATGGCGGTTGCGCTCGGCGACCGCGACCCGAACCGAACTGTCGGAGTACCTCTTTCTTGTCGATCTTCCTTCCAGTGCCGTCAGATGCACCGGCGGCACCGTGCACCACCCCCCAGGCGGTCGCGCTGGCGTTCCGGGACGTCACGCACAGCTACGGATCCCGCGTCGCCCTCGATTCGCTGAACCTGGAAGTGGCGCAAGGTGAGGTCGTCGCCCTCCTCGGACCCAACGGAGCCGGCAAGTCGACCACCATCTCCGTGCTGCTGGGTCTCGTCCGCCCCCAGCAGGGACGGGTTGAGGTGCTCGGCAGCGACCCGCGCCGCGCCGTCGCCGACGGCAGGGTGGGCGCCATGCTCCAGTCGGGTTCGGGCATCGGGCTGCCACCGGGGGTCCGCGTCGACCAGGCCCTGCACCTCGTGCGCCGGCTCTACCCGCGGCCGGCACAACTCGCCCGCATCATCGAGCGGGCGGACATCGGTGCGCTGCTGCGCCGGCGGACCGACCGGCTCTCGGGCGGGCAGGCCCAGAGGGTCCGGTTCGCCATCGCCATCGCGGGCGACCCCGAGGTGGTGTTCCTCGACGAGCCGACGTCCGCCATGGACGTCGAGTCCCGTCAGTTTTTCTGGCGGATGATGCGGGACTTCGGGAACGAGGGCCGCACGGTGCTGTTCGCCACCCACCACCTCACCGAGGCGGACGAAACCGCAGATCGCGTCGTGGTCCTCAACCACG
>DATHPK010000032.1:0-2352 GCA_035483935.1 Acidimicrobiales bacterium
GGGAGCTCATCGTGCTCAGCGACTGCCCGCCAAGCACGAGGTTGGAGGCGAAGAAGCCGACGTACATGATGACGACGATGAGGATGACGAGCAGCGACCCGTAGGAGCCGAACTGGCCGCGGGTCTGCACCATCTGGGGCACGCCGAGTCGCGGTCCCTGCGCGGAGTGCAGCGCCATGAAGATAGCGCCGACGAGGTTGCCGATCACGATCGCGACGACCGCCGACCAGAACGGCTGCGCGAACACGGTCGTGGCGAGGGCGCCGGTGACGATGGTGAGGACCATGATGTTGGAGCCGAACCAGATGGTGAACAGGTCCCGTGCCTTGCCGTGCCGGCCGGTGTCCGGGATCGGCTGGATCGTGGCGTCCTCGATCCGCTGAGGCTGTTCGGCGGGCGTCGTTACGGCGTTCATTCGGTGCGCACTCCTTTCACGAGACAACGTCCCGCCTCGCGAACACCGCGTCGTTGCGACAGCAGACGGTTCAGTAACGATGTCTCCAGTGTCACCGAACTGTCTAGATACATCTCACCAGCGTTTTCCGAAGCTTTGCATCTGTTGAACCGATGCACCAACGCCGACGCCGGTCATCTGTGTTTCCGATGTTGAACGTCAACAACAGCTATTTGCTATCTGCTCGCCTTGATCCCACACTCGTAGCACTGTGGGAATCGGAGTGGAGGCTGGATGTCGGGCCAGGAGATCGAAGTCCTCGTCGTCGGCGCGGGCCAGGCCGGGGTCGCGATGAGCGAGCACCTGAACGGCTACGGCGTGCCGCACCTCGTCTTGGAGCGGCATCGCATCGCCGAGCGGTGGCGCTCGGAGCGGTGGGATTCCCTGGTCGCCAACGGGCCCGCCTGGCACGACCGGTTCCCCGGCCTCGAGTTCGCCGGCCTCGACCCCGATGGCTTCGCCGACAAGGAACAGGTCGCGGACTACTTCGTCGCCTACGCGGAGAAGATCGGGGCGCCGATCCGCTGCGGCGTCGAGGTGACATCGGTTTCCAAGAACGCCGGCCGGCCCGGCTTCCGTGTGGAGACCTCGGCCGGAGTCATCATCGCGCGCTACGTCGTGGCCGCGACCGGCCCGTTCCAGCGTCCGGTGATCCCGTCGATCATTCCCGACGACGCCGGGCTGGTGAACATTCACTCGAGTTCCTACCGCAGCCCGCGGCAGCTTCCCGACGGCGCCGTCCTTGTCGTCGGAGCCGGGTCGTCAGGGGTCCAGATCGCCGAAGAGCTCCAGAAGGCCGGCCGCCAGGTCTACCTCTCCGTCGGCCCGCACGACCGGCCGCCGCGACGGTACCGAGGCCGCGACTTCGTCTGGTGGCTCGGAGTCCTCGGCAAGTGGGAGGCCGCCACCCCGCCGCTCGGCGCGGAGCACGTCACGATCGCGGTCAGCGGCGCCAACGGCGGCCACACGGTCGACTTCCGCACCCTCGCCGCCAGCGGCATTACGCTCACCGGCCGGACCGTCTCGCACGACAACGGCACCCTGCGCTTCGCGCCCGACCTCGGCGAGAACATCGCGAACGGCGACGCCAACTACCTGTCGCTGCTCGACGAGGCCGACGCCCACATCGAGCGCAACGGCCTCGATCTACCCGAGGAGCCGGGCGCTCACCTCCTGGGTCCCGACCCGGAGTGCGTGACCAGCCCCGTCCTCGAGCTCGACCTCGCCCGGGCCGGGGTGGCCTCGATCGTCTGGGCGACGGGCTTCGCCGTCGACTACAGCTGGCTGAACGTCAACGCGTTCGACGAGAACGGCAAGCCGAAGCACCAGCGCGGGGTGTCGTCCGAGCCGGGCGTCTACTTCCTCGGCCTGCCCTGGCAGTCACGGCGCGGATCGAGCTTCATCTGGGGGGTCTGGCACGACGCCAAGTACCTCGCCGACCACATCCAGATCCAGCGGGGCTACGACGCCTACGGGCCCGCCGAGGTCAGCGCGTCCGACTCCGTCGTCTACGGGAGGTGAACATGATGACCACGCCCACCCACAAGCGCATCCGTCCGTTCAACACGAAGGACACCTACCCCGAGCAGAACCTCGACAACGACCTGTGCCAGGCCGTCGTCGCGAACGGCGTCGTCTACCTGCGCGGCCAGATCGGGCAGGACCTCGAGACCAGGGAAAGCGTCGGCATCGGCGACGTCGAAGCGCAGGCGGAGAAGGCGATGGCCAACATCGACCTGCTGCTGCGCGAGGCCGGCAGCGGCGTCGGCGACATCGTCAAGGTGATCGTGTACCTGACCGACATCCGGTACCGAGAACCGGTGTACCGGGTGATGGGCCGATGGCTGAAGGGCGTCTACCCGGTCTCGACCGGGCTCGTCGTCGAGGCCCTCGCCCGG
>DATHPK010000033.1:0-2475 GCA_035483935.1 Acidimicrobiales bacterium
ACGACCGTGTCGAGAAGGACAGCCACAATTTCGGCCGAGTGTTCGTCCATTTTCGGCCGAAGTAGGTAAACCCCCTAAGCGCTCCGCTCTACCAACGGCACCGGCCGTGCCAGGCTCCAGCTGAAGGTGTCCTCGAAGTCGGTCAGCTCCAGCCGGGTAGTCAGGTCCGCCACGGTCGGGCCGACCCGGTCGGCGACCTCTTGCAGGAGCGAAGCGTCGAAACGGAACAGCTTCACCGCGTTGCCACCGAGGATCTGGCGCAACTCGTCTTCGGGCATACCCCCGAAGATGTAACGCAGGGTCTCCCGGTGCACCGGCGCCGCGCCCTCCAGGTGCGGGTAGTCAGCCCCCCACATGAGCTTGTCGAGCCCGATCTCGTGACGCATCTCCGCCTCGTAGCGCTTCATTAGCGAACCGCCGAGCCAAACGTGCTTCTCGAAATAGTCGGACGGCCGCATCTTGAGGTACGAGCGGACCGGCGCGCCCCCGTGCGTGTCGAAGAACGACTCCATGTCTCTGATCAGCGAGGGCAGCCACTGCACCCCGTTCTCCGTCACGACCACGCGGAGATTCGGATGGCGGTCGAAGACGCCACCGAAGATCAAGAACCAGAGCGGGCGGCGCGTGAAGACGAACACCTCATAGAGTCCCAGCATCCCGCCGTGCGCCTCGTCGTAGAGGAACTTCGAGTCGGTCGCCGATCCCGACGCCCCGGTGTGCAATGTGACCACCATCTCGTTGTCCTCACACGCGCTCCAAAACGGGTCGTAGTAGTCGTCGGCGTAGCCCGGTAGGCGCGAGGTCACCGACATCGCCGGCAGCATCACGCCGCCGAAGATGCCGTGTGCTCGTGCCCAAGTGACCTCCTCGACGGCGCGGTCCATGTCATGGAAGTCGATCGGCATGCACCCGGCCCGGCGGCCCGGCGCGGCCGCGCAGAAATCGGCCAACCAACGCACGTAGGCGTGCAGGGCCGGCCACACAGGCTCGAGCGCCTTGTCCGTCACCGCTCCGAGATACATGGCCGGCGACAGCCCGCCAGCCAGGATCGGGCCCGGCAGCGTCACCTCCGCGTGGATTCCCTGTTCCTCGAGCACCTTGAGCCTGCGGCCATCGCCGTCACCCGCCACGACCCACTCCGCGTCGTAGTGCGCGAGCCAACTCTTCGCCGCCACGGTGTCGACGCCCATGCCCGCCAGGCGCCGCGCCGCCGTCGCGCGCACGGGATCGGGGTCGTCGATGTGTCCGGGGTCGAAGCCGCCGAACATGGAAATGGCGGTCGCCGACATGTCGCCGAAGGCGGCGACGGCGTCGCGCTCGGCGGGGTCGACATAGGACAGGAACTGATCCAGGCTGTCGGGCGACGCGTGCGTGTCGGCGGAGACGACCACGTAGTTGCGCCCCCGCATCGATGTCTCCCCCGGGCCCGCGGCCTCGGTCGTGCCATCACGCATGGCAGCCGTCTCCCTTCACCAGAAACCCTGGTCAGTGCCCGCACATTACCGCCCGCCCAACAGGCACAGTGGAGGCTGCGGGCAAGGTAGTTTTGGCGCCGGCCGCTCATGCACACCTCCTCCGACATCGTTCTCGTCCTCGCTGTGTTCGGGGCCTGCCTCGTCGAGATGGTCGAGGCACTGACCCTTGTCGTCGCGGCCGGTGTCAGCCGGGGCTGGCGCTCCGCGCTCGAGGGCGCTGCCGCCGCAGTCGCCGTGCTGGGCGTCCTCGTCGTCGCGGTGGGGGTCCCGCTCATTCGCTACATGCCGATCGACGCGCTGCGCGTCGTCGTTGGCGCCCTCCTCTTAGTCCTCGGGCTGAACTGGCTCCGCAAGGCCATCCTGCGTTCGAGCGGCCACAAGGCTCTGCACGACGAGGACGCGATCTACGCCGAGACCGTGGCCGAGCTGAACGAGGACTCCGACACCGGTTCCGGTCGCCCCTCCAAGGGCCGCGACCCCGTCGGATTCGCCGTCGCCTTCAAGGGGGTGTTCCTCGAGGGCACCGAAGTGGTGCTGATCGTGATCAGCCTCGGTGCGGCCCAACACCGGCTTGGCCTGGCGGCCCTCGCCGCGGTGGTGGCGCTCGTCCTGGTCGGGATCGTCGGCATCGTCGTTACGCGCCAGCTGAGCGAGGTGCCCGAGAACACGATCAAGACGGTGGTTGGCATCATGCTCAGCAGCTTCGGCGTGTTCTGGGTCGGCGAGGGTGCGGGCATCCACTGGCCGGGTTCCGACTTGGCCATCCCTGTTCTGGTCGGCTTCTGGGTCGTGGTTTATTTCGCGTACACGGCGTTGCTGCGCACGCAGTTGCCGGCGCCGGCCGAGACCGTCACCGAAGAGGCGACGACGCCATGACCACCAGCCTGGCTCGAGCGGTGCGTTGGTTGGGTCGCTTCCTCTGGGACTTCCTCGTCGGCGACACGCCCGAGCTGGCGCTGGCAACCGGGGTCCTCGTCGCGGTCGCCTTCATCCTCGCCGG
>DATHPK010000034.1:0-10891 GCA_035483935.1 Acidimicrobiales bacterium
GAGCACACCGAGACACCGGATCAACGGGAGCCGGCGTGGCTCCGGTTCGCCCCGTGGAGCCTGGTCCTGATCGCGGTCGCCTGGGGACTGGTGGAGCTCCGCCCCGAGCTCACGGCCGTGCCGTATCTCGACGACAGCTCCATCCACCAGCAGATGGTGCGCTTCGCGTCGAGCCGCATCAGTCAGGGGCATCTCCCGCTGACGAGTTGGTACCCGTACCTGGGCCTCGGCTCCCCACAGTTCCTGCACTACCAGAGCCTGCCCTCGATGATCACCGGGGTCTTCGGCACGTTCATGGACCCCAACACCGCGTTCCGTTGGTCCCTGTACCTCCTCTTGGCCCTCTGGCCGCTGGTCATCTACTGGTCCGCCCGCCTGTTCGGGCTCGGACGTTGGACTGCCGGAGCGGCCGCGCTGGTCTCTCCCCTGCTGACGTCGGCGGCCGGCATCGGCTACGAGGACATGGCCTACATCTGGCGCGGCTACGGCGTGTGGACCCAGCTCTGGGCGTCGTGGACGCTGCCGCTCGCGTGGGCCTTCACCTTCCGGGCCCTCGACGCGCGCCACCCGGTGCGCCGCTCGGTGCTCCCGGCCGTCTTCTTCATCATGCTGACGGTCGGGCTGCACTTCGAGACCGGCTATCTCGCGTTCGTGGCGGTCATCGTGCTCCCGTTCCTCGTGCCGTCGGATCTCCGGCGCCGCTTGGCCCGCGCCGTGCTCGTCGGCGGCTCCGCGCTGCTGGCTTCCGCCTGGGTGGTCGTGCCGGTGCTCCAACAGTCCCATTGGGCTGCCCGCAACCAGGTGCTCGAGGGGACGGGGCTCGAGAATGGCTACGGCGCAGGACAGATCCTGAGCTGGCTGTTCAGAGGACAGATGTTCGACCGCAATCACTGGATCGCGGTGATCACCATCTTCGTGTTCGTCGGCATCGTGGTCTGCGTGGCGCGGTGGCGCACCTTTGTCGCCGGACGGGCCCTGGTGACCATGTTCGTCGTCACCATGCTGATGACCTTCGGGCGCGCCACGTGGAAAGGGCTGTACTCGATCATTCCGGGGAGCAGCGACGTCTTCATCCGACGCTTCGAGATGGGCATGCAACTCTCGGGGATCCTGCTGGCGGGCATCGGCCTCGTGTTCGTCGGTCGGTGGTTGGTGGAGACGGCCACGCAGCTGTTGCCCGAGGAACGGCGGCGGCGGCTCCGACGACCAGCGGGCCGCGCGCTGGTGGTTGGGCTGTGTGTGGTCGGAGCGGTCGTCGTCCTGATCCCGGCGTGGACCTCGATGGACACCTACAACAGCGGCAACGCCGCCAACGTTTCTTACCAGGCGAACGCCGACGCGTCGCAAGGGCCTGCGCTCGAATCGCTGCTCGCCTACGTCGAGGCCCACCCCCGGGGGCGGGTGTACGCGGGGCAGCCGACGAACTGGGGCACCGACTTCACCATCGGTGAGGTCCCCGTCTTCAAGTACCTCGAGAGCAAGGACGTCGACGAGGTCGGTTACACGCTGCGCACGGCCTCGCTGATGACCGACCCCGAGTACTACTTCGACGACACCAACCCGGGCGACTACCCGCTGTTCGGCATCGGCTACCTCTTGACCCCGGCGAAGACGGCGCTCGGTGCGCCATGGACGCCGCCGGTGCCCGCCGAACAGGTGCGCTGCGTCGACGACTACTGCCTATGGGCACTCCCCGATCCGGGGTATTTCCACGTGTACGACACGACGGGCGTGCTCGACGCCACGCGGGCGGACGTCGGGACCGCCAGCGTGCCGCTCCTGGACTCGACTGCGCTCTCGGAACAGCGGGACAAGACCGTCGCCTTCAACGGCGACACGGCGTCGCCGCCCACGGCGCCCGGAGGTTCGTCACTGACCGGATCGCCGGGTCACGTCGTGGTGGAGCATGCGAGTCTGGCGCAGGGCACGGCCAGCGCCGTGGTGAAGACCAATCGACGCGCAACCGTCGTCCTCAGCGCTTCGTTCGATCCGGGTTGGACGGTGACCGTGAATGGGCACCCCTCACCGACGGTCATGGTCGCCCCGGCGTTGGTAGGTGTCGACGTCGGACCCGGCGTGCACACGGTGACGTTCTCCTACGGCGGTTTCGGCTCCTACACCCTGCTCTTCCTGCTTGCGGTCCTGGTCTTCGTGGCGCTCGCGGTCGGGCCGACCGTGTGGCGGCGCTACCGGCGCACCACTACGGTCTGAACGCTCCACAGCAAGGAGGGTGCAATGCCCACTTCGCAGCGATCCACCGCCTCCCCGCAGCAGGTCGCGCCGGCGGACGTGGTCGTCGAGTTCCTCGAGGCCTGGGGCCGGTGGGACATCGACCGCGTGCTCGAGCTGGTCACCGAGGACCTCGAGTACATCAACGTCTCGTTGCCGACGATCCACGGACGTGACCGTCTCGAACGCCTGGCCCGGCCGATCATGCGTCCCGACCGCTTCGGGTTCAACGCCTACCTCCACCACGTGGCGACGGACGGCGACGTCGTCCTGACCGACCGCATCGACGAGCTCACGTTCGGCAAGTGGGCGAGCCGCTTCTGGGTCTACGGCCGCTTCGTGGTGCGCGACGGGCAGATCGCGGTCTGGCGCGACTCCTTCGACTGGCTGGACGTGACGATCGGGAACCTGCGCGGGCTCCTCGGGATCGTGGCTCCGGGGCTCAACCGGCGCATGCCGGGTCGCTGATCTGAGCCGGTTCCGTCCCGGCGGCGGCCGGGCAGAGGATTACTGGAGGTAGCCCTCGACGGTGCCGGCGGACCGCTGTTGCGCCGCGTCGGGATCCTGGCCGGCGCTGCGCTTGGCGCGGCGCTGGCGCAGGAGATCCCACATCTCGTCGAGCGTGACCTCGAGGTCGCGCTTGCGCTTGATCTCGTCGGCGGAGAGGCCCTCGCCGACGTGCGCCTCCTCGAGCTCCTGCTCCTCGGCGGCGAGCTCGCTGATTCGCTTCACGATCTCCTGGTCGTCCATGCGCGTCAGTCTGCCCGAATCAGGCCGCGTTGCCCAACGACGACTCGTCCGCCGGCTCGGGCGCCGCCGCGCCCTCCCCGGACAGAGCCGGGGTGAGCACGTCGGCGATGGTGGCGGCCAAGTGGAACGTCATGACGTCTCGGACCTCCTCGGGGACGTCCTCGAGATCCGGGCCGTTGCGCTCGGGCAGGACGACCTCGGTCAGCCCGGCCCGGTGGGCGGCCAGCACCTTCTGTTTGACGCCGCCGATCGGCAACACCCGTCCCTGCAGCGTGACCTCACCGGTCATGCCGACCGTCGAGCGCACCGGGACGCCGCGCAACAGGCTCACGAGCGCCGTCGTCATGGTGACGCCGGCGGAAGGCCCGTCCTTCGGCACGGCCCCGGCGGGGACGTGCACGTGGAAGCGCTTGCCGGTGAACGCGCCCGGGTCGATCCCGAGCTCTTCGGCGTGTGAGCGCACGTAGGAGAGGGCGATCTCCGCCGACTCCTTCATGACGTCACCCAGCTGACCCGTCAAGGTCAGGCCCTCGGGCCCGTCGGAGACGCTTGCCTCGACGAAGAGGACGTCGCCGCCGGCGCCGGTCACGGCCAGACCGGTGACCACGCCGGGCACGCTGGTGCGGTCCGCCGCCTCGAAGAAGAAGTGCGGACGCCCCAACCAGCCCCGCACGTCGTCCTTCCCCACGACGACCGGCGCGCTGCGCTCACCGGAGGCGAGCTTCGTCGCCACCTTGCGCAACAGCTTGCCGAGCTCGCGCTCGAGGTTCCTCACGCCGGCCTCCCGGGTGTAGTCGGCCACGATGGCGCGCAGCGCCTCGTCGTCGATCTCGACCTCGTCCTCACGCAGCGCCGCCCGGGTGAGCTGGCGCCGGATGAGGTGGTGCTTGGCGATCGAGACCTTCTCGGACTCGGTGTAGCCGTCGATCCGGATGACCTCCATCCGGTCGAGCAACGGCCCGGGGATCGTCTCGCTGACGTTCGCGGTCGCGATGAACAGCACCCGCGACAGATCGAGGTCCACCTCGAGATAGTGGTCACGGAACGTGTGGTTCTGGGCCGGGTCGAGCACCTCGAGCAGCGCCGAGGAGGGGTCGCCCCGGTAGTCGGTGCCGATCTTGTCGACCTCGTCGAGCACGATGACCGGGTTCATGGTTCCGGCCTCGCGCAACGCGCGGACCAGGCGGCCGGCCTGGGCACCGACGTAAGTGCGGCGGTGGCCGCGGATCTCGGCCTCGTCGCGGATGCCACCCAATGACACGCGGACGAACTTGCGTCCGAGCGCGTTGGCCACGGACTCGCCAAGGGAGGTCTTGCCGACGCCGGGGGGGCCGACGAGGGCCAGGATCGCTCCCGAGCCGCGCCCGTCGACGGGCGCGAGGTTCCGCTCGGCCTGGAGCTTGCGCACGGCCAGGTGCTCGAGGATGCGCTCCTTCACGTCCTCCAAGCCGTCGTGATCGGCCTCGAGGATGTTCGATGCCTCTTGGATGTCGAGCCGGTCCTCGGACTCGACGCCCCAGGGGATCTCGAACACGGTGTCGAGCCACGTGCGAATCCAGCCCGTCTCAGGGCTCTGATCGCTGGTGCGCTCAAGCTTGTCGACCTCGCGCTCGACGGCCTTGCGGACGTCCTCGGGGAGGTCGCGCGACTCCAGCTTGGCCCGGTAGTCGTCGGGGTCCTCGCCGTCCTTGTCATCGCTGAGTCCGTTGAGCTCCTTGCGGATGGCATCGAGCTGGCGGCGCAGGAGGAACTCGCGCTGCGTCTTCTCCATGCCCTCTTCGACGTCGGTCTTGATCTTCTCGCGCAAGGCGAGGTCGGCCAGGGTGTCGCGGGCCCAGCCGAGAACGAGGCGCAACCGCGCCTCGACGTCGATCATCTCGAGCACCTCGACCTTCTGGGTCAGCGAGAGGTCGGGCGAGTAGCCCGCCACGTCGGCGAGGCCGCTCGGTTCGGTGATTTCGCGAAGTTGGGCCGCGATGCGGCCGGCGCCGCGGGTGTGGAGGATGTTCTCGAGCACGGCGCGGTACTCACGGGCGAGCTCCTGCGCGGCCGGCGTGGCCTCGGGCTCGACGATGGGCTCGGCCTCCACCCACAGGGCGTTGCCGGTCCCGGGCACGCCGGTCCCGATGGTGGCGCGGTGGTCGCCCCGGATCGCCACGGCGTTCAGCCCGCCGGGCAGCTCACCTTCCTCCATGACCTCGGCGACGACGCCGACGCGGGCGAAACGGCCGTCGATGTGGGGCACGAGCAGCAGGCGTCCGCCGGCCGAGCGGGCGGACTCCACCGCGGCACGAGCCTCGTCGGACTCGAGCGCCATGGTGAACACCATCCCCGGCAGCACCACCCCAGAGGTGAGTGGGAGCAATGGGAGCGTCACATTCTCGTTCGTCATGGTCTTTCTTTCTGGTCGGTCCGTCCTCACGTAATGCCGTAAGCACGAATTCCTCTGACTGGTCAACCATTTCGGGGGGTCAGTTGTTCCCTGTGCGGAAGACCTGGTCAACGCCCCCTTTTGGGGGTCCGGCGGCAGGGCGGGGTCGCCAACCCGGAGCTCCCAAAAGGAAGGGATCTAGCCTAGGGACGTGGATCCCGACTTGAGCGCGCCGAGAGCGTCGATGGCGCCCGAGGGCGACGGCGGTACCACCCTGGCGCCCGCCCGGCCGCGGCCCGACCTGGACGACGGCGACCACGACCGGATGGCCCACATCGTGCTGGAGGGCTATACCCCGACGAAGGGCGAGAAGGCCGGCGACTTCGTCTCCGCGGGGCCGAGCGTCGTCGAGGGGATCGTGAACGCGGTTCCGGTGCGGGCGCTCTGCGGCAAGGAGTGGGTGCCCGGCCGCGACCCGAAGCGCTACGGGCTCTGCCCGACCTGCAAGGAGATCGCCGAGTCGATGGGTTGGAAGATCCCGGCGAACTGAGCGGGCGGGCGGCTGGCCATGACCTGATCAGGCGTGGGGGCCGGGCGGCGATGTAGTCCGGAGTGCGGACGTATGAGGGGCACCCTGTTCATTCGCGGAAGAAACGATCACCCGATCAGGTTCGGTTGGGTCCGAAATGATCAGGCCAGCGTGCTCAATTGATCGGATTTGGCGAACAAGCACGCAAAGCCGATCATTCGGGCTCGAACCGAGCCGATCTGTGTGGTCATTTTTGTGGGAAATGAGTCGGAAACGGCATACGCAGCGACACAGGATTCGTCGCCGCATCGACGTTCCCCGTCCTGTTGGTTGCAACTCGAGTCGGCAACAACGCCGTCCGTGCCGGAGGCGGCCCGCCCCGGTACCGTGCGGCAGATGGTCGAGCCGCCCGGTCAGCGGCGGCGTGGAGGATCACGTTGGCAGAGGTCACCTTCCTAGGGGTCACCAAGCGCTTCGGTGAGACGCTCGCCGTCGACGACCTGACCCTGTCGGTGCGCGACGGCGAGCTGCTCGTGCTCCTCGGGCCGTCGGGGTGCGGCAAGACGACCGCGCTGCGGATGGTGGCCGGCCTCGAGGAGCTGACCGAGGGCACCGTGAGCATCGGCGACCGGGTGGTCAACGACGTCGACCCCAAGGACCGCGACGTCGCCATGGTCTTCCAGAGCTACGCGCTGTACCCGCACCTGACGGTGGCCAAGAACATCGAGTTCCCGCTCCGCCAACGCGGCGTGGACAAGGAGGAGCGCGCCGCCAAGGTCAAGCGGGCCGCCGACACGCTCGGCCTGAGCGGACTACTGGGCCGCAAGCCCGCACAACTCTCGGGTGGCCAGCGCCAACGGGTGGCACTCGCCCGGGCCATCGTGCGCGAGCCGCTCGTCTTCCTGATGGACGAGCCGCTGTCGAACCTCGACGCCGCGTTGCGCGTCCAGACGCGGGCCGACATCGTCGAACTTCAGGCGCGTCTGGCGACGACGACGCTGTACGTGACGCACGACCAGGTCGAGGCGATGACGATGGGGCACCGCATCGCCGTGATGAGCGAGGGAAGGCTGCAGCAGGTCGCGGCGCCCGAGGCGCTCTACGACCGGCCGGCGAACACTTTCGTCGCCCGCTTCCTCGGGAGCCCGGGCATGAACCTGATCGAGGGGATGCTGGTGGAGAGCGGGCCATCGGAGACGGGGCCCGAGCGCGGCGCCGGCGCCGGCGTCGGGACGCTGTGCGTGGCCTTCCCGGGCGCCTCCGTGCCGCTGCCGGCCGAGGTCGCCGAGGGCGTGCGGGGCGCCGGACCCGACGTCGTGCTCGGCCTGCGGCCCGAGGCGGTGCATCTCAGCTCGGACGGGTCGATCGGGGCGAGCGTCGTCATCGTGGAGCTGCTCGGGGCGGAGACGCACGTGATCTGCACGACCGAGATGGGCACGCGGCTCATCGTGCGCCAGGGGGCCGCGGCACCGAAGCCGGCGATCGGCGAGACCGTGCGCATCGCCGTGTCGGCGGACCCGCAGGCGTACCACCTCTTCGACGCCGGCACCGGGGAACGGCTGGGGCCGTCGTGACCACGGTGACGGCCGGCATCGGCGGGGTGGCGGAGGCCGCCGAGGCGACGGGTGTCGCGACGGCACCCCAACCCCGGCACGGGCTGCACACCCGCCGGCGCAAGGAAGCGCTGCTCGCGTACGGGCTGCTGCTGCCGGCGCTCGTGTTGTTCGGCGCCTTCTCCTTCTATCCCTTCTTCCGCAACTTCAAGCTGATGCTGTACGAGACGCCACCGGTGCCAGGTCTACCGGCGCACTACGTGGGGCTGCACCAGATCGGCTCGACGCTCACGTCGACACAGTTCACCCAGAGCCTGGTGACCAGTCTGATCTTCGTGGTGCTGGTGATCCCGATCAGCCTGATCCTGGGGCTCGCCCTGGCGGTCGCCGCCCACCGCAAGTTGAAGGGGATGGCGGTCTACCGGATGATCTTCTCCTCGACCGTCGTGTCGTCGGTCGCCGTGGCTTCGGTCGTCTTCGGCACGCTGCTCAACCCGGTGGTCGGCCTGCTCCCCTGGCTCGGGATCAACCCGACGCCGCCTGCCCTCGAGAGCACGACGTGGGCCCTCCCCGCGGTGGCGCTCATCACGATCTGGCAGTTCCTCGGCCTCGTCTTCATCATCATGCTGGCTGGACTGCAGTCCGTCCCGGACGAGCTCCTGGAGGCGGCGCGCATCGACGGGGCCAATGCGTGGACACGATTCTGGCGCATGACGGTGCCGCTCCTCTCCCCGACCATCTTCTTCGCCCTCGTGGTCAGCACGATCTACGCCATGCAGGCCTTCGGTGCGATCGACATCCTCATCGGCCCCATGAACACGGTGCGACTGCACACGAACGTGCTGATCTACAACATCGTCAACACGAACTCGCCGGCGCTCGAGAACAACGCGGGCCAGGCCGCCGTTATGGCGACGGTTCTGTTCCTCATCACGCTCGGCATGACGCTGCTGCAGATGCGGTTCCTCGAGCGGAGGGTGAGCTATGCCCGCTGAGCGGACCGCCGGCAGCGGCACCGAAACGTTCGTCGTGACGGACCTGGCGCCGGCCGCAGGCACGCCGCCCCCCGATCCGCCGGCGGCGGACGCGGCGGCATCCGCTTCAGCCCCGCCACGCCGGCCGCGGCGCCGGTTGCGCACGCTCGGCAGCTATGCGTTGCTCACCGCGTTCGCCATCATCATCTTGTTCCCGATCTATGTGACGATCGTGAACTCACTGCTGGCACCCGACCAACTGGTCCGACAGCCGCCCCCGCTCTTCCCGACCAACCCGCAGTGGGGCCACTACGCAACGGCCTGGACCTCGGGCTCCATGTCCAAGTACATGGCGACCTCGGCCATCATGACGGCGATCATCGTGATCGGACAGCTGGTCACGTCCGTCCTCGCCGCCTACGCGTTCGCCTTCCTGCGCTTCCCGTTCAAACGCACGCTCTTCGTCGTCTGCCTGGCCACGCTGATGATCCCGCTCGAGGTGACGTTCATCACCAATCTCGACACGATCACGTCGTTCCACTGGTTCAACACCTACGAGGGGCTCTCGGTCCCGTTCCTCGCCACGGGGTTCGGCATCTTCCTCATGCGCCAGGCCTTCCTGCAGATCCCGCGCGATCTGCAGGAGGCGGCGCAACTCGACGGCTACGGGCACCTGCGGTTCATGACCCGGGTGGCGGTCCCGCTGGCCCGGCCCTCGCTGGCCGCGCTCGCCGTCTTCTCCTTCCTCGGCGCCTGGAACCAGTACCTGTGGCCACTCGTGTCGACCGGCGGTTCGACGCCCCTCTACACGGTGCAGCTCGGGCTGAAGCAGCTGCTCGGCACGCAGGTCTCGCAAATCCCCGTGTCCCTGGCCGGCGCGGTCATCGCGTTCGTGCCGTTGGTCATCCTGCTCCTGATCTTCCAGAAGCAGCTGGTGCGCAGCCTCACCGCCGGCGCCGTCAAGTAGCGCGGCGCGACGGTTCGGACCGGCGGTGGTGCCCGGGGCAGTCCCGGCCCGGGTGCTACGAAGGAGGCATGCGCACCGCCCGCCCGCTCCGGCTCCGCTTCGATCTGCGCTTGCGCCTCGCCGCTGCCGTGCTGTTCGTCGTTGCGGCGGCCACGGGGGCGACTGCCGCAGCCGGCGCCGGCGCGGCACCCGCCGGCGCCGCGACGAGGCTCCCCAGCTGCAACCTCTCGGCGCTCGCCAAGCACCAGGGGGTCGTGCCGATCACGTTCTGGGAGTCGGCGTCGACGGCCAACCTCACGGTGCTGCAAGGGATCGCCAGCGCCTTCAACTCGTCGCAGTCCAAGGTGCACGTGACGCTCGTCACGCAGGCCGGCTACGACGACACTTGGCAGAAGTACACGGCCGGCCTGAGCAACGGACAGCTGCCCGACGTCGTGCAGCTCGAGGACGACCGCACCCAGGAGGCAATCGACACGGGCTCGTTCCTCCCGGTGCAGTCGTGCATGAACGCGGCCAAGTACCCGACGAGTGACTTCCTGGCCCGGCCGCTCGCCTACTGGAAGGTGAACGGCGTCCAGTGGGCGTTGCCCTTCTCGGTCTCCGCGCCGATCGTGTACTACAACCAGAACGCCTTCACCAGGGCCGGTCTCAACCCGAACAGCCCGCCCCTCACGCTGTCGCAACTGCTCAGCGATGCCAAGACGCTCAAGGCCTCGGGCAGCGGCATGGGCCTGGTGCTCGACCCCTGGCACCTCGAGACGTGGCTGGCCTCGGCGAACAAGCTGTTCGTGAACAACAGCAACGGACGCAGTGCCCGGGCCACGCAGGCCGTCTTCAACAACCGGACGGCCGTCTCCATCTTCAGCCAGCTGAGCCAGCTGGTGCGCTCGGGCGACGCCACGACCAACCCCTCGACCGGACCCGACGAGTACGACAACCTGCTCGGCATCGGGAGCGGGAAGTACGGCATGACGATCGAGACCTCCGCCGCGCTGGGCACCGTCACCCAGTTGCTCAGCGGCGGCCAGTACTCGAACGTGAAGCTCGGCATCGGGCCGTTCCCGGTGTACAGCGCCGCCGTCCAGGGTGGGATCGAGCCCGGCGGCGGCGGCGTGTACATCTCGAACAAGGTGCCCGCGCTCGAACAGGCGGCGGCGTGGACGTTCGTCAGCTACCTCATGAACACGCAGAGCGTGGCCACGTGGTCCGCCGGCACGGGCTACATCCCGGTGCGCAAGTCCTCGACCCAGACGGCGACGGTTCAACACCTCTGGGCGACCGAGCCGGGCTACAAGGTCGCCTACAACGAGATCAACAACGGTGTGAACTCGACGGCCACCTCCGGCTCGGTCATCGGCCCCTACGCCGACGTGCGCACCGACGTGCTCAACGCCGAGATCTCGATGTACACCCAGGGCGTGGCACCCTCGAAGGCCGTGTCGACGGCGGCGTCGGACGTCAATCAGACCATCGCCAGCTACAACAGCCGGCTCTGGCGGTCAGCCGCCCGGCTCGGGC